>JAQCTH010000109.1 GCA_027686065.1 Clostridiaceae bacterium AF10-41
TTATATATAAATCACCTGTATTTAATTTAAAAAAAATTAATTTAACAGGATTAGTAACTTTAACAAATGAAAGTTTACAAGAAAAATTAAAATACAATATAGGGCAAAATATATTCACTATAGATTATAATGAAATTGAAAAAGAATTAAAAGAAAATCCATATGTAAAAGAGATAAAAATAACGAAAAAAGGTATAAATAGTTTAAATATAAATATAAAGGAAAATAAAATAGCTTATTATTTTGAAAGTGAAGGGAAATTAAAGGCAATTAATAATGAGGGAATAATTGTGGAAGAGTTAGATAGCTTAGAAGGCAGAAATTTAATTATGCTTACAGGAGTTGATTTAATAGAAAAGACGGTAGGGGATAAAGTATCTGATAATACTAATTTAAAAAATGTATTAGAAAAATTTTATCAAATAATAGAGGTAATGCCACAAGAATATATTTTTTCTAAAATAGATGTTGAGGACATAAATAATATAGTATGCTATATAGGAAATGTAAAAATAATAATTGGAGACAGTACTAACTTAGTGGATAAAATGAATTTAGCTCTTAATGCAATTGAACAAGGGGTTATTTCAAAGGGATATATTGATATTAGCTTTAATGGCCAGCCAGTTATAAAGCAAATTAATTAGTAAAGGGGAAGCTATATGAAGAAGATTACATCACAAATATTTGTTGCAATTGTTTGTGCATTTTTGGGATTTTTACTTGCGCATCAATTTAAATTGCTTAATGAGAAAAATAAAGAAAATAAAATAGTTCAAAATTTAGATATAATTGCAGAAATAGAGGCATTAAAGAAAGAAAAAGAAGAATTTTTAGAGTCTAATAATGTATTATCTGAAAAATTAAAGCAACTAGAAGAAACAGTAGCAAAAGATGGTGCTGTTGAAGGAGAAATAAAAAAGCAACTTGATAATACTAGAATGAATTTAGGGTTAGTGGATGTTAAGGGTCCAGGAGTAGTTATAACTATAACTCAAAAAACTAATATCTTTGGCTCGAATAATTCAACTACTACTAGAATTATTAGTGAAGAAGAGATAGCTTATATAGTTAATTCTTTAAAATTTGCAAAAGCAGAAGCAATATCTGTAAATGATTATAGGATTACTCCACAAAGTGGTATTAGGAATTCAGGAAATTGGGTTTGGGTAGGATCAGCTGGAAGAATAGATCCTAATGATAAGATAGTAATAAAAGCTATAGGCGATAAGCAAGCGTTAAAAAATGCAGTAACTTTTGTTGGAGTATTAGAGTATCAAGCATTACAAAATTATAATAGTGAAGTAAAAGAAAGTGACGAGATTATAATAAATAAAACTACTCAGTCTTTAACAAGTGAATTTGTTAAACCTGTAAATTAAGGAGGGGGATTTTTATGATAGCATTTATTGGGTTATTAGTAGGTGTACTTTTAGGATTATTATTAGATGTAAATATACCAGATACTTTATCTCCCTATATGTCTGTTGCAATTTTGGCATGTTTAGATTCTGTTTTTGGTGCGGTTAGAGCATCTTTATCAAAAAATTTTAAATCAGATATATTTATTTCAGGTTTCTTTGGTAATGCGGCATTAGCAGCAGGCCTTGCATACTTAGGAGATAAGCTTGGAATCCCAATGTATATAGCAGCAGTTATTGTTTTTGGAGGTAGAATATTTGATAACTTTGCAGTTATAAGAAGATTATTAATTGAAAAGCTAAAATCTCGTGAACGAGGTGAATAAATGAAAAATATAAAGTCAACATTTTTTATTTTATCAGCATCAATTGTAACAGGATTGCTTATAATAATTGGAATTAATGCAAATAATACTAAGATTAATGTATCTTTAAATGCAGTTGAATATAAAAATGCAGTTGAAGAAAGAAGTAAATTGTACAAGGAAATAGAAAAAATAAAAAATGAAAACATAGATTATAGATATAAAATAAGTAAATATGAAGGTAATGATCCTGAGAAGAGTAAGAAGTTAGTTGAAGATATGAAAAAGCAATTAGTTGATTATGGAGCTTTAGGAGGAATCACATCTGTTAAAGGGCCGGGATTAGTAATAAAGATATTAGATGGAGATATAAATTATAACTTTGAATCTTATTATGAGATATGGAGAAAGATATTCCATGATTCTGATGCTGCAATGGTTTTAAATGAGTTAAAAAATGCAGGTGCACAGGCTATAGCAATAAATGATCATAGAATACTACCTAATACTGGAGTAATATGCTATTCAGCAGCTATAGCATTTGAAGATCAATCAAATGTATCATCTCCATTTTATATTTATGCTATAGGGAATCCCGAGGAAATGAAAGCGTCTTTATTAGCAGAAAATAGTTTTATACAAAAATTGCTTTTAAGAAAATTAAAAATAGAAGTGTCAGAAAAAGATGAAATAGTGATTTCTGCAACAAAACAAAATACAGATGTAAAATATATGGAAGTATATCAGAAAAAATAAAATTTTATTAAAAAATATTTTAAAGATGAAGGAATTTAGGTTTTTTTGAAGAATATTTACAGTGTATATGTTAATAGCTTCTTTAGGAGGAAAAGACTTGGTTATAGAAGAAAATATAAATAAAATAAAAGAAAATTTATCAAGAGATGTCATATTAGTAGCAGTTTCAAAGACTAAGCCTATAGAAGATATAGAACTTGCATATAAGGCTGGACAAAGAGATTTTGGCGAAAATAAAGTACAAGAACTTATTGAAAAAGAAGAAATTCTTCAAAAAGATATAAGATGGCATTTTATAGGTAGTTTGCAAACTAATAAAGTTAAGTATTTGGTGGGTAAAGTCTATTTAATACATTCATTATCTAGCATTAAACTCTTAAAAAAGATAGAAAGTGAATTTTCAAAGGAAAATTCTATAGCTAATCTTTTAATACAAATAAATATAGGAAAAGAAGAAAATAAAAGTGGGATTTTTGAGGAAGAATTAGATGGCTTAATAAATGAAATAGAACTATGTAATAATTGTAAAGTTAAAGGATTAATGGCCATAATTCCAAAAGGAAATGATACTGAAAATAGATATTATTTTAAAAAAATGAAAGATATATATGATACTTTAAGCAAAAAGTCATATAAAAATATTTCAATGGAAATTTTATCTATGGGTATGACTAATGATTATAAAATAGCTATTGAAGAAGGCTCTAATTTAATAAGAATTGGTGAAGGAATATTTGGTAAAAGAAATATATTAGGAGGATTAAAGAATGGGTAATATGTTTGGAAAATTTAAAGAAATAATTGGACTTGGTGAATATGAGGATGATTTAGAAGATTTAGAAGATACAGAACTTGAAGAAGAAATGCAAGAAGAAATTGAACCAATTATATCAAAACAAAAAGGAAATAAAGTAGTAAATATTCATACTGCATCCACAGCAAAGGTAATGGTAACAAAGCCAAATAGCTATGATGATGCAAGAGAAATTGCTGATGCTATAAAAGCAAGAAAAATAGTTTTAGTTAATGCAACTACTTTAGAAACAAAGGTAGCACAAAGACTAGTAGATTTTATAAGTGGATCTTGTTATGTTTTAGGTGCTACATTACAAGAAATAGAGCAAAGAGTTTACTTATTATCACCTTCTAATGTGGAAGTTACAAATGAATTAAAAAATGAACTTAGCTCAAAAGCATTATTCAATTGGAATAAATAATCAATAAAACATAATGTTTATTAATAGTTTATAAGTAATATTTTAATTAACAATAGGATGTAGATTTAATGTTAAAAAAAGAAACTGTAATAAAAAGCTTCAGTGAAGAAGATATAAACGAAGTTTTAAAAATATATGAAAAATATAAATTAGCTTATGAAAAAGATATACCGATGTTTACAAATAACTTTCATTCACCAAATATATGGAGTTTTTTTCAAAAAAACTGTAATAATAGTAATTTTGTAGTTGAAACAAATGGGCTTTTTGAAGAATCCGAAAGAAGAATAATTGCTTTTAATAATTATTATAAAGCCAATTATCCTATTAAAATTTTAAGAATAAGTAATAAATCTAATTTTTCAAATTTGAAACATAAAGATTATTTAGGATCGATATTGTCATTGGGAATTCAGCGTGATAAATTAGGAGACATAATAGTTAAAGAAGATAAAGCATATATTCCTGTATTAGAAGATATAAGTGATTTTATATTGAATAATTTATCACATATTGGAAAGTCTCCAATTGAAATAAAAGTGATAGAAGATAATAATGAATTGCCCTCTGCTCAGTTTGAAGAAATACTTATAAATGTATCTTCATTAAGAGCAGATAGTGTTATAGCAAAAATTTCAAATGTATCAAGATCAAAAGCAATTGAGATTATAGAAAGTGGCAAAGTGTTAATAGATTATGTCAAAGCTAGAGATAAGAGTCAAGAAATTTCAAAAGATACTAGAGTTACAATTAGAGGAATTGGAAAGTTTATAATTGGAGAAATAATTGGCGAAACTAGAAGTGGAAAGCAGAGAATTATAGTGAAAAAATATATATAATGTGTAGAGGTGATTTTATGAAACTTACTCCAATGGACATAAGTAATAAAGAATTCAAAAAGGGGTTTAGAGGATACAGTAGTGATGAAGTTGATGAATTTATCAATGAAATTATAGAAAACTATGAAGAGCTTTATAAAGAGAACTCAAGATTAAAAGAAAATTTATCAAGAGTTAATGAGAAATTAGAACATTATTCGAAAATAGAAAATACAATTCAAAACACATTGTTATTAGCTCAGAATGCAGCCGAACAAGCAAGAGAGTCATCACAAAAAGAAGCAGAAATAATTCTGAAAAATGCGAATGATTCTGCTAAGAAAATTTTAGACAAGGCTCACAATGATGTGGTTTCTATAAATGATGAATATGAGAAGGTAAAGCAAGAGTTTATAAAGTTTAGAGCTAAATTTAGAAACTTTATGAATGCACAGACGGAAACATTTGATGAATTAGAAAAAGACTTAACTAAGAATTATAATATATCAGAACCATTAGAAGAGGCAGCAGTTGATAGTATTGAATTATCTAGTAAGAACATAGAAGAAATAGAGGAAGTTTATACTGAGGATATGGACGAAATAAAAAGCTTCTTTGCAAAGAACTAATACATAAAATCCGTTTAATACGGATTTTTTATTTTCTTTTTACTATTGAGTGTAAGGTTCTTATGTATTATAATGTGTAAAGAATTATAAGGAAAATGGAGAACAATATTAATGGACGAATTAGTATTTAAAATAAAGGAAGAAGACATTGGAGTTAGAATAGATAAGTATTTAGTTAACACTATAGATGGAAAATCTAGATCTTTTATACAAGGATTAATAGATTCTAATGTAGTTATAGTCAATGATAAAGAAATCAAGAGTAACTACAAACTAAGAAATGGTGACGTAGTAATAGTAAGTATGCCAGCTCCAATTGATCTTGATGTAGAAGCAGAAGATATAGAACTTAATATAGTTTATGAGGATGAAGATGTAATAGTACTAAATAAATCACAAGGAATGGTTGTACATCCTGCCCCAGGTAATTATAATGGAACATTAGTAAATGCACTGCTGTTTCACTGTAAAGATTTATCAGGAATAAATGGTATTATAAGACCTGGAATAGTCCATAGAATAGATAAAGATACATCTGGGATATTAGTAATAGCTAAAAATGATGAAGCTCATAATAGTTTAGCACAACAATTTAAAGAACATACTATAAAGAGAGAGTATTATGCATTAGTTGAAGGTAAATTTAGTAAATCTGAAGGAACTGTTGATAAACCTATAGGAAGAAATAAGAAAGATAGATTAAAGATGGCTATAGTTGAAGATGGAAAAAGAGCCGTAACCCATTATGAAGTCTTAGAGCAATATAATAATGGAACAGCCTTAGTAAAATGTAGGTTAGAAACAGGAAGAACACATCAAATTAGAGTTCACATGTCTTCAATTGGTCATCCTTTAGTTGGAGATCCTATTTATGGCAATAAAAAGCAAAAATTTAAATTACAAGGTCAAGTATTACATGCAAAAACTTTAGGATTTATTCATCCAAGAACTAAGGAATATATGGAATTTGATTCAGATTTACCCCAATATTATTTAGAATTATTAGAAAATATAAGAAAATAGAGGTGGATTTAAATGAACTTAAAGGCAAATTTATTAGATGATAAAGCAATAAAAAGAACTTTAATAAGAATTTCGCATGAAATAATTGAAAAAAATAAGGGTATTGAAAATATAGTTTTAATTGGAATAAAAAGAAGGGGATATCCTTTGGCAGAAAGAATTGCAAGAAATATAGAAAATATAGAAGGAATAAAAGTTCCTGTAGGATATGTTGATATAACACTATACAGAGATGATATAACTGAAATAAAAGATATGCCTAGAGTTAATAATATGGATTTGGGTGTAGATGTTATTGGTAAAAAGGTTATATTAGTTGATGATGTATTATATACTTGTAGAACAGTAAGAGCTGCAATTGACGCTATAATGGATTCAGGAAGGCCAGAACAAATACAATTAGCTGTATTGATAGATAGGGGACATAAAGAGCTACCAATAAGAGCTGATTATGTAGGTAAGAATATTCCAACTTCAAAAAGTGAAATAATAGCAGTTGAAATAGAGGAAATTGATGGTAATGACTCAGTAAAAATTTACGAAGGAAAATAAAGGAGAATAGTATGGAATATGATTTAATTGCAACAACAACCTTTGGTCTTGAAGGTATTACTGCAAAAGAATTGAAAGCTTTAGGTTATGAAGACTTAAAAACAGAAAATGGGAAAGTACATTTTACAGGAGATGAAATGGATATTGCAATAGCTAATATTCATTTAAGAACAGCAGATAGAATATTAATAAAAATGGCAGAATTTGAAGCGAGAAGCTTTGAAGAATTATTTCAAGGTACAAAGAGTATAAAATGGAGTGATATAATACCTATAAACGGTATTATGCATGTTAATGGTAAATCTGTAAAATCAACATTACATAGTGTGCCAGATTGTCAATCTATTGTAAAAAAAGCTATAGTAGACAGCATGAGTAATTCTTATGGAATAAAGCAATTTGAGGAAAATGGCCCATTATATAAAATTGAGGTATCAATACTAAAAGATGTTGTAACATTAACAATAGATACTTCAGGACCAGGTTTACATAAAAGAGGATATAGAGAAGAAGCTGGAGTAGCACCTCTTAAAGAAACTTTAGCAGCTGCTATGGTACTTATTTCTAGATGGAAAGAAGACTTTCTTTTAGTTGATCCTTTTTGTGGATCAGGGACTATACTTATAGAAGCTGCTATGATTATGCAAAATATAGCACCAGGTATGTGTAGAAGTTTTACGTGTGAAACTTGGCCAATAATGGAAAGTGATATTTTTGAACAAGTAAGAGAAGGTGCAGAAAGAGGAATTAAAAATAAAGATATAAAGCTTATAGGATATGATATAGATGGAAGAATACTTAAAGTAGCAAGAAGTAATGCAGAAAAAGCAGGCGTTTCAAAATATATTGAATTCCAAAGACGAGATTTTAATGATTTTTCAAACAGCAGTAGATATGGCTTTATAATTTCTAATCCTCCATATGGGGAAAGATTAGGAGAAAAGAAAGAAGTAGAACAGTTATATAAAACTTTTGGAAGCTTTAAAAAGAAATTTTTCAATTGGGATTATAATGTTCTTACATCTTATGAAGGATTTGAAGGTCCATTTGGAAGAAAATCAACTAAAAACAGAAAGTTATATAGTGGTAAATTAAAATGCTATTACTATCAATACTTTGATAATGAGCTTATTAAAAATGATGGAGATATGCTTATAAACCATATATAGAGACGATTGAAAATAGGTAGCTTATAGTTGATAATTAATGAAAGGATATGATTTATAGATTTAGATATAAATCATATCCTTTTTTCAATAACTAAAGATATTATAAATGATATTATCTTGTAACATAAA
>JAQCTH010000011.1 GCA_027686065.1 Clostridiaceae bacterium AF10-41
AATGAAGAAGGAGTACCCTTCATAGATACTCCTTCTTCATTGCTTAAATAATTTATTAAGTTTTATTTAAATTAAAATTCTTTATACTAATATTTTTAACATAAAAAATATATATTTAAATTCTACCTAAATCTTGTAACATTTTTTTAAGTGCTTCAAACATCATATACATCTCTTTACAATCTATTAGTGACATTTTTAAAATTTTATAGCTTTTATTATATTCACTGTAAAAAGGATATCTAACTGCATTATACAATCTTGAAAGCTTTACTCCATGCAATATTTGATTTTTAATTTGATTACTGATTTGCTCTCTTAGTAAATTATCATTACCAGCTATAATTTCTATAAGAAAATCTATTGAACTATCTATTGAATGTCCTGTTTCTCTTATTTTATTTGCAAAATATTTATTTGATATATCAACTTTTTTACAAATAAAAAACTTCACATACTTTTCCATAGATTGTATACAAAAATAAACAGATTGATTATAATATCCTTTTTCATATAAAATTTTTGATGTCTTCTCATCTTCTTGAGAAATATTAAAGAAAATATTTGCCATATCTATACCATTGTTAATATATGTAGTTCTTCCTAAATTCATGTTTTCTTTTCTCATTGAGGTTCTCCCTGTAAAATTATATATTTATATCATTAAATTTATATATAACTAATTCTACTATAATATTCAATTTTCTTACTATTATATACTCTTATATATAAATTAACTCTATATACTATATATTATAATTTCATCTAATAACAACCTCAATATTACATTCTGGTGATATCTATATAGCGATATCTAAATTCAATGTCTTTATCCCAACATTTCTTAACATAAATGAAGAAGGAGTACCCTTCATAGATACTCCTTCTTCATTACTTAAATAATTTATTAAGTTATCATCTAATTTAATCTTAATTGAATCAATCTCCCTTAATTCATTAATAGTTATTTCTGAAATTATCATATGTAATAACTTCTTCTGTTGCTCTCTTGTTGAACTTTCAGTTAATACCTTACTAAAGTTTTCTAAGATACTTTTAACAAGTTCATATGGCACTTCCTCATTTACATCATCTGAAAGTGTTACTAATAATGGAGCTTTCTCTTCTTCTAAAGTCTTAACTCTCTTCATTAGTTCTTCTTTTCTTAACTTAAACTCTTCCTTAGTTATTATCTCATCCTCATAAGCTTCAAATAACTTAGCCCTTTTTTTATCTAGCTTCTCTAATTCATTATCTATTTTTGATAAGTCTTTCTTTGCAGGATTTACCTTTCTAATTCTTTCCTTATTAACATTATCAACTATTGTTTTCACCATTTTATCATTAGATAATAACTCTGATAACTTACTAAATACATACTCATTAGCCTTATCAACTCTTATTGAATTACTGCTACATATTGCTATACCTTTATTCTTCCAATTTCCACAAGCATAATAAGCTATTCTTCTTTTACTTCCATCTTTTAATGTGTTTGTTGTTCTCATTATTACCATTCCAGCTCCACATTTAGGACATCTTAGTATTCCTGTTAGTGGATATTCTCCGTCATATATTCTTGAAGGCTTACCCTTCTTGCTTTCTAAAATTGCTTGTACCTTATCCCATAGCTTTTCATCAATAATAGCTTTATGTATTCCATCAGTTATTATTGGATTAGCATTTATATTTCTTCTCCTTTTTTCTGACCAATTCTGTCTTACATTATATCTTATTTTACCTATATAAACTGGATTAGTTAGTATATCTCTTATTGAACCTACTGAAAAGTTATTACCCTTCTTAGTCTTATAACATAGCTTATTTAATTGATTAGTAATAGCTTTATATCCTTTACCACTAGCATATTCATTGAATATAAATCTAACTGACTCTGCTTCTCTTTCATTAATAGTAAGTACTGTTTTAGTTCTTTTAGCTCCTTGTTGCTTCTCAACTGGAACTAAATCATATCCCAACACTTGTCCACCACACCATTCTCCAGATTTCGCCTTAGCACACATTCCCATCTTTACATTCTGAGCTATAGTTCCTCTCTCAAATTCTCCAACTAAAGCCATCATCTGAAACTGCATTTTACCAGCTGGAGTGCTATTATCAAACTCCTCTGAATATGACTTAAAAGCTATGTTGTTCATTTCTAACGTTTCAGCTATTTCTAATACATGAGTTAATTTACGACTAATACGATTTATCTTCCATACAAGCACCATGTCAAACTTTTTTTCTTCTGCATCCTTTAATAATTCCTTCAAGGCTGGTCTATTATTAATAGCCTTTCCACTAATTCCCCTATCTGAATAGCACTTGGTTACTACGTAATCCATCTTACTACACCATTCAGTTAATAGCCTTTCTTGTTCAGCAATACTGTAACCTTCTTCTGCTTGTTCAACAGTAGAAACCCTACAATATATTGCTATTCTTTTTTTTCTTTTTTCCATTATTATATTATGTGCTAAAGTTTTAAAATCCATCTTTATACTCCTCCAATTTACTTTTTATATTATCGGATTTATAATATATACTTGTCTTATTACTTTAATTACCTGAAATATTGAAGCCACTTCGTTACTTCAGTAACTTCAATATTTTCAGTTTATAATGGGTTACCATTGTTATGATACTTGGTCTTTTTCTCTTCTGATAAGTGTTTTAGTATTATTTCTGATATAATATCAATAATTTCATCTACCTTTCTTTTATTGCTCATCTGTTGTTCCTCCTTAGTGTTTTTATCTAGTGATTGAAAATTGTCCATTGTATGTATTGATAATATCTTTAGTTTCTATTACACCTTCATAGAAACTTATTAATGGTATTTCATTCATAAAACAAACTACCCATAAGCTATTAATTAAATCTAAATTAATATCATCTAATGTCCATATTATTACTGCTTCTATTTCTTTACTTCTAATAGCATTAATTAGAGAGTTTAAATTAGTATCTTCATTAAACCTATCTATAAAGAATTTTTTATCTCCTTTGTATTCTTCAAGTTCATGCTTCAACCATTGTAGCCTTCCGTATCCAGTTATAATATTTTCATCTGGACTTTCTTTTCTTAAGTAAACTCCTAATTTTTTATCTTTTAATGATTTTAAAACTTTCATCTTTATTTATTCCTTCCTATCTATTAATTAAAATTGTTTATTAGCTCTTTAACAGGTATTATATGCTCCCAAAAGCTAATCAACTCTACTTCCCTAACTGAACAAACCTCAACAAGTTCTTTAATTAAGGATAAATCTATATCATCTATAGTCCACAAAACTATAGCTTCAATTCTACATTCATTAACCATTTGAATGACTTTATGTAATTTGCTAACGTCTTCATACTCATCTATGAAGATATCCATTTCTGCAACATACTCCTTTATATCATCTTCTATCCATTGTAATCTTCCATATCCACTGGTTGTGATTTCCTCACCTCTCTCTTTTCTTACATATAATGCAACATTTTTACCTTGTAATGTTTCAAAAAATTTCATCCTCTTTCTCCTCCATCAGTTTATATTGAAAATATCGACGTTATCGAAGTGTCGAACTAAGATAACGTCATTAATTTGTTAAAACTCAATATTTTCTGGCTCTAATGCTATAAGTGAACTAATTGAAGAACTATCTGTGCTAGCTTGTCCACTCATAAGTTCTTTAGGACTTTTACGTATTTCAACCTTTCTTCCTCTACTAGTATTAGTAGAAGTAAATGTTATTCCTTCAAGTAAAAGATTAGATTTTAATTCATTTAACTTCCTCATAAGAACATTAGGCTCTTTCACCCATCTTCTTGATTTAATGTCAATCTTCTCTTCTTCTGCAATAACAGTTAAAGTATCTAAAAGTTTAGATGGTGTCCCCTCAAAACATTGAGTCGTTTCCATAAGCCTTATTATTGCTACTGCTATAGGATTAGAGTTTACAGCCTCATCATTAGCTTTACTTTGGTTGTCAAGATAGGCTTTTAAAAACTTCTCTCCACCTATTCCCGCCACTTCTGCTATGGCATATCCCCACCTTGTGAAATCAGCCATTCTTCCTAACTTATCTAAGTTAACATCAGGATAAATGCTCATAGCTTTAGAAATTGTGCTAAATATAGCTCCTAACATTTTAGGCTTATCATCATTGAAGTCTTTCCACACTTCACTCTCCTCCTTTCTTTCATCTTCTGGTATTCTTTCAAGACCTAAAAGTAAACTTCTATCAAGTAAGTCTGGTCTTGTTGCAACTACATTTATTCCATTAAGAATAACTGGTACTTTATACTCATATATAGTTTCTTCATCATCTGTATAAAGCTTTCTTCTACTGAATCCCCCTCCAGTAGCTGCTGTACATAAGATGTCACTCTTTTCAGAAGAAATAGTATCTATGTTATCAAAGCATGGTAAATAATTATTATGAAGAACTAATGATAAATCAGTTGAACTCTTCGGCATTGATATAATATCTCTTGCCGATGGGTCAACTATACTTCTATCCATTCTCATGGTAGTAGTCTTTGATGCTCCCTTTTCCCCATGGTAAACAACTATAGGATTACCTATATTTAAGAACTTAGTAACAGTACTTACTGTATGTAAAATCTTATCTTCTTCTGTTTTAAACCTATAATGTTTATTTATTATAGATATATCTTCATATTTTTCTGGCATTACTTGCTCCTTCATAGTCTTACGTCTTGTAAATAGTATATGACCACTATTATCAATCTCCCAACCATCCTTGGTAATCTTAATGAAAGTCCAATTCTTATCCCCTAAATCATAGTAAATTGCATTATCCCTTTCAGTACATCTCTTTGAAACATTAATCATTTCTCCATCATATTGAGCTAATGCTTCTAATACACCAACGGCTTGATTAATTGAATCCTTTGAAGGAGCTTTTTTAGTTTCCTTAAAGAATCTTTTCACTAAAAAAGATTTATAGTCTTGTGAACTAATTTTATGTACTATTGGATTTCCATCACTTTCAATTGCTACATATTTTTCATTTAGCTCGTCATGGAAGAAGGTATCTCCAGCATCCATTGCTAATTCAATCATTACATCAGCTTGACTTTTCTTTTCCTCTTTAGAATTTGTACCTCTGTCTTTTTCACCCTCATAGCATTCCCTAAGAGTTTTCCAACTCTCATGAGAACAGCTATCATGATGGCACTTGGCACTTATTCCACCTTCGTGAAATTGGGTTATTGAAGCTGATTTATCTGTATGGTTTTCATTCCAAGGACACCTTTCCAATACATAACAAGTTCTATCTGACTCCTCCTTTATATGTGATACATCAATGTTATATCTTTCAAGCCATTCTTCAACATTTATACCACCATTTTTAGTGTTTTTCTTAGTTGAACTTTTACTTGTTTTTACTTCATTATTAATTGATTGCTCTTCTTCCAAGATAACTTTACTTATTAAAGCTTCATTGACAACTTCATATACATCAGGACTTTCTATTATCCTTGACCTTCTATGAGGTCTATTTTCCATGTTGTCTCCCTTACAAGCTATTGTTCCATATAGCTTGGTTATTCTTGAAGCGTTATAAGTTGTTTTATCAATCTTAGCTTTATCATTGCTAAACTTCTTATCTAAAGTAACTAAGAATTTCTTAATTAATTCAGTTACCTCTTTAGTATTAGGTAAATCTACCTTATATAAGGCATGATACCCATTACCACTACAAGCAATGACTGGCTTTGAAAATCCTTCATTACTTAGATGTCTTATTACTTGTTTTAGTACCTCATTTGCTGATTCAAGTTCCTCATCAGTTGAAGATATACCAGCTGGTCTTTCTGGGTCTACATCTATAAGAATTAACTTCCTTCTTTCTATCTCATTATCAGTAGTAGTGTTTGTAGCATATCCTAGTAATTTATCCTTTCTCCTAGCTACTAAGTCCTCTGAAAAAGCATTTAGTGTGAAGAAGATATTATCTACTCCATCGTATCTTTGAATATCATTGATAAGCTTCTCCTTATCTTGATAATAACCACTTCTTGTAGCTTCTTTAGTCTTAATCATCCTAACTTCAATAGGCATATCCATCTTTTCAAGTACTGTTAATCCCTTCATAACCTCAGTTTTTAACTCATTGTTTCTCTTTATCATCTTTATTCCTCCTCGGTGTTTATCTGTGTTCCTTACAAGAATTATCATAAAATATTTCCTTATTTTCTTCACCTAAATGGAATTATTTTGAAAATAAAAGACAGTGGAGTATTTCCATCTGTCTTAAATGTTATATATTAAGTTATCATTTAGTATTTTGAAGCATTTTCGTTCAATTTTACCCATTTTAGCTAATGAATCTTGTTTTTCATTTTCATCTTTTATAGCATTTATAATCTCATTTTTATCGTTAGTAACTTTTAAGACATAAGACTCTACCTTTCCACATACTGTGTTTCTTATATCCGCCACATTTCTAAAACGTCTATTTCTATTATTATCATTATACATATATTGTACTATTGATTTAACATATTCACCTTCATACTTGTTCTGTAGTAATTCACTATATATATCCTCACTTACAATAAAATATCTTATATTACTTCTCTTTCTCTGTAGCTTTTCAATATCCCTATCATATGTACTTATAAATATAATTTCTTCTTTTTTTTCAACTTCCTTTTTTTTCAGCTTCCTCTTTTTTTCAGCCTCCTTTATTTTATTTAACAACTCGTATTTATCATTTACAATTACATTTCTTTGAAAGTCTTCTTTAATCCTCTCTTCTTTATCACTAGTTTTATATATAGTAGTTCCTCTTTTTTTATCTACTATTTCTAATTCTGATACAATCACATCTAAATATACATTTTCATCAGCTCTAGCAATTACAAGGTTAACATCAAGTATATCTTCCGTATAATCTCTTATCCCTAATGGTTCAACCTCTAACATTTTAATTCTACCAATTTTAATATAATCTAATAAGACTATACTATACCCTAGCTCACTTAACCTTCCTATGTCATCATAAGCTTGGTCTATTGAATAAATATAAGCTGAATGTACTGCATCTTCCATTAAAGCTTTTGCCATCCTCCAATTAATATCAATATCATATGTACTTTTTATATAATTAATAACTCTATTTACATTCCATTCAGACGTATTATATCCATAAAATATAGGATTACTACTTAATACCTTAAATACCTTATATTGTATATCAATTGGTATCTTATCTTGCCTTCTTGAAATTCTAAGTTCAACCTCACTTACCCCTGAATTAGCTATCCATCTATCAATAGTTCTAATAGATACATCATATTTACCAGATAAATAGTACTTATCAGCTCCATTCAAGCATTCATTAATACAAGCTTCCTTTTCCTCATCTGTATGTCTACTTTTTATCCCCATCTCTTTTTAGTTACTCCTTACATTATTTTCATATAACTATATTACATCATTTCAAAATAAACTCAACCTTATCAATCTGAAAATATCGTCATTACTGAAATATCGATTTGACGATAACAACGATATTTTCCTTAGAAAAAAACTTCCCATTGGCAAAAAAAATAAAGCCTTAACTTACTTTATAAGTAAATTAAGACTCTATTATTACTAATATGCTGGTTCAGTTGGCTTAGCACTTCCTGGATTGAACATATATGTTATTCCAGCATCCCCTATATAATCAAATGGAGTTGATGTTTTATTATACTCTTCTTGCATTTCTTCCATTGTTAATCTTTTATTTAAATGTGGCACAAAGTATCTAGGCTCTGTCCCTTGCTGTGCTTCTAGTTCCTCTGCTTTTTTATTATTTTCTTCTCTTAAAGCTTCTTCCTTTTTATTTATTTCATTTCTTATCTCTGAAAGACCATCATTAATTTCTCCATATAATTCATCTAGTCTTTTTCGTTGTCTTTCTGGTAACTCTGAATAGTATTTTAACTTATCTATATTAGCCATTTCCTGTGCTTTTTTATATGAGTCCCACTCCTTAACTTCCATTAACTTTTCAACTTCTTCAATAATTTTATCAACTTCTTTTATGTAGTCTTCTCTTGATTTAACTTCTTCCTTAACTTTATCAACATCAGCTTTTAACTTATCATATTTTTTATAGTCACTATCCATCTTATCAAGATACTCTTTAGCTTTTTCTATATTATTGTAACTATATAATTGGTCAGTAGCATTTTGATAACAAGTTACTATATTCCAAAGCTTGTCTATCTTTTTACTATTGCTACCATCAACAACACTAGCTAATGCAGTCCTTGCATATTCATAGTCACCAGCCTCTATAGCTTTTACGCTATTTTCTATAATTCTCTTTTCTTCATTTTTACCTTTTCCTATAAAACCAATCCCAACGAGTACTATTATTCCTACTACTATTAATATTTTTTTATTAATGTTAATCTCTTTTCCCTTTATCTTCATAACTACTCATTACCTTTCGATTCTTCTTGTTTAGTTCCACTTAGCTTATTGTAAATAAACATTCCAATAGAACCTACTATTGCAATTCCAGCTACCAACTTCACTAGAAACCATATTACTGAAAATATACCTCCTACTAAACCACCTAAGAAATTAACTATAAAAGCTCCAACTATACAACAACCAACCCACATAGTTATCATAGCTCCAAATCCAAAGTGTACAATATCAAAAATTTTATGTAGTAATATAAATATTCCTGTTCCTACTACCAAAGTAATTATTACTGCTATAAAGGTTATAAGTCCTCCTGCATCAAAAATGTTCATAAGTTCATTTCCCCCTTTTGTTTATCTAATGTATTATTTTTTAAGGTTATTATCTATTAAAGTTTTCACCCACCTCTCTGAATAACCCAATTCTCTAGCTACCTCTTTCAAGTTATCTCCATCATATTTTTCTGAAATGTACCTAATAATATATTCCTTTGAATATATTCTCATTGGAAAAGTAACCTGTTGTCCTCTATAATGCTTATATATTTCTCTTACAAGCTCTTCACCTAACTGCTCATACATATCAGCATATATTCCATTAAAATCATTACTACAAAACTTCATATATCACAAATTCCTTACGTCAAAAATAGTTACATATTTAATAATAACTACCATTAAATGAAGTATCATTGGAATTATCTCTTGTAAAATTCCAATGATACTTCTATATACTCATCTATCTCTAACACTTTCTGAAATTGTAGCTACTATAGTTATTACAGTTCCTAATACTTTAAGTATTGTTCCTATATTCAATTCACTTCCTCCTCTATATTAGACCTCTAAAAACTTTTTTATTATTGCCTCTGGTACATTATATTTAGTAGCCATACTTGAAATTGCTTTGTTAGCTTCTATTCCTTTATTTATTAAAATAAGAATTTCAATTATTATATCTAATACTTTATTAATGTCCATTTACTGATTTCCCTTGAAATACGTATAGATATATGAATAATTATCTTTAACTGGTATTAACTTAATTACATACTTAGCAATATCTAAATCTATATATACTAAAGTTTCATGACCATATCCTGTACCATTGCAAAGCTCTATAACTTTACTAAATTCTTTTATCAATATAAATTGAATATAGTTGAGCTCTTCTTGTAATCTCTTTAGGTCTATTTCTTTTTTATTATTTAATTCTATTATTAGCTCTCTTGGATTCCATTGATTAGCAAGTCCCCCATCATAGAAATCAAAACGCATTACTCCTAGAAGCTCTTTATTATCATAATCAAAGGTCTTTTCTTTACTTAACTTCTTCATTATTTAGCTCTCCTAATTAGTATTCTGATGATAGAAGCATAGTTGAATATTCTACACTATCAATTACATAGATTTTAATACCATCATCTATCTGAATATCTTCTAGCTCTATTTCATATGTGCATGAGTATTCAGGAACTTCTTGACTTTGATTTATTACAACCTTATTGCCTTCTTTTCTTATCTTGAAAACTTGTAAGTAATCTAGTTCAATATTTTCTTCATCATTCAATTTATCAATCATACTCCACATTATAATTTGTAGTCTTATGTCTACTTCCTCATTTACACCTCTAGTTACATATCTATTATTTCTACTAAACATTTCTTCTTATCTCCTTTTCATTACAAGTTTTTATAGTTATTTTTCCATTTCTAATTATGCCTACACATAGAATTATCTTCATTCTCATTACCTCCTAAAATAATAAAAGCCTTAATCACTACATAAATAGCAATTAAGACTTTATACCTTACTTATTTCTTGTTTTAACATTGTTATAAATTCCTCTGAAAACACTTTATTCTTTATTGATTCTTTTATTAGCTCTATTAATTCTAATTCAGTTACATCAAGACTTCTTGGAATATATGTTTCATCACCCCTCCTAGTTGCTTTATATACACAGAACCTTACTTCATTTCTCTTTAGTTCTTTGATATAGATTTTCTCTATTGTATATGTGTATTCATCATCTCCAACTTTGCCTTGATTCATTATCTTACAATACTTAGTTTCCTTGATTATCTTCTCTTTTTTTATGTTCTTTTTACTCACATTAAATTAACCTCCATTATTCTAACAAGAACTTAGAAAGTTCTTCTGTTGTTACTACCACAACTGCATAATCACTTGAAAGTAAAAATAGTGAAGAAGTCCAATTAACTCCTCCACTACATTCAATTACATCAGTATATTCTGGTACTAAACCTTGTAACTTATCTTGTTTCAGTATTTCGATATCTACGATATTTTCAGCTATAAGTACATATCCCCCCCAATCATTATCAATATCTCTATCCTCCCCATAATTACAATCTAATATCTCTATTACTTCAATAATACTATCAATTAATTCTTTTGAGCAATAATTTAAGTTTGTTATATGCTTTGTTGAGTATATTTTTTTCATTATCTACACCACCTTTTAAACTAATAAGAGTGTTACTTTTATTCTATTAAAGTAACACTCTTATTAATAATATATATTTATAACTTGTCCTAATTTTAAACTAAAAAAAAATAAAAACTCTTCTATTTAATATCTTAATCTATTTTGTACCTCTTTTTTATATAGCCCACAAAATCTTCAGTAAGATACTCTTTAGGTAGCTTTTGAACTGTTGTAATTTTTTCAATAAACTCTTTTTCACTAGAATCTATTGTGTCATCAATAAGAATATCACCATATGGTGATATTCTTATTATATTTTTATCAAACCATATATGATGATTATTACATAGCCATAGCCCATTCTCTCCATCTATTGCCCATTTTAGCTTTTGGTCAAAGTTACTTAGTTTATCCTTTTTAATCTCTGCTACTGGCCATATATGAGCTCCTTGTACTGATTCAGGTACAATACAATCACATAAAGCACATTTTTTCCCACCAAATTTATTAAGTAAATTATATAAATAACGTGGTGACCTCAAGCTATTGTTTTCATCAAATACTTTTTTCTCAAGTGTCATATCAGTTGGTATAATATCAATTACACCCATTTTTTCTATAGTTTCTCTTGTTTTTTTTGGTAATTGTTTTAAATCTTGTTCTAAGACCTCATATAAAGTAACAGTTTGCTTTTTTAAAGCTAATTTTGATAATGCATAACAAATCATAGCAGATTCATATTTACTTGCACCATACGTTTTCCCATATATATCTACAGAAAGTTTAGTGCTTTTTGTAACATAGGTAGAATTATTAGATTTGTTTTTACCTTTATTGCTCTTTCTAGTGTGAATCACATCATCAATAGAATTAAATGGTATAATTTCATTCTCTAATACATCATCATTAATAAATTCAAAGCCTATTGTACTCATTAACCTATACATGAACAAATGATAATCTGTCTCATTATTTCCTTCTGATTCTAGAAAATAATAATATAAGTATTTATTTTTTACTTTACTATTATAAAATAAATTAAACGCAGTTGGAACACTCTGCACACTTGAATTACGTCCATTTATCCCTACCTCTGAAAAAGATATATAATTAACGCAATCATCATATAACAAAATAGCAATTCGTCCTTTATTATATCCTTTCTCTTGAAACTCATCTTCATAATCATTATCTACAAATTGTACAGTATACTCATTTTTTTTAGTTATTTTAATACATATATCTTTTAATACTTGGTCTGATAAATCATCACTAACATATTTCCCTGTATGTTTTGATTTTTGAAGATTTTTCTTTATTATGAAATGTGGTATTTCTTTATTTATCATAATTTATAATCAGCACTTCCTTTCTCCTACTTCCTGATATACCTAATATTTCTCCTAGCTCTATAACTTTATAGCCTCTATCAGATATCCATAATTCTAATTCAGAATTTTTTTTACCATTATGTTCTAATACATATGATAACATAAATGGTATTTGATTGGAATTTAATTTATCTGCAAACTCACACATTTCTTCTTCTAATTTATCATCCCATCCATTAAACCCTCTTTTTCCATCATTGTATGCCCCAGTTGTTAATTTATATGGAGGGTCCATATATACGAAGGTTTTATTATCTATGTATTCATATAAACTAGTATAATCTTGACTTTTAAAAATATATTTATTCTCTTTAATTTTTCGCGAAAAACTTATCATTTTTTCCAATATTTTATCATTAAACCAACGTACACCTACCGGGTTATTGAATTCATGCTTACTATTAAAACGAATTTGTTGTTGAAATCCATACATTATAATAGTAAATAAGAGTTTTGAATCACGTTTTTCTTTAGGTAATGAATTATAATAATTACGTGCTTCTATATACGCTTCTTTATTTCCTTTATCTAATTGGAATTTTTTTATTACCTTTTTAATATACTGTAAATATTTATATGTATCATATTCACTGAAAGACCTTATAATTCCTTCTACTAAATAATTTATATCATTATACATCACTATTTGGGTATCAAAGTTTATTCCTACGTTAAACCCTCCACCAAACATATCTACTAATTTATTAAATTTTAAAGTAGGGGCATTTGCTTTAATTTCTTTAATAATTCTCGCTTTACTGCCTGTATAATTAAGAGGAGATTCATATACTACTTCATTTACAGGTTTTTTTTCAATATAAAATAAATACTCAAAATGTTCATTAAATTTCTTAGACTTCCAATTTTGATATTTTTTGTAAGATATTTTTCTACATTCATATGTATCTGGATTTCCATACCTTTTCATACTCGCTTCAATGAAATCTTTTGACATAAATCCATCAACACTATAACTGAATATTATATATTTTGCCTTTGTTTTTGCTAATATTTTATCAAATAATATATTAACCTTATATTCTTTTGACCACTCTGAACGCATTGGAGCTGTACTTCTTGAGCCAGTCACTTTACTAATTGTAGGCGAATCATCTTTTACAAGAGTTTCCAAAAGATGATATTGAGTTCCATACTGATTTTGAGTATAAGGTGGGTCCATATATAAAACATCACACTCAACATCTTCAATTATATTCTCAATCTTATCATTAAATGAAATTAATGATTTAGCATCTATTCCTTTACTATCTACTTTCTCAAATACTATATTTTTTTTAGCTCTACTATCCCACTTTTTTAAATATGCCCCATATACACCTGCTGTGTTAGATACTTTTGATACTGATTCAATTAGACATGCTAATAAATAACAATACTCATCATATGTTAATAAATCCTTTTGCTTCCATAATTCTATAGTCTTTCTAAAATAATCTACACGTGCAGCATTATCTGCTGTAAAATACATTCTCTCTGAACCTCCAGGAGAATAATTATTATAAATAAATCCATATTCAACTTCATTATTTGAATTAAAATATTCAATTGGATTAAAACCCAATTTCTCAAAATTGCACTTATTTGAATTAATTCTTCCCCTTGTATATATTACTGACCATTCTAAATTATCATTTATTATAACATCATAATAATTTTTAAAGGAGTCTGCTACAGTTCCCGTACCACAAAATGCATCAAAAAAACGTAAATTATTATCTAATATACCTTTATCCTCTAATAATTTTTTAATTTCATGTATAATAGACTCTTTATTTCCTAAATATCTCACTTAATTCACATCCTAACTAATTAGAATTAACATCTAATTTTTGTATTATATCATACTATGTTCACTATTATCAATTTCTCTTAAATTATAACTCTTATATGTATATTGCATAGTTTCATCTTGTATTTGCTATACATTTTATTTCCTATAACTTTAGGTTTCATAATGAAAGGACTAAGTATACCTTTATTAGTTTTACTTAATCCTTTACCCTCAAAATCAAATATCCAATTTTAGTAAAAACCTCATTTATTTATGATACGGTTCACCCTTAATTATCCTAAATCCTCTATATATTTGCTCTAAAAGCATTACTCTAAATAATTGATGTGGAAATGTCATTTTTGAGAAGCACAGTTTATAATTTGCTCTCTTTATAACATTTTGTGATAATCCTAAGCTTCCGCCTATTATGAAGGCTATGTTTGAATTCCCCATTACTCCACAATTTTCTATGTAGTTTGCAAATTGCTCTGAAGTCAGATTTTCTCCTTTTAAGTCCATTGCAATTACAAACATATTATCTTTTATTTTAGATAGTATAAGTTCGCCTTCTTTTTCTTTTATTTGTAATTCTTCTTTTTCTGAAGCATTATCTGGTGTTTTTTCATCTTGAAGTTCTATTATATCTAATTTACAATATCTGGTTAATCTTTTTGAGTATTCATCTATTGCTTGCTTTAGATACTTTTCTTTTAATTTACCTACTGAAATTATTGTTATATTCATAACCATTTTCTCCTCTTAAGTTTTACCTTATTCTAACTAGTGGATGCTTTATGCTATTATCGATATAAATAATTTAATCTGCATTAGTAAAGTTTTCAACATCTATTATTGTTGTTCCTTTTTCTACTGGAGTTTTTTTCTTTAAATAAATTCTAAGTACATCTGCATTATAAACAGCTTGTATCTTACTTGGTTCAACATTAGGAACATAATAGCTTTTTTCTAAATTTGATCCTTCTTGGAAGATTGCAACCATGGAATTTTCATTACTAAAAATTTGATTTTTTTTAACTTTAATTCTTATATGATCTTCTTCATAATCTATATCTATATCTTTTTTATTTAGGCCAACTAACTTTCCTTCTATTAAATATCGATCTCCGTAATCAATAAATTTTAAGTCTAATTCATCTTCTATGCTACTAAATGCTGAATTTAAAGCCTCACTATTTAAGACTGAATCTACTATATTATTCATTAAATTTTCATTTGTAACTAATGAAGTAAAAACTTCACTAAATACAGTATTAAACGTACCTCCAAAAGCTCCAAATATATTATTACTGCTAGTAAAACTAGTATATCCATAATTACTATTAAAATTATTTATATTGTTAGTATTATTACTATTTCCATTAAACATTCCACCAGTCATATTGTTCATTAAAAAAGGGAATATCTGAAACATATTATATCTCCTACTTAAAAAATTCTTATATAATATAATTTTATTTTATATAAGGCTTTTTGACACAATAAAAGGAGATATAACACAATAAAAATTAAAAACTTAAAATGAAAGCTAATAGAAAAATCTCATATAGCTTTTAAATTTAATTTATTTTTAGTAATCTTAAAAAAATTACATCAATAATTATCCATTGTTAATTTTTCTAGTACCCTATATTTTCATTCATAAATATTACGTGGATCCTATCTTTCCTATTTTGGCTTGCTATAACGGTAAATTCTCTACATACCTTTTCATTACTTTTACAATCCATACAATATCCAACTTTTGCACATGGAGTTTTCTTATTTAGCCTCTTAGCATTAGCTGGAGCACATATTTCCCTGTTTCTTTTTATAGCTTCATCTATATCTTTCACTATTTTATTTACCCCAACTAAAAGGATTACTTTATCTGGTCCATATAGCATTGCCGCTACTCTATTTCCATTCCCATCAACATTATATAACTTTCCATCTTCAGTTACCGCATTACTACTAGCAAAATATGCATCTGCTAAAAAGCTCTCTTTAAATATTTTGGTAATTTGTTCTGATGTTAAACCTTCCTTATATCTATCTAAAAATGTGTACTTCCCATTTCTTAGATAATCTATAACTCCATACTCAAATAAGGACATTGATCCACCGCAAGATACTACTGAACTTTCAGGAACTAATTGTTCAATTTTAGAAAATAATTCTTCCTTTGTATTTACTAAATACCCATTCATATTATTATTATTTAATGACTCTATTGTCCTTTTTATCCTTTGTTCATTAACCCAATTTAAATTACTATCCATATAATCTTCCCCCAATAATTTTTATTTTCATATTTATTATAATAAAATGAATTTTAAATTTAAACTAATATACTTTTAAAATATATTTATATAAGTATTTATTATTACTTTCACTTTATATATCATCTAATTCTATAACAAAAAAAGACCTAAATTCGTAGGTCTTCTAATAAAATTATTTTCCACAACACTTTTTATATTTCTTTCCACTTCCGCATGGACAAGGATCATTTCTTCCTACTTTATTTTCATTTCTTACAATAACAGATTCTCTATATATTTTTTGTAATTCTTTTCTCTTTTCTGGTGAGAATATTCCTTCCCATTGTGGTAGTGTATATAAGTATTCAGCTTTTGCATCTAACATATTAATATAAAGTTTTTCTAAATCTACTTGTAATGAAATTTCATCAGTAGATGATAAAACTTCTAAATCAAGTGTTTCTTTTAAACTATCATTTATTCCATCAACAAATCCCATAACGAATTCTTCTGTTGTATTATGTTTAGCTGCTAAATCACTAATTGTAAATTTGAAATTATCTTTATGCTTAGATAATATTTCTTTGTATATAGCTTTTTCAATTTCCATATACTCATCCCAAAAAGCTTGTTCTCCCTTTGTCTTAACATATTCAACTACCATATCTGTCCATTGTTTATATAAACTCATAGTTCATTCTCCTTTTTAAATGGTTTTATAATTAATTTAATAAGTTTTACTCTTTTGATTTAATTATGTAACATGAATCATTTTCACAATAATTACATTTAACACCTTTTACTTCTTCTATAATAGGAAATGTCTCTTCATAATTAATAAAATCATCCATTGCATCTTCAACATGATCCTTACATGCGCATATTTTTCTACTATCCATATAAATCATCTTCTTCCTAATAACTAAATTTCTATTATGTTACTTGGACTGTGTCTATCAGCCATAGTTAATTCTATATCTAATTTTGATACTATATCATTTTCCCTCAATACTCCAATAACAGTTTCTAATGCAAGGTCTGGATGATTATTAGTACCACTTAAATGTCCTAATATTATCTTTTTGTTTGGTTTATATCTAATTAAATCAACTATAGCTTTGCCACAATCTTCATTAGATAAATGTCCAACTTCACTTAAAATTCTTCGTTTTAAATTGTAGGGATACGGTCCAAACTTTAGCATATTTACGTCATGGTTGCTTTCCAATAATATTATATCCGAGTCCTTTATATTATCTCTTATCTCTTCTGTATATATTCCGAAATCTGTAGTCACACTTATCTTTTTCCCTCTATAATGCATTGTATATCCTACTGGTGCAACTGCATCATGAGGTATATTAAATGATGTTATATCTAAATCTTTTATAGATAATGTGGACCTTCTATCCATTATTCTTATATTATGTTCTTTTATTTTTCCTATTCCTGCTTCCATAGCTGACCAGGTGTCTGAGTTAGTGTATATTGGAATATCATATTTACGCGATAATACCCCAATTCCTCTTATATGGTCTGAATGTTCATGAGTAACAAATATTCCATCTATATCTCCTGGATTTTCTCCTATGATTTTTAAAGCGTCATCTATTTTTTTTCCTGGTAAACCCGCATCTATTAATATTTTAGCATGCTCTGAAGCAATAAACATGCTGTTTCCACTGCTCCCACTATATAATGAGCAAAATTTCATCTTACTATCCCCCATGCAGATATTATTCTATTACTCTCACTATATCTGCACCTAATGCAGTAAATTTATCTTCAATATGCGGATATCCTCTATCAATATGTTCAATTTCTAATATTTCTGTTACACCTTCCGCAACTAATCCAGCTATAACCATTGCTGCCCCAGCTCTTAAGTCTGTAGCAATAACACTAGCTCCAGCTAACTTTTCACTACCTTCAATGATAGCAGTTCTTCCTTCTACCTTTATAGTTGCTCCCATTTTTTTCAGTTCATCTATGTGCTTATGTCTACTTTCCCAAATACTTTCAGCAATCAAACTCTTACCTGGTACTATACTTAATAAAGCTGACATAGGTTGTTGTACATCTGTTGGAAATCCTGGGTATGGAGCTGTCTTTACATTAACTCCCTTTAAGTCTCTCTCAACATATACTCTAACACTGTCATCACCCTCTTCAACTGTAGCTCCCATTTCAATAAGTTTTGCTGCAATTGATTCTAAGTGCTTTGGTATAACATTAGTTATAGTTACATCCCCTTTAG
The DNA here is from genome assembly GCA_027686065.1 of Clostridiaceae bacterium AF10-41. Lineage (GTDB taxonomy): Bacteria > Bacillota > Clostridia > Clostridiales > Clostridiaceae > Clostridium. The sequence goes on from JAQCTH010000011.1 coordinate 18,603, forward strand.
TAGCTGCTGCTGCTATCATAAATGTTCCTGCTTCGATTTGATCTGGTATAACACTATAATTACATCCTGATAATTTTTCTACACCTTTTACTCTAATTACATCTGTTCCAGCACCTTTTATATCTGCTCCCATAGAGTTCAAAAAGTTTGCAACATCTACTACATGAGGTTCCTTTGCAACATTTTCAAGTACTGTTGTTCCTTCTGCTAGTGTTGCTGCTATCATAACATTTATAGTTGCTCCAACTGTTACAACGTCAAAAAATATATTTGCTCCATGTAAATGTTCAGCTTCAACAATAACTGCTCCATGTTCTATAGTTACACTAGCACCTAATGCTTCAAATCCCTTTATATGCTGATCTATTGGTCTAACTCCTATAGGGCACCCCCCTGGAAGTTCTACTCTTGCTTTTTTGAACCTTGATAATAAAGCCCCAATAAAATAATATGAAGCTCTCATTCTTCTTACGTCATCAGTACATGCTTCCACACTTCTTACATCTGTAGCGTCTATTTCTAAAGTATTATTATCTAGTTTATTCACTGTACATCCAAGGCTATTTAATATTCTTTCAAGACAATGTACATCTTCTATGTCTGGTACGTTATCTATTATACATTTTCCTTCACTTGCCATTATTGCTGCTGGTAATATAGCTACAGCTGAATTTTTGGCACCATTTATATCTACTGAACCTTTTAAAGATTTTCCCCCGCTTATAACTAACTTTTCCATCCATTTCACCCTTATCATATTTTATGTATATATATTAATCTTTCCTATTATTTCAACTATTAACCATTTTTCTGTGACATTCTTAAAAACTTACAATACTCATTATAACATAAAAATAATTTAAGGAAATAGAGTTTTTTCTTCCAAATAGAAGCTTTTTTGCTAACCTTTATAATATTGAACTTTTATTTATATTTCCTTTTTAATTTTTTTGTAATATGTTATAATTTATAACAAAGTTTGTATCTATGCAAATTAATTTAATAAGAGAGGCTAAAGCTATGAAATACTATTTAGTGGCATTATTTGATGATGAATCTTATAAAAATTTAAATCCAATCCAAAAAAATCTATCTAAACGTTTTAGAGCAAATAGAAATTCGCCAACACCCTATATTCCTTTAGAAATAATTGAAAACCCTAATATAGATAAATTAGATGTTGTGATAGATAAGATAGTTAAGCCCTATAAAAACTTTAAAGTTCAATTATCTACAGAAGTTTCTGTTTCTGAAACCAATAAAACTTTAAATATGAAAATATTAGATGTAGGTTATATCAAAAGGCTTAATAGATTAATGAGTGATACATTAAAATTACATGGGTTTAATATACAAAATTATAATAGTGAGTTGTCAATGCATATATCCTTAGCTAATCTTAACTATATACCTAAGGATATGAAAAAATTTGATGGCGAAGTTAACTTTAAATCTAATTGTGAAACACTTAAAGTTGATAGAATTGAAATTTGGAAGGTATCTAATAATAAAAGGGAAACTTTAATAAAAAGTTATCCGTTGAAAAAAAATTTATATTTATAAGTTAAAAAAGTGTTTAAATTTAAACACTTTTTTTATTTTTCTTAACATAAAAAAAATTTATTTTTTTGTATTCGTTTACCACGCTTTTCATTTGTAAAATATTTTTGTAAAATATATAATAGTAAATCCTTAAAAATAGGGGGATATTTATGGAAATAATAGCTTTTTTTGAAGCACAAAAGGAAAAGAACAAAAATATTATTATTGATAACACTTTAAGCGAATATAAAATCTGGGCTAGAAAACACTTAGAACTACATACAAAACTTAGTTATCTAGCTGACGAGACCCAATGTTATAAATATTGGTTATCAGAAGATATTCCAGTAAATAAGTCTATATTATTTGAAAAATACTTAGATTGTTTTTCTCATATAATTAATCTTGGAATTTATAGACATTATGATAGTGTACAAGAAATCATTATAAAACCAAATGATTACTGTTTAAGCGATCAATTTTTAAACTTATTCATAGACTTAAATGATTTAATAATATCACCGTCTGAAGATCATTATATAACTCTTATTGAAGATTTTATTAGCTTAGGAATCACTTTAGGTTATTCGGAATCTAAAATCACAGAGGCATTTATTAGTATATAACAAAAAACCTTCTATAAAAAAACATAGAAGGTTTTTTCATATTTATAAGCTTTAAATGGAATACTATCTTAGAGGTGATTTAAATGTTAGCAATTATTTATGCAATAATTTCAGGCATATCTATGACATTGCAAGGTGTATTTAATACTAAGTTAGAAGAAAAAGTAGGGACCTGGGAAACAAATGTTATAGTTCAAGGAACTGCTTTAGTAGTTACTCTAATTATTGTAACATTCTTTGGCAAAGGTAGTTTTAAAGCTATTAAAGATGTAAATAAACTTTATTTATTAGGTGGATTTTTAGGTGTTATAATTATATTTACCGTTATGAAAAGTATTGGTGCTATGGGAGCTACATGCGGTATAGGCATAATTTTGGTTGCACAATTAGCCTCTGCTGGCATGATTGATGCTTTTGGCTTGTTTGGAACTGAAAGAATATCATTCCACTTAAAAGAATTTATAGGAATAGCTATTATGATATTAGGAATTATTATTTTTAAATGGAGAAGTTAGTACTTCTCTTTTTTTTACTCTTTAGAAAATTATAAAAAGTTTATCATGTTAATACCTATTTATAGTTTCTTACTTTAGTTAGCAAAATATCACATTTAAGTTTACGTTGACTTGAAGTAGAACCACGGAATAATAAAACTTAAATATGACCTTTTTATATATATTAATTTATAACTATTAACAAAAATCATACTTTTAATATACTATATATTGTAATCAATTTTAGGAGTATATTATGTTTTCTTCTAATAGAAAATTAGACTTAAACTTAAAAAACTGTATGTTATCAAAACCCTATAATAATTATAGGGTAATTATTAAATATAAAAGATTTCATGAAAGCTTGATAAAAAAGATATCCTCATATAATGGTATGCTTATAAGCAATATAACACATTGTAATTTAATTTGTGCAAAATTAAATGCTAAGGGTATTCACAGATTATTGGAATATCCTGAAGTAGAATATATTTGCTTTGATGAATACTTATTTTTATGTGGTATGAGTGTTATTACTGCAAATAAGGTTAGGCTATCTAACAAGACAAAAAGTAAGGGTACTGGTATTGGCGTTGCCATAATAGACACTGGTGTTTATCCTCACCCTGATTTAGTCACTCCAGTAAATAGAATCTCTACATTTGTAGACCTAATAGATAACCTTAAATATCCTTATGATGATAATGGTCATGGAACTTGTACAGCTGGAATTATTGCCGGAAATGGTGAGAAATCCAATGGAATGTATCGTGGTATTGCTCCAAGTTGTAATATTCACTGCTATAAAGCCTTTGATAAAAGTGGAAAGGGATTTATATCTGACATACTTTATGCAATGGAGCTTATAGCTGAAGCAAGTGAAAAAAATAATATTAAAGTTTTATGTTTACCTTTTGAGCTTTTGAATCATAATGTATTTATTCAAAAATGTTTTAGCTCAATGATATCTTTAGAAAATAGCAAAAACATAACTTGTATAGTTCCAAGTGGCAGTAATAGAAACTTTGATGGATCTATTACAGGAATTGCACTATGTAATGATTGTATAACTGTTTCAGGATATGATTCCACTTCAAAAATTAAACCTTATACTTATTCATCAATAGGAGGATTAAAGAAAGATTCTAAACCTAATTTATGCGCTGCTTGCGTTGATATAGTATCTTTAAATTCTAATACAAATTATATTTCTGAAAAAGATGGTATTAAATTATATCCTTCAAAGCTTGATAGCTCATATAAAACATTTACTGGTACATCATTAGCAGCTGCTTATGTTTCCGGTATATGTGCCTTAGTTTATGAAAATGATCAAAACTTAACACCAAAGGATATAAGATCTCTTTTGAAAATCGCCTGTGAACCATTAGATATTCCCAAAAATTATCAAGGCGATGGTAAAATAAATATTAAATCTATAGTAAAATGAAAGGTACTAATTTAAGTAACCTTTCATTTTATATTTTTATAGTTAATATTATTATTGTACTATATAGTTTGTTGGATCTACAGGTTCATCATCTACTCTAAGTTCAAAATGTAAATGAGGACCAGTACTAAATCCAGTATTTCCTACTGCTCCAATTACATCACCCTTTTTAACCTTATCTCCTACCTTTACATAAAAATCATTTAAGTGTCCATAATATGTATTCATATTATCTTCATGCTTAACAATTATTAAATTACCATAGCCTCCATCATTATATTTAGAATAAATTACTTCTCCATCCATAGCAACAAGAACATCGTCTCCTATATTTCCTGCGATGTCTATCCCTTTATGAAATGAATTCCACCTTTCTCCATACCCAGAGGTCATATATCCCCCCCTAGTTGGACTTTTTAAGAAAGCCATACCATAATCATAAGGGTTCTTAGTTCCCCTATATATTTTCTTATCTACTTCTTTTTTTATAATTTCTTCTCTTATTATATTACTTTCTGTAATTTCCTTATTTTTATATGTAACTTCTTTTACTTGGTTTTTCAACCCGACTTCTCCATATTCGACTTTACTTTCCCCCAAATACATATTTTCAGTAGGGATTATCGTTGTACTAGGCTGCACCTTAACTATTTCTTCATCAATACACTTTAATCTTAGTGTAATATTATTTTTATCTTCTTTTGATAATTCATATATATAATCAGATAACTCTTTATTAGTTTGTAATAAAGATACATCAAATCTATCTTCTTTTAATTTAATATCTCCTTCTATTTCAAAAGATAATACTTCATCTTCCCTAATATTAATTTCATTTATATATTTTTGTAATACTAATTCTTTTATATTATTCATATTGTTTTCTAATGAAGTATATCCTACTACATTACCCTCTAGCACTAACTCATATCCATTCACTTTTCCTGTTAATGCAACCAACAGATTATCAAGTATATTATTATTAGATATTCTATTAGATATAGTATATGTTTTGTTATTTAAGTTCATATTACTAAATGGTTCATTTATCTTTGCACTTGCTTTAATGAAATTAATATTTACTGCGAGTATAATTATAAATATCGATACTGAAAATTTTTCAATTAACCTTATCGAGTCTCCCTTTTTATCCATAAAAACTCCTTTCATTTTTAATAATGTTAAGCAACACATCTTTTAGTTTTGCCAATTTTAGAAATAATATTCTTTTTTTATATTCCTTAGTTATGTTGAGCCTATTACTTCACTTTGTTATAATTAACTTATTGTACTATTACTTTTAGAAAGGTAGATGTAATTATGAGCACTTTTATGCTTAAATCAAAGCCTTTAGACTTTACTCCTGTAAGCAATATATTTATTGAAAAGTATATACCAAAAGCTAGAGGAGAATTTATTAAAGTATATCTTTTAATGCTTAAATATAATTTTACTGGTGAAATAGGCGTTAACGCCTCAATATTAGCTACTACATTAAATCTTTTAGAGTCTGATATAATAAATGCACTTAATTATTGGAATGAGGAAGGTATTATAAAATTAATTCCAATAGATAGAATGGGTAACTTTGAAATAGAATTTATTGATCTTTCTGAAGATAAATCTGTTGGTAAAAACCAATTCAATTTATTGGAAGAATTATCTGATGAAACTAATAATGGTATGCTAAAAGATATTGAAAAACTATTAGGTCGACCTCTATCCCCTAGTGAGTTTGCTACTTATATAGGATGGAAAAAGGATTTTGACTTTTCTTCTGAACTAATACTATTGCTAATTGAGTTTTGTGCTTCCAAAGGAAAAACAAACCACAGATATATAGAAAAAGTGGCATTAGCTTGGAATGAGATGAATATAAAAACTATTTATGATGCTCAAAATTATATAAGAAAAACAGAAGATAAGTGGGGAACTTATAGAGAAATTCTTAAATTTTTAGGTATTAGAAATACAGAAATAATGAAACCTCAAGAAGATATGTTAGAAAAATGGACTACGTCTTATAATTTTTCTTTAGATATCATAAAAAAGGCATGTGATATATGCTTTCAGAGGTTGAATAGAGCAGACTTTAAATATATAGACGGAATATTAGCAAGCTGGAATAAAGATAACTTAAAAACCTTAAAACAAATAGAGGAAAAAGAAGCCTCTTTCAAAAATTCATCTTCTAAAAAGAATTTCAATAATCAAAAAAATAATTCCTATGAAAAACCTAAATTAAGATTTAATAATTTTAAAGGTCGTGACTATGATTATGATGATTTGGAAAAGAAGTTGTTAGGATGGGATAATGATGATTAAAGGATATGAAAAAGAATTAACATCAATATATGAAAATATACGAATTGAAGAAGAAAAAAAACTAAAAAAAAGACGTAGTGAAATTGAAGAAAACTATCCTGAAATTTTAGAAATGGATAATTTAATTCAAAAAAAATCTCTTAATTTGGCTATGTCTATTCTAAAAGGATTAAACGAATTAGAATTAAAAAAATTAAAAGAAGAAATAACAGAGTTAAGATTTAAAAAATATGAGGCTCTTGTGGCTAACGGGTATGATCAAGAATACCTTACCCTTAATTATAGATGCCATAAATGTAAGGATCAAGGCTATATTGGTAATTCGAAATGTTCATGCTATAAAAATAAATTAGTTAGTTTATATTATAAAGACTCTGATTTGCAAGATACCTTAAGAGTTAATAATTTTAATAACTTTGACTTATCCTTATTTTCAAATTATAGAATAAGTGATGATAAATATACACCTAGAAAAAATATAGAAAATATTATTGAATATTTAAAAGGAAATTTTATACCTAATTTTAATAATAATTTTGATAATGTACTTTTTTATGGTGACTCTGGTACTGGAAAAACATTCTTAAGCTGTTGTGTTGCAAAAGAGCTTCTTGATAATGGTTACTTAGTAGTATACAGAACTATAGATGAACTTATTAAAGATTTAAGAGAAATACGATTCGAAAACAATTATAATCTAGAAGATCTTTTAATAAATTGTGATTTATTAATTATTGATGATTTAGGTGCTGAGCAACTAACTGAATTTTCAGCTACAGAATTTTTTAACTTTTTAAATAAAAAATTATTAAGAAAGAAAAAGATGTTAGTATCTACAAATTTATCTTTGCCTGATATAAGCAAAAATTATTCTGAAAGAATTTCTTCTCGCTTACTTGGTAATTTTAAATTATATAAATTTTACTCTGAAGATATAAGAATTCAATTAAACCTAAAGAGAAAATAAACAAAAGTGCAGCTTATAGTTAATGCTGCACTTTTTATCTATTAAAATATACTTCTCTAAAAACAAAAAAAGACTTTAGAATAATCTAAAATCCTTTGGAGCTGGCAATAGGAATCGAACCTACAACCTGCTGATTAAAGTGGCGACTCAGAAGGGGCTCGAACCCTCGACCTCCGGCGTGACAGGCCGGCACTCTAACCAACTGAGCTACTGAGCCAAATATGGTGGAAACAACAGGGATCGAACCTGTGACCCTCTGCTTGAACCGTGAAAGGGTGGTGTCTTGACCGCTTGACCAAGGAGCCTTGCTTTGTTTTCGCCATCACATTCTGTCTGCGAGCACATTAACTATAATACATAAATTTTAATATAGTGTCAACACTTTTTAACAACTTTTTTTTTTATTTTTAAATTCTCCCATTAACAGATTGATTTATGTTAATAATATAGTGAAGTTATTACTTTATTTTAGTTTATTATGTCTTTTTTTAACTTTCTTTTGATTATTTGATATGTCTTATTATATACCATATTTAAATAAATTATATTATAATTTAAATTAACCTTAATAACATCTATGTTATTATTTAAATTAATTACTTTTAAGGAGAATTCTTATGATACATCATGATTTAATTATAATTGGTGGCGGCGCCTCTGGTTTATCTGCTGCGATTACTGCCAAAGATTTCGGGCTAGATGTTGCTATAATTGAAAGTACAGATAGAATTGGTAAGAAGATTCTTACAACAGGAAATGGAAGATGTAATATATCTAATAATACAATTTCTTACCCATTTTCTTCTTATCATAGCGAAAATACAGGATTTTTTTCAAATGTTTTATCAACTATTAATGTAGATGATACAAAAAACTTTTTTTTATCACTAGGACTTCCAATTGTAGAGTTACAAAATGGAAAAATGTATCCTAAATCTCTTCAGGCATCTTCAGTTGTAGATCTTTTAAAACTTGCATTAGAAGATAGAAGTATTCCTTTATACACAAATTGCAAAGTAAAAGATATCCACAAGCAAAATATTTTTAAAATATCCACAAGTAATGAAAATAATAATTTATTCACATGTAACAAATTAATTTTAGCCTGTGGAGGAAAATCGGCAACAAAGACAGGGTCTGATGGTTCTGGATATAATTTAGCAAAATCTCTTGGTCATTCAATAATTGAAACTATTCCTGGAATAGTTCAACTAAAACTAGATAATTCTTATTTAAAATCTATTTCTGGTGTAAAATTTGATGGATATGCTACATTACTTGTTAATAATCAGCCAATTAGAAAAGAATTTGGAGAAATATTATTTACTGACTATGGTATATCTGGTCCTCCTATTCTTCAAATTTCAGGCTATGCATCTAAAGCACTTTCTAAAATGAGTAAAGTTGAAATATTAGTTGATATTATGCCTGATCAGTCTATTAATGAAATTGAAGACTTTTTCGAATGTCATTTTGCTGTATTTGGACATAGACCAATAATGGATTCCCTTATTGGCATTGTAAACAAAAAGTTAATCCCTACTATATTAAAAGAAGCAAAAATAAAAAACTTACATTGCCCTTGCTATGACTTACAATGGGATGAGAAAAAAAGACTTATTAACATGTTAAAGAATTGGAAATTTAAATGCATAGGAACTAACGGTTTTAATCAGGCTCAAGTTACCATAGGTGGAGTTAATACTAGAGAAATTAATGAAAAAACCTTAGAATCAAAATTGATTAAAAATTTATATTTTTGTGGCGAAATATTGGATGTTGATGGTGACTGTGGTGGTTTTAATCTTCAATGGGCTTGGAGTTCAGGCCAATTTGTCTCAAGAAATATTGCAAATTCCTAGAATTAAAATAGGAGAAGTTTTGTAACTTCTCCTTAATTTTTAGCTTTTTCTCCATCGTCCAATTAATTTGGTTAATTCTTTACCATCCTTAGTTTCTACTCTGTGAATAGCAACTAACTCATCAGCCTCTTCTTCTCTCACATCTGTTAGAACCTTAACTTCTTCACCATATTTACATTCCTTCTCAAATGTAACCATTACCTCTGCTAAAGCATAATTATTAACTATTTCTTCTGGCAATGTTTCAATAGCCCAATCTAAATACTTAGTATTGTTAACATGTTTATTTGAATCTATATCAGAATATCTTACCCTAAAATTTCTTTCATATATACCGTTCTCAAGTTTCTCTAACCTTGGTATTTTAAATTCTTCTTTCATATCTTCTGATACACCATAAATATCATATTGTTCATTAGGTATTCGCATCATTTTTCTTTTTTCTAAATTAATCAATAAAAATATTGCATTTGCCGATACTATTGTGTTTCCACTACTATCTTTAATTTCGTAATTTCTTAACGCATAAAACTTTTTGAATCCAGCTGGTTCAGTTGTTACAGATAATTTTTCACCATACATTGGATGCCTGAATATTTTTACATGATAATTATAAAACACCCAAGTCATATTTTTTTCCATTAAGCTTTCCATACCTGATCCAAGAACTTCTGATTGTTTGGTTCCAATATCAGATAATATATTAATTATAGTCGACATTGATCCTCTTAAATTACTATCTACATCATAATAATGTAATTCATACTCCTTACTATAAGTCTTTCCCATAATATCCTCCAATTTTACTAAGCAAAATAATGAAAAATTAAAGATATGAAAACCATATATGATTCAAAAACTCTCAAAGGATTTTCTTCCTTAATTTTTCACTTTTTCACTATTAACTTTTCACTAAAAATTGCTTTGCAATTAATTTATTTCCATAAAAAACTATATATAAAATTATATACCTTTTTATTTTTAAGTCAAACCTGTGACTTTCATTATAAACTGTATTTTTATTTATTTTGATTACCTTCTATAAGTACTAATCAATATAGTGTTTATCCTTTTTATATTATTATGTATGTGAATAAACTTATTTTCAAAACCTTTCCCATAAAAAATTAATGATTATAAATTATAAGATATTAACAAAAAAACTCCCAGAGGAGTTTTCAAAATTAAATTATTGATGTAATTTGTTTCAAATTACATCAATAATTATATATTTTTAATTATTAAATTTCAATTAGGATACCTCTAAAGCAAACTCTTACCTTTTAAATTATAGGATCTATATAAACTTCATCTATATTTGATCGATCATATACAAATACATTAAGATAAGAAATTGTGTATACTTGAACTACAAATTGTCCTATAAGAGTTAATATTATACCTAGTAAAGGTATGAATGCAAGCATATACAATACTATTCCAAGTCCAATTGTTATTCCTGATATAGCTGCTAATCTTCCTATTGTAGCCCAAAAATAACCTCTTTTAAACAATAAGAAAGTTTCTCCTATTGCCTCGGTAATAGTTAAATCTCTTACTATTAATGCCGAATTAAATAACATAGGTATCGGAGCCATAATAACAGATATAGCAATTATTAAAGGTATTATTATGATTAATCCTATTCCTATAGTTAAAATGGATAATAATACAGTAAGTAAGATTACCGCTATAAAAAATGCAAAAAACATCAATGCTACTAAAAGATTAAGTCCTATTACACTCCATTTTTTTTGCCAAACATATCTATTAGCTGTTCTCCAACTTACTTCTTTTCCCCTGTTAGCATCATCTAAAATTTTTACTATAATAGCCTCTGCATACATTATTATTATTGATGAAATAATGGCTAAAAAAATTGAAATTAATACACTCCCAAATCCTATAAAAGGTACAGTGTTTTCCAAATAATTATATGAATATGAATATGACATATTTATCATACCTGAAAATATAATTCCCACTATTATACCTACTAATATTAATACTGTAGGTACTATAAAGATTCCAATAACCTTTAATATTTCTAATATATTATCTTTTGATATGTTAAAAGCTTTAGATAATATTTCAGAAACTGATAAATAACTTTTTCTTTCTTCCATAAATTCGCCTCCCTCTTTTATCTATTTTATCATAAATTATTATATGAGTTATATAATATATAAAATTCCATAAATAATTTATTATATAAATATATGAAAGGTACCATAAACATGATACCCTTCTTTATAAATTATAATTCTGTTGTTACTCTTATTGTTTGATCTCTTCTTGGACCTACTCCAATTATTGATATATTTACTCCTGTAAGTTCTTCAATTCTTGATAAGTACTTTTTGGCGTTTTCAGGTAAATCATCATAACTTCTAGCATTTGCTACCTCTTCACCCCAACCATTAAACTCTTCATATATAGGCTCACATTTTGCTAAATCATTTAAGCTTGCTGGGAAATAATCTATAACTGTATCATTAAACTTATATCCTACACAAATTTTTAATTTTTCTAATCCAGCTAAAGTATCTATCTTAGTTACACATAATGATGTTAATCCAGATACCCTTACTGTTGTTTTTAATATAACAGCATCTAGCCAACCGCATCTTCTGGATCTTCCAGTATTAACTCCATATTCGTGACCCTTTTCTCTTATCCATTCACCAACTTCATTATCTAATTCTGTTGGGAATGGTCCTTTACCAACTCTTGTTGTGTATGCCTTTGCGATACCTATTGCATTAGTAATCATATTTGGTCCAATTCCTGAGCCACTAGCCACTCCACAAGCAGTAGTATTAGATGAAGTTACATATGGATATGTACCATAATCTATATCAAGAAGCATTCCTTGGGCACCTTCAAATAAAACTTTTTTATCAGCCTTGATTTCATTATATACTGCAACAGATGTATCTTTTACATAAGGTCTTAACCTTTCTGCTAATTCTAAATATTTAGATGCTATTTTTTCATAGTTAAGTTCTTCTCCACCTAAAACCTTAGTTATATAATCACTTTTAGCTTCTATGTTTTGTTTTAGTTTTTCTGTAAATACGCTCTCATCTAAAAGATCACATATTCTTATACCACATCTTTCAAATTTATCTGTATAACATGGTCCTATACCTCTTCCAGTTGTGCCTATGTCATTTTTCCCTCTTGATTTTTCTTTTAAAACGTCTAAAATCTTATGATATGGCATTATAACATGTGCTCTATCACTTATTAAAAGTTTTTTAGGAGTAACATTCACTCCTTCTTCTTCAAGATAATCTATCTCTTCAAATAGAGCCTCTGGATCTACAACAACACCATTACCAATTACGTTTAATTTATCATCATGTAATATACCTGATGGTATTAATCTTAATTTATATTGTCTATCTCCAACTTCAACTGTATGACCTGCGTTATTTCCTCCCTGAAATCTAACTATTACCTCGGCCTCTTCTGCAAGGTAATCAGTCATCTTTCCTTTTCCTTCATCTCCCCATTGAGCTCCTAAAACAACAAATGCTGACATTTATATTGCCTCCTTGTTAAAGAACTTATTAAGTCCTTTATTTATAAATTAATTAATATTGATCTCCAAGTACAATATTAACAAAGTGAAAATGAACTTTCAACTTTTTTGCGAATATTTTTTTGCATTATTTGTATATAATTCGTATAATAGATTTGTATCTATTTATATTTTTATTAAATTTAAAGTATTTATTCTATGAAAGGGAGTGTTATTATAAATATTTATGAAGAAGCTCTAAAATATCATGAAGAATTAAAAGGAAAATTTGAAATAACTTCTAGATGTAGAATTTTTAGTGAAAAAGATTTAAGTTTAGCATATACACCAGGAGTTGCAGAACCTTGTAAAAGAATTTATGAAGATCCTAATAATGCTTATTTATACACAAGAAAATGGAATACAGTTGCTGTAATTTCAGACGGCTCTGCTGTTCTTGGTTTGGGTAATATAGGCCCATTGGCATCTCTTCCTGTTATGGAGGGTAAATCTATACTCTTTAAAGAATTTGCTAATGTAGATGCCTTTCCAATTGTTTTAGACACTACTGATGTTGATGAGATAATTAATACTATAGTAAATATATCACCAACTATTGGAGGGATAAATCTAGAAGACATATCTGCTCCTAGATGCTTTGAAATTGAAAAAAGATTAAAGGAAAATTTAAATATACCAGTTTTCCATGACGATCAGCACGGTACTGCTATAGTGGTTTTAGCCGGACTTATAAATTCGTTAAAGCTAGTCAACAAAGATATACATAATATTAAAATAGTTATAAATGGTGCTGGTTCTGCAGGAACTGCTATTTGTAAACTATTAATTTCATTTGGAGCATCAAACATTATAATGTGTGATAAAGATGGAATAATTCATAAAGATAAGTATTATGAGAATAATTCATTGAATGAATTAGCATCATTTACTAATAAAAAAAATTTAAAAGGAAAGCTAGCTGATGCATTAGTAAATTCTGATGTATTTATAGGGGTTTCTGCACCTAACTTAGTTACAAAAGAAATGGCTCTTACAATGAATAAAAACTCTATAATATTTGCAATGGCCAATCCAATTCCTGAAATTTTTCCAGATGCTGCGAAGGAAGCTGGGGTAAAAATAATTGGAACAGGTCGATCCGACTTTCCAAATCAAGTTAATAATGTATTAGCTTTTCCTGGAATATTTAGAGGAGCTTTAGATGTTAGAGCTTGCGATATCAATGAAGATATGAAAATTGCAGCTGCCCACGCAATTGCAGATTCAGTAGATGAAAATAATCTTAATTTTGATTTTATATTACCTAAAGCTTTTGATTTAAGTGTTCAAAAAGCTGTTGCTGAAGCAGTTAAAAATGCTGCAATAAAAAGTGGTGTATCTAGAATATAACAATTTAATTTTATAAAGGGAAGTTTTTAAATTTCCCTTTATATTTACATATTCTTAGATTTTTCTGAACATTTCTCCATAGATTTTATTATAGCGCTTCTGAATCCACTATTTTCCAATTCTATTACAGCTTCTATTGTTGTACCACCTGGAGAGCAAACCATATCTTTCAATTCTGCGGGATGTTTTCCTGTTTCTAATGCTAGTTTTGCTGAACCTAATATACTTTGTTCTGCCATCTTATATGCTTTATTTCTAGGTATACCAAGTTTTACAGCAGCATCTGCCATAGCCTCTATAAACATAAATATATATGCTGGAGATGACCCACATAATGCTATAAATGCATCAAAATATTTTTCTTCTAAAATTTCATATTTTCCAAATTTACTAAAAATATTACATATAATTTCTAAATCATTTTTTTTAACATTAAGATTAGGACATATAGCTGACATTCCTTCTCCAACTAACGCAGGTGTATTTGGCATAGTTCTTATAATTTTATATTCCTTGTCCAACCATGATTCCATATCTTCTAATGTTATTCCAGCAGCTATAGAAATTATTATAACGTCATCTTTTATATAATTTTCTATTTCTTTTAAAACTTGCTTATACATATTAGGTTTTACAGCTAAAAATAATATTTCTGCTGCTTTTGCTACCTTTACATTATCAAGAACACAATTTACTTTAAATTCATTTATTATATTAGACCTTGATTCCTCACTTTTAGTTGATATAATGATATTTTCCTTATTTATATCAATTGAATTAAGCAATCCTTTAAGCATTGCTTTTCCCATGCTTCCACAACCTATAAAACCTATGCTTTTTTCCACTAACTTCACCTTCTTATAAAAATTCATTGTAAATAATTTTCTTAATTAATTATTATTTATAAAATTCCCCACTACACTCATAGGATAGCTTTTATTTAAAATCGCAAACTATTTATGAGGAGGGATAGTTATGAAAAATAATTTATTGCTCACAGATATAGAAAATAAAATAAATAATTTATTAGAGTTTAATCCTTTAACTGAAGATACAAAACCTATCATTAAATTAATAAATAAAGATAAATTTTATGATATTTATATTTTTCTTCGAGGTTTAACTAAGGAAGAAATTTTAATAAAATATATAAATAACTTTCTTATTTTAAATCTCTCCTTAAAAAATAAATATAATAATAAAGTGAATTTTAAAAGATCCCTTTACTTAAAAAATGTAGATATAAACAGAACCGAAAATATAGTTTATGCTAATTTAATTTACTTTAAAATTCCTAAAAATTAAGAATTATAATTAAATTATTTTTTATTTTTAAATGGCTATCTTTCTGACAGCCATTTATTCTTTATAAACTAATTCTAAATTAGCAAATTTACTATGCGCGCCTATCCAAGCCATTTTTACTGTTCCAACTGGACCATTTCTTTGCTTAGCAATTATACATTCTCCTATATTTTTTTCTTCTGTTTCTTTATTATAATACTCGTCTCTATACAAGAACATAACAACGTCAGCATCCTGTTCTATAGATCCTGATTCTCTTAAATCAGAAAGCATAGGTCTATGGTCAGCTCTTTGCTCTGGTGCACGTGATAATTGAGATAAAGCAATTACAGGACATTCCATTTCCTTTGCTAATGCTTTTATAGATCTAGATATCTCCGAAACTTCTTGTTGTCTGCTTTCACTTCCTGAACTACCACTCATAAGTTGTAAGTAGTCTATAAGAATCATATCTATACCATGCTCCATTTTAATTTTTCTACATTTAGATCTCATTTCCATTACACTTAAACCAGCTGTATCATCAATATATATTTTAGCTTTTGATAAAGGTCCGGTGGCCCTTGCTATTCTTTCCCAATCATCATCATCTAGGTTACCAGTTCTAAGTTTTAGCATATCTACATTTGCTTCTGAACATAATAATTTGTAGGCCAACTGTTCCTTTGACATTTCTAAAGAAAATATAACTACACTTTTTCCCTCTCTTAAAGCCGCATTTTCAGCTATATTTAATGAAAAGGTAGTTTTACCCATAGATGGTCTTGCTGCAATAAGAACCATATCACCTTTTTGAAATCCTGATGTCTTTGCATCTAAATCTCTTATCCCTGAACCTACACCAGTTATTGATCCTTTATTATTAAATAGCCTTTCAATTTCTAAAAATCCTCTTTCTAGAACATTTGATAAAGCTTCATAATCATTTGAACCTTGTTTTTCTGCTAAATCAAAAATCTTTTTTTGTGCAAAATCTAATACATCATCTACTTTGTTCTGTTTATTATAACTTTCCTCTATAATAGATGTAGATGATTTTATTAATTTTCTTAATAAAGATTTATCCTCTACTATTTTTATGTACGCTTCTAGATTGGCTGTAGTAATTACAGATGAACTTATTTCTGATATATATGTTACTCCACCAGCCTTATCTAGCATATCTGTAGATTTTAAATATTCTAATAAGGTTACAAGGTCAACAGCCATATCCTGTGAAAACATTTCTCTAATGGCCTTAAATATAACCTTATGTCCATCTCTATAAAAATCTTCTTCATTTAATTTTTCTAAAGACTTAGCAATAGCACTTTTGTCTATTATCATAGACCCAATTACAGATTGTTCCGCTTCTAAACTTTGAGGTAAACTCCTCATCATTGGTGCTTCCATATGTAACCTCCTTCCTCTTTTTAATATTATACATTATTATATCAAAGTTTTGTATTATTAAAAATGAAATTAAGCTTCCAAATGGAAGCTTAATTTCATTTTTTTCTAAAATACTATCTTCATTAACTCTTCTATATTATCTACTGCTCTTACTTCTATATCAGTTAATTCTAATGGAATTTCCTTTTCATTTGCTTTAGGAATAACAACTAACTTTATTCCTTTTCTTCTTGCTCCATATATTTTTTCAAATATTCCACCTACTGGCTTTATATTTCCTCTTAGTGATATTTCTCCTGTTATTGCTACATCTTGTCTTATAGGTTTTTCTAATAATGCACTTATTATTGATATAGTAATTGCTGCCCCTGCTGATGGTCCATCTATTCTTCCACCACCAACAACATTTACATGTATATCATAATCTTTTATATCTTTATCAGTTATTCTTCTAATTACTGATGCAGCATTAAATACAGAGTCTTTAGCCATTGATCCTGCGGTATCATTGAATTTTATAGTTCCCATTCCTGGTTTCTTTGATTCAAAGGCAACTGCTTCTATTTCCAATGTTGAACCTATAAATCCACTTACACCTAATCCATAAATATGCCCAACTTCATGTTTATCCATATCTTCCATTATTTCATAAGGCACATATCTTCCTATAGAAATAACTTCTTCTACATCTTTAAGCTTAATTATATTATCATTTTCTTTTTTTGATGTATATAATGAATATCCATATGCATCTGCAAGTATATTAACAGCCTTCCTACCTTCTATTGTATATTGGCTTATAAACTCTGGAATACCATCTTCTAATATAACATTTAACTTTTTAGCAGCATTTTCAATTATACCTTTGATATCGCTAGATGATAATGGTTCAAAATAAACTTCAGTACATCTTGATCTTAAAGCTGGATTAATTTTACCAGGCTCTCTTGTTGTTGCTCCAATTAGAACAAAGTCTGCTGGGGCTCCTTTTTCAAAAAGGTACTTTATATATTCTGGAGTATTTTCATCATCAGGATCATAATATGAAGATGAATATTCAACTCTCTTATCCTCTAATACCTTTAATAATTTATTTTGAAGAATTTCATCTAATTCACCTATTTCATCTATAAACAATACTCCACCATGTGCCTCTGTTACTAAACCTGTTTTAGGTTCAGGAACACCTATTTCAGCTAAATCCTTCTTACTACCTTGATATATAGGATCATGAACAGAACCTAGAAGTGGATTAGTTATTTCTCTTGGATCCCATCTTAATGTTGTTCCATCAACTTCAACAAATTTGGAATCTCTATCAAAGAGAGTAAATTGTAACTTCTTAGCTTCCTCTAATGCCAATCTAGCTGCTGAAGTTTTTCCTATCCCTGGTGGTCCATATAAAATTATATGTTGAGGGTATGGTGAGGACATTTTGGATATTAAAGATTTTATTGCTCTCTCCTGACCAACTATCTCCTCAAATGTTTCAGGTCTTAAAAGACTCATCACGTTCTTATTAATCTTTTTTGAATCTAAACTTTCTAATCTTTCTAGCTTTTTAGTAGTCTTAGCACTTTCAGGTCCTTTTTGCTTTTTTATTATAGATAATTTAATATCATCCATAAATTTATCTTGTCTTTCTTGAAGTGCCTTCTCAACTTGTGTTTCCACCTTGTTTTGAACATACTTTCTAGCTATATTTTCTGATATATAATAAATTGTATCTTCTAATACACCTCTTAATTCCTCTTCATTAGGTACAGTTTTTACACCCTTACCATCTGAAGCAATCATATTTACCGCATAAACTCTTTCACATATATTAGTTGAATTTGCATACTTTTGAAGCTTAAATCTTACTATTCTTGCTCTTACAGCTCCTTCATCTAATACATTATTTAATATTTGATTTATAACATTTACTTGTGCATCTAAAGATAGTTCACTATCTAATATACTTTCTATATTTGTTTCGTCATAAGTCTTCAAACTTAGTCCTCCTTATGATTGCTGTACAATAACTTTAATCTTTGTTGATACTTCTGGATATAGTTTTAATTCTACATCATAAACTCCAGCAACCTTTATTGTATCCATAACTATTTTTTTCTTATCTATTGATAAATTAAACTTCTTATTTATTAATTCAGCTACATCTTTACTTGTTATTGCTCCAAATAGTCTTCCACTATCACCACTTTTAGCTTCAATTTTTATTTCTTTTCCTTTTAATTCAGAAGCTAATTTTTGAGCTGCTTCAATTTCAGCTAATTTTTTCTTTCTTTCATTTTCTTTTTTAGTATTTAATATATGAATATTATTATTATTTGCTTCTTCAGCTAATTTTCTTGGGAACAAAAAGTTTCTTGCATATCCATCTGATATATCAACAACGTCTCCCTTTTTTCCTAATTTTTTAACATCTTGTAATAAAATTACTTTCATGTTATTCACCCACCTTTAAATTTTTTTCTATTGATTGCTTTAATATTTTCATAGCATTTTCTATTGATATATTATTTAATTGAGCTCCTGCCATATTCATATGGCCTCCACCACCTATAGCCTCTAGTATAACTTGAACATTGACCTCTCCAATTGATCTTCCACTAATAATTACATTATTATTAATTTCTGCTAATACAAAACAAACATTTATTCCTGATATATTTAATAATTCATCTGCTGCTTTAGCTGCCATAAAACTCTTTTTTATTCTTTTAGGTGAAACTGCGATAGCTATACCATTCTTCACTTCTGCTGATTTTATAGTATCTGCTATTATTAAATAATCTTCAAGATCATCCATAAACATTTTTTTAACTTCAATTGTGTCAGCTCCAAGGCCTCTTAAAAATGAAGCTGCATCAAAGGTTCTGACACCTGCCTTAAAAGAAAATCCCTTTGTATCCATAAATATTCCAGCTAATAATCCTTCTGCTTCCAATCTTGATAAATTAGGCTTTTGAACCATATACTGAATGACTTCTGTAACCATTTCAGATGTGGATGATGCATAAACTTCTATGTAATTTAATATTGCACCTTCTACCATATCTGGACTTCTTCTATGATGATCTATTATTATTTTTCTCTGAGATTTTTCTACTATATTTAAATCTAATACATAACCTTTATTATGAACATCTACTATTATGAGAAGCGTCTTTTCATTTATTTGTTCATATGCTTCTTCTGTAGATATAAATAGATTATCATATCTAGCATCCTTTTTTAATTTTGATAGAAAATAATCAATTGCAGTAGTTTCATTACCTAATATAATATTACATGGCTTCCCCAATTGTTTTACTACTGATGATATCCCCACAGATGATCCAAAACAATCCATATCAGGATTTTTGTGACCTAGAATAAAAACATTACTACTTTCATATATTAACTCTTTTAATGAATGAGATATAACCCTTGCTCTTACTCTTGTTCTCTTTTCTATTTCTCTTGTATTGCCACCAAATATCTTTATCTTTTCGTTACTTTTTACAACAACCTGATCTCCACCTCTTCCTAATGCTAGTTCTTTTGCTGTAACTGCAAAAGTATTATTTTCAAGAGGACAGGTTCCAGCTCTTCCAATTCCTATACTTAAAGTTACTTCAAATTTATTTCCTCTGTCAATTTTAGATATATCCTCTAATATAGAAAATTTATTATTTATTTCTTCATCTATGTATCTATCTTGTACTGAAAGAACATATTTATTAGAGTCATATTTTGTTATCATAGCTTTAAGTCTTTGAGCATATAGGTTTATTGTCTTTTCTACTTCGGCCACCAACATAGGCCTATCACTATCTATGGTACTTTCTAAAGCCTCTGACAGGTTATCTACTTCTATAAGCATTATACTTTCTTTAGTATTTTCTATATTTTTTAAATTACTTATGTCATTAAAATAAACTACATATATTTCTTCATTTAAATCATATTTTTCTACTTTACTAGCATATACTTTATATAAAGAGTCTAATATTTTTATTTTTTGATGTAAATCCTTATCGCATGTCAGTAATCTAGATAAATTTAATCCTCTTGCTATACTAACTACGTTTAATCCTATAGGATTTTCATTTGATATAAATTTTTGAAATTCTCTATTACACCAAAAAATTTCACCTGATTCTTTTATTAATGCTACTGGAAATATTAAATTTAAAATATTTTTATTTATTTCATTATCAATACTTTCCTTAATTTTTTCAATAGAATCTTCACTTTTTTCTCTAACTATATATTCACTTACATTAAATATGATAAATATTAGAAGTAATATTGTTCCTAAAAGAGTACTTTTTATATAGTAAAATCCCAAACAAGCCCCTACAAATATAAGTGGTGTAATTATAGGCATAAAATCTTTAAGCCTTTTTCTAATTAAATCTTTCCATATCATAAAATTAATGGTGCTCCTTTAAATGTATTTGAAGCTTACTTAAACTTCTTCCATCCTTCTCATATTCATGCCCTTCAGCTATACCAGCTTGTAATTTCTTTTTCATATCATCATCTACATCTTGACATGAATATCCTAATTTTTGCGCTAATACATATAATACAAGTATTGCACCAGATATACAGTTTAAAATTGCGTCTTGAGCTACATTGCTCCCTTTAGTAAGCAAATGATAGAACTCACCTATTATGCATAATAAATTTGCTTTTAATTTTTCTATCATTTTTATATTAGCCATTATATTTAACTCATCTCTCTTCACCCTACTCACCCCTATACTAATACCCTGTATATATATTTTAATTATAATTTTATTTTATTGCAACAAATTATCATTTATTTTACAAATTTTGTAAGTAGTTTTTTTGATTTGTATAATAAAAAACCCCTGATACGTCAGGGGCTTTTTTATATTACTCAGTTGTGAATGGTAATAATGCTATATTTCTTGATCTCTTTATAGCAGTTGTTAATTCTCTTTGGTGCTTAGCGCAAGTTCCAGAAATTCTTCTTGGTAATATCTTACCTCTTTCTGTTACGAACTTTCTTAGCTTAGTAATATCTTTATAATCTATTGCTTCAGCCTTTTCTACACAAAAAGCACATACTTTTCTCTTAGATCTTCTCATTTTTCCAGATCTTTTCATGTCTTTCATGCTAATTCCCTCCTTTTTATTAGACTATTAGAAAGGCATATCTCCATCATCTACCGGAGTCATGTCTTCCTCAAAATTCATTCCACCAAAATTATTTGATGAATTTGAATAATCAGAACTTGTATTTGAAGAGTTATATCCATTGTTATATGAATTTTGATCTCTTCCAGCACCACCATTGTTACCTGATCCAATAAACTCAAATGAATCTACAACTACATCAGTTGTATATCTTTTAGTTCCATCTTTAGCATCATAACTTCCTGTTCTAATGCTACCTGTAACTGCTAGTTGTCTGCCCTTTGTAAGATATTGTGCTATTGTTTCACCAGTTTTACCAAAAGCTATACAATTGATAAAATCAGTTTCTTCCTTTTTGAAAGGTCTTGTTACTGCTAAAGAAAATCTTGTTACCGCAGTACCACTACCAGCAGCAAAATTAAGCTCTGGATCTTTTGTTAGTCTTCCAATAAGTATAACCTTATTCATGACAATATCACCTCTTACGCTTCTTGTTTAACTATTATGTGTCTTAAAACACCATCAGTAATTCTGAATATTCTGTCTAATTCTTTAGGTAGTTCTGAATCAGCATTAAAGTTGATTAATGTATAGAAACCTTCGTTAACTTTTGTGATTTCGTAAGCAAGCTTTCTTCTACCCCAAACGTCAACATTTTCTATAGTTCCTCCACCGTTTTCTATTACACCCTTAAATTTTTCGATAGCAGCTTTACAAGCTTCTTCGTCTAATGATGGGTGTAGTATGAATATAGTTTCGTACTTTCTCATCATTTTCACCTCCTCCCCTCGGACATTGGCTGTGCTTTGCACAGCAGGGATTACAATTTAATATTGTATCATTATTCAGTTTTTTTTGCAAGTTTAAATTAGAATTACTATAAATTTACTACCTTCTTAGCATCTTTTTGAAATTTGCTTCTTGGTAACATTATTATTCTTCCACATCCAGTGCATTTTATTTTAATATCTGCTCCAAGCCTTATAACTTCAAATTGTTTGCTTCCACATGGGTGCTGCTTCTTCATTTCCACTATATCACCTAAATCAAAAGTTTCTATCATTACTAAACCTCCAACTTCTTAATTAATTTCCTATTTATTTACTATTTGAGTCTTTGGATATGGTATTTCTACCCCTGCTTTATCTAAAGCTTTCTTTATTTCTTTTCTTAGTTCTCTTTCCATATTCCATTGAGATAATGGTATTGACTTTCCAACTACTCTTATTGTAACACTTGATGCATTTAAAGATATTACACCTAATACTTCGATACATTCCGTAATTTCATCTTTATTTTTTTCTTCAAAATTTTTACATATATTTTCAATTAACTTAATTATATTATCTATATCTTCTTCATATGCAATTTCAACATCTACCATAAACCTCATATTTCCTCTTGAATGATTAGTAACTTCTAAAACAGCTCCATTTGGCAATACATGAACATCTCCACTAAAATCTTTTAATACCGTTGACCTGATACCTATATTCTCAACAATGCCACTATAAGCACCTATAGTGACATAATCCCCAACTCCATATTGATCTTCAAACAGTATAAAAAATCCATTAATTATATCTTTTACCAAACTCTGAGCTCCTATACCAATAACAAATCCTACAGCACTTAAAACTGCTGCTGAAACCTTAAATGTTTTACCTATTACTATTGCTCCTGCCGAAAAATATACTATATATTTTAATGAGCTTTTAAGAATAGCTCCTACTGTAATAGCTTTTTGGCTATTCATTGAAAAGCTAAGTTTACTTTCAATTTGATTTTTTACAAATTTATCAATTATTTTATTTCCTATTTTTATTGCTAAGTACATTACTATAATTAGAAATATTATACTTATTGTTCTATTTACTATTATCTCTACAATATTTATAGTACTCTCCAATGCCTTTTCCCAATCTACGTTCAATATAAGCTTACCATTCTCACCTATTTTAGGACTTAGTATATTCGCAACTAAATTATGCATAAATCACCTCTAAAAATATTAAATAACTTCTTTAAAGCCATCTTTTTCCTTTATATATATGTCTTTATATTTTATTATATTTTTTAATATAATATAATCTATGTATTTTTTTTCTTCTATTCTGATGCAAATTCCACAACTTTGAGTTATTGCAGTAGGCGTAGGCATCATTTTAAAAATCATGCCTTCTTGCTTTAAAATCTTTTCTGCTGTCATTGCATCAAGTGTATTTTTAAAAACTATAATATAATAATTCATAAAATCCCTCCATAGGTTAATAATTTACTTTAATTATATTATATATATGTTTTAATTAAGAATCTATATTATTGATATATAAGTATTTAAAGAAATTTAAATACTTATATATCAATTGAAACTTTATGTTTTTGAAAGAATATATTAATTTATATATATGTTTTACTTAATAATTAATATAGTGTAATAATTAATAAAAGTACAAAGTAATAAATTTACAAATCTATTTATTACTTTGTAAATAATATGAAAATATTTTATAATTTCAATATAAGTATTATATATTTAAACTAAAAGGAGTAACCTATGAGTATTTATTTAGATAACGCAAGTACAACTTTTCCTAAACCAGAAAGCGTTCCAAAAGCAATATATAACTTTTTAACGAATGTTGGAGGAAACCCTGGTCGCTCTAATCATGATAATGCCTTGCAAACAAATAGGATACTAGTTGAATCAAGAGAGGCTATAGCTCAATTTTTTAATTATAAATCAATAGAAAATGTAATTTTTACAAGCAATATTACTACTTCTCTTAATATTTTAATAAATGGTTCTCTTACTTTAGGCGATCATGTTATAACCTCCTCTATGGAGCATAACTCTGTATTAAGACCATTGTTTAATCTAAAAAATCAGGATTTAATAGAATTAGATATACTTTATGCAAATAAATTTGGATTTATATCAGCAGATGACTTAAAAAATCTAATAAAACCAAATACACGAATGATTATAATTAATCATGCTTCTAATGTAATTGGTAGTATTCAACCTTTAAAGGAAATTAGTGATATATGTAAAAGCAACAATATATTCTTTATATTAGATACTGCTCAAAGTGCAGGTGTATTGAATATTGACTTTACAGAACTTAATTTAAGTGCATTGGCTTTTACTGGTCATAAGAGTTTATTTGGCCCTCAGGGTATTGGCGGTTTTATAATTGATGATAATTTGAACAAATCCTGTAATCCATATATTTTAGGCGGAACAGGTAGCCTTTCTCATTCACTGACTCAACCTGATTTTTTACCTGATAAATTTGAATCTGGTACTCTTAATATGCCTGGTATAGTAGGTCTTATGGAGGGGATTAAATTTATAAAAGGTGAAGGTATTAATACTATATATAATCAAAATAAATTTTTAAGGCATTATTTAATGGAAAAAATCAGGAATATTAATGGTGTAATTCTTTATGATGATCAATATAATAATGACTATACTTCTTGTATTTCATTTAATATAACCAATATGGATACTGCTGAATTGTCATTTACTCTTGATAGCGACTTTGGAATTAAAAATCGATCTGGATTACATTGTTCTCCCCTTGCCCACAAAACCATAGGTAGTTTCCCCTCTGGTACTGTTAGGCTAAGTCTTAGTTATTTTAATACAAAAGAAGATATGGATTATACTATAAATGCTATTAATAAAATTTCTAAATTTAAATAATATTAATGAATATCTACCTCTCTTATTGTCAATAATTTCAATAAGAGAGGTGTTTTTATGAATGATCTAATTAAAGTAGATTCACTATTTCCTAATTCTTATATAGAAATCAAAGAATACTTATACAATAACTTAAAAGATATAGCTTTTTCAAATAGAGATATAATTTTTGTATGCATCGGTACAGATAGATGTACTGGAGATTCCTTAGGACCATTAGTAGGATATAAACTAAAGAACATTTCTCAAAATAAGATTCATATTTATGGTTCTTTAGAGAATCCTGTTCACTCTAAGAATATAACTAATATTATTAATAAAATTAATTGTAACTTTAACAATCCATATATAGTTGCTATAGATTCATGTCTTGGGAAAATAAATAATATAGGTAAGGTATTTATAGATAAAAAACCTATTTATCCGGGTTTAGCTGTAAGTAAAAATTTACCACCTATAGGTGACCTAAGTATAACTGGAATTGTTAATATTGGAGGAAGTTTTGAATTCATAGTCCTTCAAAATACTAGATTGTACACAGTTATGAATTTAGCTGATTGTATATCTAAAGGAATATATCATTTTATATTGAAAGTTTCAAAGGAAATAGAATATATTAATAAACCTTCTAAAATAAATTATTTACAAAAAAATAAGAGTTTATAGCTAATACCTATAACTCTTATTTTTTTATTTATCTTTTATTTATTGCCTCGTTTAAAACATAAGACTCTTCTTCTGATAATTCATATCTTGATATACCCTTATCCACTGGCTTAGCATATGTAGTACTATCTTGTCTTGAATAAATGCCTGTGATTAAAACTCCATCATTATATGAATCTAGTACTGCTATTGAAAAACTTAAATCACTACCTACATCAGGAAAAGCTTTATATCTCATTATAGCTATTTTATTTACACAGCCCTTCATTTCCTCTTTTATAACTTCACATTTATTAAGAGCTTCATTTGAATTTTCTACAGCTTTATCAATCTCTTCTAACTTTAAATTTATAAGTTCTTCTAAATTTTTATTATTTACACCTCTCATGATTCTTTTATACTTTTTTTCAAGTTTATTTACTGATCTTGTTAATGAGATTACTATTATAAAAAGTAATAATATTATAACCACTAATGCAATAATAATAAATGATGAATTTTCATTTATTGTATTTAATATACTTTCCAAATTTAATACTCCTCTCTAGAATTCATAACTAGATTTTTTGAATACTATAATGTTTCACGTGAAACATTACTTAACGACCTTTTATAAATGTTTCACGTGAAACATTTATAAATCCATTATCTCTAATATTCTTTGTAAATCCTCATTAGAATAATATTCTATTTCTATTTTTCCTTTGTTGTTTTTATTACTTATATTAACTTTAGTTCCAAAATAATTTTGTAATTTTTCAGTTACATCTTTATAATATGGGTTTATTTCTCTTACTTTATCTTTTGGTTTCTTTTCTACATTTAAATATTTTATTAATTTTTCTAATTCTCTAACAGATAGTTTTTCATCTATTACTTTCTGAGCTATTTCACATTGAATTTCTGGGTCTTCTATAGCTAGAAGAGCTCTTCCATGACCTTCTGTTATAACTTCATCAATTAAATATTGTTTTACTGTTTCAGAAAGATTTGTCAATCTTATTACATTACTAATTGCAACTCTTGACTTCCCAACCCTTCTACTCAATTCTTCTTGAGTTAAATTAAATTCACTTAATAATTTTTTGTATGCCATAGCTTCTTCTATAGGATTTAAATCTTGCCTTTGAATATTCTCTATTAAAGATACTTCTAATATATCCTTCTCAGTCAACTCCATAACTATAGCTGGTACCTCTTTCAAGCCTAAAAACTTAGCTGCTCTCCATCTTCTTTCTCCTGCAACTATAACATAATAATCACCTTTTTTATTTAATATAATAGGTTGAATTATTCCATGTTCTTTTATCGATTGTGCTAATTCAGCTATTTTTTCATTGTCAAAAGATTTTCTTGGTTGTTCATCATTACTTTTAATCAAATTTATTGATATAATTGAGTTTTTGTTATCTTCTTTACTTGAGTTGTCATTAGGAATTAAAGCACCTAGTCCCTTTCCTAATGCTGATTTTTTATTCATATCAATCACCTACTTATTATTGCCTACTTAGGAATTCTTTTGTTAAAGCTTTATAGGATTCTGCACCCTTACATTTTTCATCGTACAACATTATAGGTAATCCAAAACTAGGTGCTTCTGCCAATCTTATATTTCTTGATATTGTTGCTTTATAAACCTTATCATTAAAAAAGTTTTTTACTTCTTCAAAAACTTCATTACTTAAATTAGTTCTATAATCATACATTGTCATTACAACGCCTTCTATTTCAAGTTCCTTGTTTAATGATTTTTTAACTAATTGAATTGTATTTATAAGTTGTCCTACACCCTCCAACGCATAAAATTCACACTGAATTGGTATTAAAACTGATTCAACTGATGTTAAAGCATTTATAGTTAATACTCCAAGAGATGGTGGACAATCTATAAAAATAAAATCATAGTCATTTTCAACTTCCTTGATTTTATTTGTTAAAATGGTTTCTCTATTTTCCTTACTTATCATTTCTACTTCAGCACCTGCTAATTCCATTGTAGATGGAGCTATATATAAGTTCTGTACTAGCTCACTTTTTAAAACCACTTCTCTTAGCGATGTTTCAGAAGTTAATACATCATACATTGAGAACTCTAGATTTCTTTTATCTAGACCTAATCCGCTTGTTGTATTGCCTTGGGGATCTATATCTATTGTTAATACTTTATACCCTTCCATAGCTAGGTATGCACATAAATTTATATTTGTGGTAGTTTTTCCTACTCCACCCTTTTGATTGAATATACAAACTTTTTTCATATAAGAGCTCTATTTTAGAGCTTCACCCCCTTCTCATACTAATATTATATATAGTTTTGGATAATATTAAAAGATTAACATAATAAAAATTGATTAAAATAATAACTTAATTTAAATTTAATAAAAAAATAAGTATATTCTTACTAATTTAAAGAATATACTTATTTTTAAAACTTATTTTTTAGGTATAGAAACTGTAATTTGTATAAATTCATCTTCATCTTTAAATTTATACTCTGCTGGTATATTAAACTTATCAAATACTTGCTTTATAGTATTAACATATAATTTGGCTGGAAAAACACTTTTTATTTTTTTATTTTTCTTATTATTTAGTTCTTCTCCAGCTAATTTTAGTAACTCCTTATTAACAGCTTCTTCTGTTGCTTTAACATTAAGAGAATTTTTAATTATCTTTTCTATAACTTTTAATTGTAATTCTTCGTTTGGTAGAGATAATAACGCTCTTGCATGCCTTTCAGTTAATTTATTCTCTATACAAAGTTTTCTTACATTAGAACTAAGTTTCAATAATCTTAATTTATTGGCTATAGTTGATTGTTTTTTACCCATTCTTTTCGCCAATTCATCTTGAGTAAATTTATGATCATTTATAAGATTATAATAAGCTTCTGCTTCTTCTATAAAATTCAAATCTTCTCTCTGTAAATTTTCCAATAATGCAATTTCAGCAGATTGTGTATCTGTAATGTCTATAATATTACATGGTACATCTTCTAACTCCGCCATCCTCGCTGCTCTCCATCGTCTTTCGCCTGCGACTAATTCAAAGTTTTCTCCTCTTCTTCTTACAGTAATTGGTTGGATTATTCCATGTTCCTTTATAGATTGAGATAACTCTTCTAATGCTTCTTCATTAAAAAATCTTCTAGGCTGATAAGTATTTGGAAATATTTTATTTACACTTATATTAGTAATTTCTCTTTTCATATGCACCCAATCATCCCCTATTTCTCTAAATTACCATTTTATTCAATAAATTAAAAATTCTATTTTCTTGTCTAAATTCCTTCTTTTTATTCCTTATTATTATAAGACAAATTCGCTTAGTATAAATTAATTATTTACAAATCTATCTATATATCTCAGGAAATATTTATTAATCGACTATTTTTATTAAAATATCTTGTAGAATATTTCTATTTTATTGGTTTTTTATTTACTGTTCCTGCTTTTCTTGGATATATTTTAGGACACTTATTTTTCTTTTTTACTTCTACTATATTATGTTTCAAATCCGAATCCTCTATATTCACTTCAATTATATCTGCTAATTCTCCACCTAAAATAGCTATAGCTTTATTTCCATCCTTAAGTTCCTCTTCTATTGCAGGCCCCTTTAGGGCAACAAAATATCCATTAACCTTTACATATGGTAAACAAAGTTCTGATAATACTGCCATATTAGCCACAGCTCTTGATGTTGCAACATCAAATTTTTCTCTTAATTCTGACCTTCTTGAACCATCTTCAGCTCTTGAATGAATTGTTGTAACATTTTTTAACTCTAAAGCATTTATAACTATATTTAAAAAATTTATTCTTTTGTTTAATGAGTCTAATAATGTTATTTTTGCATTCGGATTCATTATTGCTATAGGTAAGCCTGGAAATCCAGCCCCTGTTCCTACATCAATTATAGTTTTTGCCTCTTTTATTGATTTTGACTTAAATGCCTTAATACAATCAATAAAGTGCTTTTTTATAACCTCTTCATCTTGTGTTATTGCTGTAAGATTTACTTTTTCATTCCATTCTTGAAGTAGTTTCATATATGTTATAAATTGATTATATTGATTCTCTGATAATTCTAACCCTACTTCTGATGATGCATCTTTCATTAATTGAAAATATTCCATGCTTTCCTCCACATAAATTTATTTCTTATGTTGATGTTCTAAATAAATTAATAAAACAGATATATCTGCTGGTGACACTCCTGATATTCTTGATGCTTGCCCTATACTTATAGGTCTTACATTGGATAATTTCTGAATTGCCTCAGTTCTTAGCCCTTTAACATCTTTATAATCTAAATCTTCAGGAATCAATTTCTTTTCAAACTTCTTAAATTGATTAACCTGCTCTAATTGACTTTCTATATATCCTTCATATTTAGTAATTATATTTATTTGTTCACCTATATCGTCCTTGTATTCTGGTCTATCTATATCTAGATCCTTTACGATAAAATAATCTAACTCAGGTCTCTTAATAAGTTCATAAAAACTAATTGGTTTTTTAAGCTCAGTAGATCCCAAAGAAATTAAAAAGTCATTTACTTCTTTTTTATTAGTTATTTGTAAGCTTTTTAATCTCTTTATTTCACTTTCTATGCTATTTTTTCTTTTTAAAAACTTTTTGTATCTTTCTTCTGTAGCAAGACCTACATTATATCCTATTTCAGTTAGTCTAAAATCTGCATTGTCTTGTCTTAATAATAATCTATATTCAGCCCTTGAAGTCATCATTCTATATGGCTCATTAGTACCCTTAGTAACTAAATCATCAATAAGAACACCTATATATCCATCAGACCTTGTCAATATCATAGGCTCTTTCTCTTTAATCTTTAAAGCTGCATTTATTCCTGCTACTATTCCTTGTGCTGCAGCTTCTTCATATCCTGAACTACCATTTAGCTGCCCGGCTCCATATAATCCGTTAAAACACTTAAATTCTAGTGTTGGTTTTAATTGAGTTGGATCAATTGAATCATATTCTATTGCATATGCTGTTCTCATTATTTCTACATTCTCTAAGCCTGGTACAGTTTTTAACATTTGTATTTGTACATCCTCTGGAAGTGATGAAGACATTCCTCCGATATACATCTCTTGAGTATCTTCGCCTTCCGGCTCTATAAATAACTGATGTCTTTCCCTATCTGGAAATCTCATAACTTTATCTTCTATTGACGGGCAATATCTAGGTCCTACTCCCTCAATTAAGCCATTATACATTGGTGATCTTGAAATATTTTCTCTAATTACCTCATGAGTTTCTTCACTTGTGTAAGTTAACCAACAAGATACTTGTTCTCTTGAAATATCTCCACTTATAAATGAAAATGGAATTATTTTTTCATCGCCTGGTTGTTCTATCATTTTTGAAAAGTCTACTGATTTCTTATTTATTCTTGCTGGGGTACCTGTTTTAAATCTTCTTAATGATATTCCTAAATCTATTAATGATTGTGATAATTCATTTGCTGCTGCCAATCCATTTGGTCCACTATTATATGTTACATCACCTATTATTATTCTAGCTCTTAAATAAGTTCCAGTTGTTAATATAACTGCTTTACAACTAAAATATCCGCCATTTTTAGTTAGAACTCCTCTAACTTTTCCATCTATAACATCTACTTCTATAACTTCAAGTTGTCTTAAACTAAGATTCTCTTGATTTTCTAAAACATTTTTCATTCTACTTTGATATTTTTTCTTATCTGCTTGAGCTCTTAATGAATGAACAGCTGGTCCTTTTGATGTATTAAGCATTCTTGATTGTATATATGTATTATCTATATTAATTCCCATTTCTCCGCCTAAAGCATCAATTTCTCTTACTAAATGACCTTTTGCAGTTCCTCCTATATTAGGATTACACGGCATCATAGCTACAGAATCAAGATTAGTAGTACAAATTAATGTTTTTAATCCCATTCTCGCTGTTGATAATGCTGCTTCACATCCTGCATGACCAGCCCCTACGACTACTACATCGTATTCTCCCGCATTATATTTCATATTCATTTCTCCTACTTTCCACAACAAAATTCCTTAAATATTTTATTAACTAAATCCTCTTCCAATTCAGAACCCGTAATTTCTCCTAATGCCTTTAACGCTGCAGTAACATATATAGAAATTAAATCAAGGAACTCATTATTCTTAACTCTTATAAGAGCACTATCACAATTTTCCTTAGCTCTTATTAATGCTTGCTTATGTCGTGAATTGGATATTATTAAGCTTTCGCTATCTATTTTACCATTAAAGAACATGTTCTTAATCTCATTTTTTAATCCATCTATTCCAATATCTTCTTTTGCTGAAATTTTTATTATATTTTCAAAATCCGATAATATTGTATTATCTAATTTATTTTCTAAGTCCATTTTATTTAATAATATTATTGTTTTTTTATCTTTTATAGTTTCTATTATTTCAATATCTTCTTTATCTAAACTTCTAGATGAATCTAATACTAATAAGACTAAATCTGCTTCATTTATCTTTTCTTTAGATTTTTCAACCCCAATTTTTTCAACTACGTCTTCGGTATCTCGTATTCCTGCAGTATCTATAATTTTTAATGGTATTCCATCTAAACTTATATATTCTTCAATTACATCTCTAGTTGTACCAGCAATATCTGTAACTATAGCTCTCTTTTCCTTTAAAAGTACATTCAATAAAGATGATTTTCCAACATTAGGTTTACCTACTATAGCTAAACTTAATCCGTCTCTTATTATTCTTCCTTCATCAGCCCCCTTTAAAAGCTTATTTATAATTTCATAAGCTTCTTCAAGACTCTCTTTAACTCTTATAGGAATACTTGGGTCAACTTCCTCATCATCTTCTGTGAAATCAACAGCATATTCTATTAAAGCTAAAACATTTAATAAGTATTCTCTAAGTTTATTTATTTTTTGCGATAAAGATCCCGTACTTTGCATTAATGCGGATTTCATTGCTAATTCTGTTTTGGCTGTTATTAAATCCATAACTGCTTCTGCTTGTGATAAATCTATACGACCATTTAAAAAAGCTCTCTTAGTAAATTCACCTGGCTCAGCGAGTCTTGCTCCTGCTTTAATTGTCATCTCTAAAACTTTATTTGTTGAGGTTACTCCACCATGACAATTTATTTCCACAATATCTTCAGCCGTAAAGCTTTTTGGCCCTTTCATATAACTTACTATTACCTCATCTATTAAATCATTTGTGTCTATATCAACTATATGACCATATCTCATGGTATAAGTTTTCATATCTCTTATATTTTTTCCATTCTTGGCATTAAATATTTTAGATACTATATCTAAAGCTTTATCTCCTGATACTCTTATAATAGCAATTCCACCTTCTCCGATTGCCGTTGATATAGCACAAATTGTATCAAATTCCTTCATATCTATCCTCCTTATTAAAAAATCCATAATGGCTTTTCTACTTAATTATTCATCATTTATATTATATCCCAAATTAACTAATATTCATTTTACAAAACTATTGAAATTAAGTCAAAAAAATAAAGGGCAGGAAAGCCAATTGGCCTCCATACCCATTTATTTCTTTATGTCTACAACAATTCTTCTGTGAGGCTCATCACCTTCACTAAATGTATATACATATTCATTATCTTGTAAAGCAGAATGTATTACTCTTCTTTCATAAGGATTCATTGGTTCTAGTTTATAAGGTCTTCTAGTTTTTCTAACTTTATATGCAGTTTTTTCTGCAACTCTTTTTAAAGTTTCTTCTCTTTTTTTTCTATAATTTTCAGTATCTAAAACTACTTTTTTATAAGGAATATCATGTTCTTTATTAACAACTAATGATGATAAATATTGTAAGGAGTCTAATGTCTCTCCTCTATATCCAATTATTAAACCCATCTTTGGACCATTTAAGTCTATATAAATAATATCATCAACTTCTCTAATTTTTATTTCTGATTGTACTCTCATATTATCAAGAATCGATCTTAAAAATACTCTTACTTCTTCCTTATAATCTCTTTTGACTTTTACTAATATTTTAGCAGGTTTTGTCCCTATAATATTAAAAAAACCTTTAGAACCTTCATCTAAAACTTCATACTCAATTTTATCCTCTGTAAGTTTTAATTCTTTTAATGCATTATTTAATGCTTCATTTATAGTTTTACCTGTCATTTCTAATATTTTCATACCCTATTCACCACCTAGTAAATACTAAATATAATAAATTTTAATTTTTTTTCTTAGTCTTTGGCGTTGCTTT
Organism: Clostridiaceae bacterium AF10-41; assembly: GCA_027686065.1. Lineage (GTDB taxonomy): Bacteria > Bacillota > Clostridia > Clostridiales > Clostridiaceae > Clostridium. The sequence goes on from JAQCTH010000011.1 coordinate 53,309, forward strand.
TTTTGCATTTTGAATAGTCTTTAAGTTTGCATCTTCTTCTTTAGCTTGTTTTTTCTTTTTATATGGTAAATAATTTAAGAAGTAAGTTTGTGCTAATTGAATAGATCCACCAATTATCCAGTAGATAACTAGAATTGAACTAAAGTTAATTGCCATTACTCCCATCATACCTGCCATCATAATATTCATACTTCCCATATTCATAGGACTATTATCATTTTTAGGCATTGACTTAGTTAAAAGTAAACTTGGTAAATATGTGCTTAAAAATGCTAATACAGGTAATACGAAATATCTATCTTTTTTAAATACATCCACTATCCATAAAAATGATGGATTTACTACTGAGCCTTTGTCTATATTTATAAATACATAATATAAGGCAAATAGTATTGGTAATGGTAATAATGTTGGAAGACATCCTCCAAGCATACTTACATTATTTTCTTTCATACATTTTGAATACTCAGCTTGCATCTTTTGGGGATCATTTGCATATTTCTTTTGTATTGCATTTAATTCTGGTTGAATTTCCTGCATCCTCGCATTTGATCTGTTGGCTTTTATATTTAATGGAAGTATTAACAATCTAATTATTAAAGTAAATATTGTAATTGTTAGTACATATGAAGCACCACTTGGTTCCATGTTAAATACTGATAAAATAAAACCATGAAGTCCATCAAATATAATAGTCAAGAAATTTGTTATTGGTTGTAAGAATTTCATCATCTTTTATGCCTAACCTCCTTATTTTACAGGATCATACCCACCCTTTGCGAATGGATGACACCTTAGAATTCTCTTTATAGCTAAAAAACCACCTTTTATTGCTCCATATTTATTAATAGCATCTATTGCATATTGAGAACATGTAGGAACATAAATACATGTTGGTGGTCTCATTGGTGAGATATATTTTCTATATAAATATATAGTTTTTAGCATTATTTTTTTCATTATTTATATAATCCTGCCTTTAAAAAAAGTTTTTTCATTGCTTCTTCAACATCAAAGAAACTTTTATCTTTTATAGCACTTCGTGCTACAAATACAAAATCATACCCCTTTTTAATATCTTTTTCATTTAGTCTATAGCTTTCAGTTATCAATCGTTTACTTCTACTTCGTACTACGCTATTACCTACTTTTTTACTTACAGAAATTCCTACCTTATTATAAGGAAGCTTATCCTCTGTTTTATTTTTCTTATTATTATAAATATATAAAACTAAAAGATTATTAGCTAGCGACCTTCCCCGTCTATACACTACTTTAAATTCATTATTCTTTCTTAATCTGTACACCATTGGAACTTCTATACTCCTTTTTTTTCCGCTATTGCAGAAAAAAGGCCACTATTTGCGGCCCTTATGCTGTTAATCTTTTTCTACCTTTTTGTCTTCTTCTTTTAAGAACAGTTCTTCCTGATGAAGTTTTCATTCTTTTTCTGAATCCATGTTCCTTTTTTCTTTGTCTTTTTTTTGGTTGGTATGTCATGAACATTTCACTACACCCCCTTCGAATTCTAAATTTCTATAGTAAAAACTATATTTCCTAATTTTAAATTTACCTTATTATTATATATATATCACGATTTTATGTCAATACACTATAATTTTCAAATTCTGTTGATAAATATAAATATATTAACATATAAATTTGTGGATAACTTCTTGAATACTCTATTTAACTTATGTTATTATTAATAATGAATGTGAATAGTTTTATTTATACGATAACTTATCCACACCTGTGGATTAAATTGTGCATAACTTGTTTGCTTTTTCTTTATTACTTATCTATTTATATCTATTTTTAGCTTAAATATTACTTTTATACCATGTTAATAATGTGTAAATTTGTACATACTTATACTGTGGATAATTTTTTTGTGTTTATACCATCAACATAATTATTAACATGTGAATATTTTTACTATTAGTTATCAACAAGCATTTTCATATGTTAATAACTATGTTTGTATTATGTTATTAATTATTTAATAACTTTTAAAATTTTTTTTTATGGAGGATATAAAATGAATAATGATCTTAAATCATTATGGGAAAAAACATTAAATATAATAAAAGGTGAAATGAGTGAAGTTAGTTTTAATACATGGATTAAAAGTTGCGAACCTATTTCTATATCTTCCAATATAATAAAAATCAGCGTGCCCAATTCCTTTACTCAAGATATATTGGAAAAAAGATATAAGGATTTGGTTGTAAATTCTATAGAAGCTGCTTGTTCGAAAGTATATAATGTAGAATTTTTAGTTGCATCTGACATTCAGGAATCTGAAGATAAGGAAGAAAAAAATTCAAAGATAGATAATAAGTCATCATCTATTATAGTAAACGATGAAATGTCTAGTACTTTAAACCCTAAGTACACATTTGATTCATTTGTTATTGGTAATAGTAATAGATTTGCTCATGCTGCGTCCTTAGCAGTAGCTGAGTCTCCAGCTAAAGCATATAATCCTTTGTTTATTTATGGTGGAGTTGGTCTTGGTAAAACTCACTTAATGCATGCTATAGGACACTATGTTTTGCAAAACAATACTAGCGCTAAAGTTGTATATGTTTCTTCAGAAAAATTTACAAATGAGCTTATTAATGCAATAAGAGATGATAAAAATGAAGAGTTTAGGAATAAATATAGAAGCGTTGATATTTTACTTATAGATGATATCCAATTTATAGCTGGAAAAGAAAGAACCCAAGAAGAATTTTTCCATACATTTAATGAATTACATGATGCAAATAAACAAATAATTCTATCATCTGATAGACCACCGAAAGAAATCCCAACTTTAGAGGATAGATTACGTTCTAGATTTGAGTGGGGATTAATTGCTGATATTCAAGCACCAGACTTTGAGACTAGAATGGCTATATTAAAAAAGAAAGCTGATGTAGAGAAATTGAATGTAGCAAATGAAGTCATGGTTTATATTGCAACAAAAATTAAGTCTAATATTAGAGAACTAGAAGGAGCATTAATTAGAATAGTAGCATATTCATCACTTACAAATAGACCTATTACAGTAGAATTAGCAAGTGAAGCTCTTAAAGATATAATATCAAATAAACAAAATAAAAATGTAACTATAGACGTTATACAAGATGTTGTTGCTGGATATTTTAATCTTAGAATAGAAGACTTAAAATCTCAAAGAAGAACTAGAAATATAGCCTATCCAAGGCAAATTGCAATGTATTTAAGTCGAAAATTAACAGATATGTCATTGCCAAAAATAGGGGAAGAATTTGGAGGAAGAGATCATACTACTGTTATACATGCGTATGAGAAAATCTCTGATGGCTTGAATACAGATGAAAGTCTACAACACACAGTAAATGATATAACAAAAAAGCTAACTCAAAATTAATTAACAACTGTACATAAATATATTAAATTATTTGTGGATAACTCTTAAAAACAATATCGCCTGTTAGTACTGTGGATAAGATACGTAATTTTTGCTTCACTTATCCACACTATTTTTTTATAAACAATCTAGATATTTCAATGGCTAGGGGGACTTATTAACATACTCACAGCCCCTACTACTACTATTATTAGTTTATATCTTATATATATATCTATATCTATACATCTTATATGTATATAACTTAAGGAGGTTTTTATATGATATTTATTTGTGAAAAACAAAAAATTCAAGAAGGTATATCAATAACAAGTAAGGCTATAACAGGAAAAACAACTATGCCTATATTAGAGGGAATCTATATAAATGCAAAAAAAGAAGGATTAACATTAATAGGATCAGATATGGATGTATCTATAGAAACAAAGGTTGAAGCAGATATTATTGAAGAAGGCAAAATAGTAATAGATTCAAAGATTTTTGGTGAAATTATAAGAAAATTACCAAACTCAGATATAAAAATAGAAACTTTAGAAAATGATATAATACAAATTACATGTGAAAAATCAGTTTTTAACCTAGTTTATATGAATGCGGAAGATTATCCAGCTATACCAAATATAAATGAAAATTTATCAGCTGAAGTTCCTCAAAATATATTAAAAAATATGATAAAAGGAACATCTTTTGCTATAGCTCAAGATGAAACTAGACCAATACTTCAAGGAATACTATTTGAAGTAAACAATAAAAATTTAAATTTAGTAGCTTTAGATGGATATAGATTAGCAATAAGAAATGAATTTTTAGATAATGATAATAATCTAGAGGTTGTAATACCTGGAAAAACTCTAAATGAAGTTTCAAAAATACTAGAAGATACATCAGATATAGTAAAAATAACATTCACGAATAATCATATATTATTTAATTTAAATAATACAAAAATTATTTCAAGATTATTAGAAGGTAAGTTCGTAAATTATTCGTCTTTATTGCCTCAAGAACATAAAATATTAGTAGATGTAAATAAACAACAACTACAAAATTGTATAGAAAGAGCCTCTTTAATGGCTAAAGATAGTAATAGCAATTTAATAAAATTAGATGTTCAAGAGGATACAATGGTAATAACATCTAATTCTCAATTGGGAAAAGTTAGAGAAGAATTGAATATAAATTTGCAAGGAGAATCTATACAAATTGCATTTAACTCCAGATATCTCTTAGATGTATTAAAGAATATGGATGATGATGAAGTTAAATTAGAGATGACATCAAGTGTTAGTCCTTGTGTAATAAAAGGTAAAAATATAGATAATTCGAAATATCTTGTTTTACCAGTAAGACTTATAAGATAGAAAGGAGAAAATGCATAAAATATGAATAAAAATGCATTGAATTGGAAATGAATGATGTTAAAATAAATACAGATTTTATAAAATTGGATTCTTTTTTGAAGTGGTGTGGAGCTGCCTCTCTAGGATCAGAAGCAAAAATGTATATTTTAGATGAGATGGTAAAGGTTAATAATGAAACTTGTACTCAAAGAGGAAAGAAAATTAAAAAAGGTGATATAGTAGAATTCGATGGTGAAGAATATAGGGTTATTTAAGAACTATATTACATTTACTATTACCGTGACAATTACTTTTATTCTTTTTATATGTTATAATTAAAATAGGTGTTAAAAATGTATATTAAAAGACTTCAAATGTTAAATTATAGAAATTATAAATCTTTAAATATAACACTTGGTAAAAATGTAAATGTATTTATGGGAGATAATGCTCAAGGTAAAACAAATATTCTTGAAGCAATTTATTATTGTGCATTTTCTAAATCACATAGAACTTCTAAAGATAGAGATTTAATAAATTGGAATTCAGATAGTGCATATATAAATTTACTTGTAGGTAAAGATAGGCTTGATAAGAATATTGATATAAATATATTAAAAGATGGGAAAAAAGCAATAAAAATAAATAAAATTAAAGTGTCAAAAATAGGAGAGTTATTTGGAACCTTTAATGTTGTTATGTTTTCGCCAGAAGATTTAAAGATTATAAAGGATTCACCAGGAATAAGAAGAAAATTTATAGACATGGAATTATGTCAGTTAAACTCTAAATATTACTATAATTTAGTTCAATATAACAAAATTTTAAATGAACGAAATGTTATTTTAAAAAATAGAAATATTGATAAGGAAATTTTAGATATATATGATATTCAATTAGCAGATTATGGGTATCATATAGTTATGGATAGAATTAATTATATTAATAAATTAAACTTTTATGGTAAAGATGTACATAGAGATATATCTTCAGGAAAAGAAAATATAGAATTTAGATACATAAGTACAATAAAGGACTTGGAAAATATAAAAAGTAACTTCTATGAAGCATTAAAGAAAAATAGAAAAAAAGATATTGAAAAAGGAATTACAAGCATTGGCCCTCATAGAGATGATTTTATCGTTCTTATTAATGATATAGATACAAAAAGTTTTGGATCTCAAGGACAACAAAGAAGTGCAGTTCTTACAATGAAATTTTCATCTTTAAAAATAATAAAGGAAATTACATCAGAATATCCAGTATTATTATTAGATGATGTTTTATCTGAGTTGGATTTTAATAGAAAGAGGTACATCTTGAGTACTATTGGGGAGATTCAAACTATAATAACATGTACGGGAATCGAGGATATAACTAATTATTTAGATAATACATCCAGATTATTTAAGGTCAAAGATGGAGAAATCCTAAATTAAGGGAGGAATTCTTATGTTTTTACATTTAGGAGAAAATGTAGTTGTTCCAGTCAAAGATGTGATTGGAATATTTGATTTACAAACTACAATGTATAGTTCTGATACAAGCGCTTTTTTAAGAATGGCGGAGGAAGATGGGTTTGTAGAGAGGATTTCTAAAGAAAAACCAAAATCTTTTGTTATAGCTGAAGTTAATAAAATGAGTAAAATTTACTTATCTCCAATTTCATCTTCAACTTTAACCAAAAGAACTAATGTAGATTATAATCCATAATTCCAATTTTAAATCTTCATGTGATTATAATAAAATTTAATTTAAGGAGGAGATTATATTGGAAAATAACAGACAAAGTTATGATGAAAATCAAATTCAGGTTTTAGAAGGTTTAGAGGCTGTTAGAAAAAGACCTGGAATGTATATAGGAAGTACTAGTTCAAGAGGATTACATCATCTTGTTTACGAAATAGTTGATAACAGTATAGATGAAGCTTTGGCTGGGTTTTGTACAGATATATCAGTTACTATTAATGAAGATAACTCAATAACAGTAATAGATAATGGAAGAGGGATGCCTACAGGAATACATCCTAAAATGGGGAAATCAACAGTAGAAGTTATAATGACAGTTCTTCATGCTGGTGGAAAATTTGGCGGTGGAGGATACAAAGTATCAGGAGGACTTCATGGTGTTGGTGCATCAGTTGTTAATGCACTTTCAGAGTGGTGTGAAGTAACAGTGTGCAGAGAAGGTGAAATTTGGAAGCAAAAATATTCTAGGGGAGCCGTTGTAACTGATTTATGTAAGATAGGAACAACTGATAAACAAGGAACAACTGTATCATTCAAGCCAGATACTGAAATATTTGAAGAAATAGAATATGATTTTGATATATTATCTAATAGATTGAGAGAGCTAGCATTTTTAAATAAGGGAATTAAAATTATATTAGAAGATAAAAGAGAAGAGGAAAAAGTGGAACATTATTTCTATGAAGGTGGTATAAAAGAATTTGTAGCATATCTAAATAGAAATAAGGAAGTACTACATGAAGAACCTATTTATGTTGAAGGAGAAAGAGATGGAATAATAGCTGAAGTATCGATTCAATATAATGATAGTTATACTGAAAATCTATATTCTTTTGCTAACAATATAGATACAATAGAAGGCGGTACTCACTTATCAGGATTTAAAACATCTTTAACAAGAGTTATAAATGATTATGGCAAAAGATTTAATCATTTAAAAGAAAATGATAAAAATTTATCTGGTGATGATATCAGAGAAGGATTAACAGCTGTAGTTTCTATAAAAATATCTGATCCTCAATTTGAAGGACAGACAAAAACTAAGCTAGGGAACTCCGAGGTTAGAGGTGTCGTGGATTCAATAGTAGGAGAAGGTGTATCTATATTTTTAGAGGAGAACCCTAATATTGGAAAAATAATAATAGAAAAGGCTTTGATGGCAGCAAGAGCAAGAGACGCAGCAAGAAAAGCAAGAGAATTAACAAGAAAATCAGTATTAGAGCGTTCATCATTACCGGGGAAATTAGCTGATTGTTCATCCAAAGATCCTAGAGAGTGTGAAATTTATATAGTAGAGGGAGACTCTGCAGGGGGATCAGCTAAGCAAGGAAGAAATAGAAGATTCCAGGCTATATTACCATTAAGAGGAAAAATATTAAATGTTGAAAAGCAAAGATTAGATAGAATCTTAACTGCAGATTCTATAAAATCAATGGTTACAGCGTTTGGTGCTGGAATTGGTGAAGACTTTGATGAGGAAAGATTAAGATATAGCAGAATAATAATAATGACAGATGCTGACGTAGATGGAGCTCATATAAGAACTTTATTATTAACATTCTTCTTTAGATATATGAGAGGATTAATAGAAGGCGGACACGTTTATATAGCTCAGCCACCACTTTATCAAGTAAAAAAGAATAAAAAAGAATACTATGTTTATTCCGATTCAGAACTTGAGAAGTTATTAGGTGATATCGGTGGAAAAGATAATGCAACTAATATACAACGATATAAAGGTCTTGGAGAAATGAATGCAACTCAATTATGGGATACAACTATGGACCCAGAAAAGAGAGTACTTTTAAAGGCGGAAATAGAGGATGCCATAGCAGCTGACGAAATATTCACTATATTGATGGGGGATAAAGTAGAACCAAGAAGAGAGTTCATTCAAAAAAATGCAAAGAAAGTAAGTAACTTAGATGTTTAGTACTAAAACGAGGTGAGGTACATGGATTTAAACGAGGGAAAAGTTATTCCTATAGATATAAATAAAGAAATGAAGAGATGCTATATTGATTATGCAATGAGTGTTATTGTAGGTCGTGCATTACCAGATGTTAGAGATGGATTAAAGCCAGTTCATAGAAGAATACTACACTCTATGAATGAGCTTGGAATTACTCCAGATAAAAGCTATAGAAAATGTGCAAGAATAGTTGGAGAAGTTTTAGGTAAATATCATCCACATGGAGATACATCAGTTTATGATGCACTAGTAAGATTAGCACAGGATTTTTCAATGAGATATATGCTTGTTGATGGGCATGGAAATTTTGGTTCTGTAGATGGAGATAGTGCAGCAGCAATGAGATATACAGAAGCAAGAATGAATAAAATTGCAGCTGAAATGCTAAGAGATATAAATAAAGATACAGTTGACTTTATACCAAACTTTGATGGTGAAGAAAGAGAACCTGTTGTATTACCATCAAGGTATCCAAACCTTTTAGTAAATGGATCATCTGGGATAGCTGTAGGTATGGCTACTAATATTCCTCCACATAACTTGGGAGAAGTAATAGATGGAACAATAATGCTTATAGATAATCCAGAAACAACATCCTTAGAATTAATGACTGTTATTAAAGGGCCTGACTTTCCTACAGGTGCTACAATTATGGGGAAATCAGGAATAAGAGCAGCATATGAGACTGGAAAAGGTAGAGTTATAGTAAGAGCAAATGCAGAAATTGAAGAAGAAAATGGAAGACATAAAATAATTGTCACAGAAATACCATATCAAGTTAACAAAGCTAAGTTAATAGAGAATATAGCTGACTTAGTAAAAGATAAAAAAATAACTGGAATATCAGACTTAAGAGATGAATCTGATAGAGAAGGTATGAGAATAGTAATAGAATTAAAGCGAGATGCTAATCCAAGTGTAGTATTAAATCTTCTATATAAGCATACAAAAATGCAAGATACATTTGGAATTATAATGCTAGCTTTAGTTAATAATGAACCATTAGTATTAAATCTTAAACAAGTATTAAGTAATTATATACAATTCCAAAAGGAAGTATTGACTAGAAGAACTGTGTTTGAGTTAAATAAAGCAGAAGCAAGAGCTCATATACTAGAAGGTTTAAGAATAGCCCTTGATAATATTGATGAAGTTATAAAAATCATAAGATCATCTAAAACAACAGAAATAGCAAAAAATACATTAATAGATAGATTTGGATTAAGTGAAAAGCAAGCTCAGGCAATCCTAGAAATGAGATTGAGAAGATTAACAGGATTGGAAAGAGACAAAATAGAAGAAGAATTTGAAGAACTTATGAAGTTAATAGATTATCTAAATTCTATATTAGCAAGTGAAGAAAAACTTCTATCGGTAATAAAAGAAGAATTATTAGAAATTAAGAATAGATATAATGATCCAAGAAGGACTAAGATAGAAAAGGTTGTTAATGAAATAGATATAGAAGACCTTATACAGGAAGAAGAAGTAGTAGTTACACTAACACATTCAGGATATATAAAGAGAATATCTGCAGATACATATTCTGCACAAAGAAGAGGGGGAAGAGGAATACAAGCAATGTCTACGAAAGAAGATGACTTTGTAGAACATGTAAACATTACTTCAACCCATTCAGATGTTTTATTCTTTACAAACAAAGGAAGAGTTTATAAGCTAAGAGCATACGAAATACCGGATGCAGGAAGAACAGCTAAAGGGACTAATATAATCAATCTTATAGCAATAGAACAAGATGAAAGAATAGAAACAGTCCTTACAATAAGTGATGATGTAAGTGAAGGATTCTTATTTATGGGAACTAAGCAAGGAATAGTAAAGAAGACACCACTTTCAGAATTCAAGAATCTTAGAAAGAATGGATTAATAGCTATAAATCTAAGAGATGGAGATGAACTTTTAAAGGTTAAGGTTACTCGTGGAGACGCAGATATAATAATAGTTACACAAGATGGTAATGCTATTAGATTTAACGAAAAAGATGTAAGATTTATGGGAAGAACTGCATCAGGAGTAAGATCTATTAATTTAAGAGAAAATGATGTTGCAGTATGCATGGATATAGCAGTAGAAGGTGAAGATCTACTTGTTATCAGCGAGAATGGATTTGGAAAGAGAACTCCTATAACAGAATATAAGAGACAAAAAAGAGGCGGAACAGGATTAATAACATATAAACTATCAGAAAAAACAGGTAAGGTTATAGGAGCAACTGTATGTAAGATAGATGATGAGCTTATGTTAATAAATACAAGTGGAGTAGCAATAAGAATAAATGTCTCAGGAATATCAGTTACAAGTAGATCTGCAATGGGCGTAACTCTTATGAGAACATCAGAAGAGGAAAAAATAGCAGCAATTGCTAAAATATCAGGAACTGTTGATGATAAAGAAGAGCAAATAACCATAGATGAAAATATAATAGACGATGAAATAAAAAGTGAAATAGCAGTGGTAGATGATTCTGATAATAGTTTAAAGGATTTATTAGATATATCAGAAGATGAAGAGTCAAAAGATGAGTAATAAATAGTAAAATATAAGTGTATATAAGGATTTAATAATAGAAAATTGCAATTACTAATATATAGGTAATTGCAATTTTTTTATAAGAATAAATAAAAAATATATATAAAATAGTAACAATGAACTATATTATAGCGTAATCTTATCCAGGTGTATCAATAAGTGTATAAATTAAAAAATAATAGGAAAATGGAGAAAATAAAAAATAAATTTAAAAAATAGATAGCTATATATATAACCATATTAAATTAAAATGATAAGATAGATTCTGTCGCTAAGATATGTGACAAAGTAAGTCGAAAAAACTTTTGAAAAAAGTTGTTGACAAAACAAGAAACAAATGATAAGATAATGAAGTCGCTTAAGGGC
>JAQCTH010000110.1 GCA_027686065.1 Clostridiaceae bacterium AF10-41
ACTTAATTATATAAATAATTTGAAATATATAAAATTCATAATAATATAATATGGAGGATAAAATGAAAAAAGTAAATCTAACATTTATTATAATTATATTATTTATAAATATGATTAATATAAAGCCTAAAGCAATTAAAGTTACAGAACCTATTCGTGCAGCAGTATTGCTTTATAAAGAAGATGATTATTTTATATCTTTATTAAAAAATTCATTATTAGAGCTAGAAAATCAAAATAAAGATGTAATAAAATTCATAATTTATGATGGAAAAGATGATGAAGAATTACAGGATAAACAATTAGATGATGCTATAAACAGTCAAGTAGATGTTATACTTCTAAATGTTGTTAATGAAAAAAAATCTTGTAAGTTATTTGAAAAAATAAAAAAAAGTAATATTCCAGTTGTGTTTTTTAATAGAGAGCCACTTAATATAAGTAGTATTAAAGAATATACAAATAAGGCCGTATATGTAGGAACAACAGCTTGTGATTCAGGAAATATGCAAGGAGACATGATAATTAAAGAATGGAAAAATAATAGTACACTAGATAAAAATGCAGATAACGCTATACAATATATTTTGTTCCAAGGCGATAAGGATAATTTAGAAGCTCAACATAGAAGTGAGTGTGTTATAAGAAGTATAGAAAATAAGGGAATAAAAACTATTAAAATAGCAGAAGAATTTTGTAATTGGGATAGAGAATGTGCAAAAAAAACTATGGGAAAATTATTCGAAGATCATGGAAATGAAATAGAAGTAATAATTTCAAATAATGATCAAATGGCAATAGGAGTAATATTAGCTCTTCAAGAAATTGGATATAATTTAGGAGATCCAGAAAAATATATTCCAGTTGTAGGTATAGATGGAATAGATGAAGCTGTAAAACTGATTCAAAATGGGTTCATGACAGGAACAGTTATACAGGATTATGAAGCTATGGCAAAGGCTCTTTATAGAATAAGTGTTAATTTAGGAGAAGGAAAGCCTGCTTTACAAAATACGGAATATAAATTTGATTTAACAGGAATTGGAGTTAGAATACCATATAATGGATATTTGATTAAGAGCTCATTAAGATAAGTATAATATGGAGGATACTATGAAGAAAATATTTTCATTAAGTATATTAGGAATGATTTTTATGAATTTATTTACAACTAGTGCAAAAGCTAATATTAATATGAATCCTATTAAAGTTGGAGTATTAATTTTTAATGAGGAAGATTATTTTCTATCTTTATTAAAAAATGATTTAAAGAAGATAGAAGATGATAACAAAAATATAATAAATTTTATATTTTATAATGGAGAAAATAATCAAGAGCTTCAAAATCAGCAAATAGATGAACTTATGAATATGAAGGTAAGCGCTATATTGATAAATATTGTAGATATAAATAAAGCTAATCAAGTAATAGATAAGGTAAAAGAAAAAGATATACCATTGATATTCTTTAATAGGGAACCCTTATCATTAGATGGTATTAAATCTTATAATAAGTCTTTATATGTAGGAACAGAAGCTTGTACAGCTGGAAATGTTCAAGGAAAAATGATAATTGACGAATTGCAGATTAAAAATATAACAGATAGAAATAAAAATAAAATGGTAGATTACATATTATTACAAGGTGATGAAAAAGATATGTCAGCCCAAATAATAAGCGAATGTGTTATGAAAACTCTTGATCAAAATGGTGTTAAGCTTAAATATCTAGCATCCGAATATTGTAATTGGGAAAGAGAGTGTGCAAAGGAAAAAATTAAAGTTTTACTTGAAAATTATAAGGATGATGTAGATATAGTCATTGCTAATAATGATCAAATGGCAATAGGAGCTATATTAGCTCTTCAAGAAATAGGATATAATACAAAAGATATAAAAAACTATATACCAGTTGTGGGAATAGATGGAACTCAAGAGGCAATAAAATTAGTTAATGAAGGAGTAATGATGGGGACTGTGATACAAGATCATGAAGCTATGGCCAATGCTCTTTATAGGGTATCAATGAATCTAGCTAAAGATAAGCCAGCATTGCAAGGAACACAATATGATTTTGATAGAACAGGAGTATCAATAAGGGTACCATATAATGGTTATATAATAAGAAAATAATAGCTGTCAAAAAAGATAGCTATTATTTTTTTATAAGCTAAAAATAGGTATTAAATATATAGATATTTCTTATACTATACTTAAAACCTATATTCATAAATAATTAAGCTAAATAAAAAAGAGTAATATATAAATCATATAATAAAATAGGTTTAATTAATCATAATATGGAGGACAAAATGAAAAAAATAAATTTAATAGGTATTATAATAGCAATATTAATAAATATACTTAGTATGGAACCTAAAGCTATTGTTAAAAATACAGAACCTATTCGTGCTGGAGTATTACTTTATAAAGGAAATGACTATTTTATATCTTTAGTAAGAAATGCATTAATAAAAATAGAAAATCAAAATAAGGATAGAATAGAGTTTATAATTTATGATGGGGATGGAAATCAAGAATTACAAGATAAGCAATTAGCTGAACTTATAAAAAATAAAGTAGATGTTATTTTTTTAAATATTGTAAATATAAATAATGCTGATAAATTATTAGAAGAAATCAAAAAAAGTAATATTCCAGTAATATTTTTTAATAGAGAGCCTTTGTCATTAAATGGGATTAAAGAATATACAGATAAAGCAATTTATATAGGAACAACAGCTTGTGAATCAGGAAATATGCAAGGAGATGTAGTGGTAAAGGAATGGCGAGATAAAGGAATTACAGATAAAAATAAGGATAATACTATACAATATGTTTTACTGCAAGGAGATAAAGATGATTTAGAGGCTCAATATAGAAGTGAATGTGTTATAAAAAGAATAGAAGATAATGGCATTAAAACTAGTAAAATAGCAGAAGATTTTTGTAATTGGGATGGAAGATGTGCAAAAGAAGCTACAGAAAAGTTGTTTTTACAATATGGAAAAGAAATAGAATTAATAATTTCAAATAATGATGAGATGGCAATAGGAGCTATATTAGCATTACAAGAAAATGAATATAACTTAGGTAATCCGGGGAAATATATTTCAGTTATAGGTGTAGATGGGACAGAACAAGCAAGACAAATGATTGAAAATGGATTTATGACAGGAACTGTTATTCAAGATTCAGATGGAATGGCTACAGCTTTATATAGAATAGGAAGCAACTTAGCAGAAGGAAAACCAGCTTTACAAGATACAGATTATAGGTTTGATGTAACAGGAGTAGGAATTAGGATACCTTATAAAGGATATTTAATTAGAAGTTCACTAAGATAGATATAGTATGGAGGAAAAAATGAAAAAGTTAATTTTATTTAGTTTTGTATTAGTTATAATTTTAAACATATTTAGATTAGATGTAAGTGCTAATACTATAAATGAAAAATCTGTAAAAGTAGGAGTACTTTTATATAAAGAAGGTATTTATTATATTTCTGAAATTAAGAAAGAGTTAGAAAAACTTGAAAATGAAAATAAAGATGTAATAAACTTTATATTCTATAATGCAGAGGGAAATCAAGAATTACAAAATAAGCAAATTGATGAGCTTATAGATATGAAAGTAGATGCAATATTGTTAAATATTGTAGATGTACATGAAGCAGACTCAATAATAAATAAAGTTAAGGAAAAAGATATTCCATTAATATTTTTTAACAGAGAGCCTTTATCATTGAATGGAATAAAGTCATATAATAAATCTATTTATGTAGGAACACAAGCTTGTGACGCAGGTAAAATTAAAAGTGAAATGATAATAAATGAAATGAAGAAAGGGAATATAAAGGATAAAAATAAAAATGATAGTTTAGATTATATATTATTAGAAGGAGAAAGAGATAATGTAGAAGCTCAATTAAGAAGTGAATGTGTTATAAGAGATTTAAATGAAAATGGAATTAAAACTAATGAAATAGCCACTGAAATATGTAACTGGGAAAAAGAATGTGCTAAAGAGAAAATTAATTCTTTATTTGATAAATATGGTGATAATATTGAAGTAATTATTTCAAATAATGATGATATGGCAGTAGGAGCTGTATTAGCCCTTCAAGAAAAAGGTTATAATTTAGGAGACCCAAATAAATTTATATCAGTAGTAGGAATAGGTGGAACAGATGAAGTTAGGGATATGATAAAAAAAGGATTTATAACAGGTACAGTTATACAAGATGCTAAAGAAAAGGCAAAGATTCTTTATAAAATAGCGTTAAATCTAGCTGAAGGAAAGAAAGCATTACAAGATACAGAATATAAATTTGATGTAACAGGAGTTGGAGTTAGAATGCCATATAATGGTTATTTGGTCAGAGACTAATTAATAAAATAAAAAAGTTAATATACTAGTAGTCTTATAGTAAGAGAGCTTGGATCCATAGACATTATTGAAACTGCCTTTGGAAGGAACAGACTATAAACTGGATAAAGCGGGTGTAGCAGTTATGATACCATATAATGGTTACATAACAAGAAAATCAACCAATTTATAAAATTAATCTTTTACAAGTAAAATTTTTATGTTATAATCGTGGAGTATTTTGGAAGAATGGGGGAGTATAATCATGAAACATATTAAGACAATCAACAAGACGAATATTAAGAACAGTTTAGTAAAACCTGGTTGTAAAGAATGTGCTAACTCATGTCAATCAGCTTGCAAAACTTCATGTACAGTTGCAAACTTAGAGTGTGAAAACTAATTAACAAGAAGCGGCAACAAAGTTAGTTGCTGCTTGCTTTTTAGTTTTAACAAAGCTTTTGGAGGGATAGAAAATGTCTTTAATACACAAATTTAAGCAAGGTGAAAATTATTTTGTATTAGATGTAAATACAGGAGCAGTTCATATAGTAGATGAGTTAGTATATGATTTAGTACATGATGAAGGAATGAAGAATAAAGAAGAAACATTAAAAAATTTAAGAGATAAATATAATGAAGATACTATTATAGAAGCTTATGATGAGATAGTGGAGCTTATAAAAGATGGTTTATTATATTCAGAAGATAGATATGAAGATATAGCTCATGGATCAATGGATGATAGAGATTATATAAAGGCAGTATGTTTAAATATAATTCATGGATGTAACTTAAGATGCAAATACTGTTTTGCTGACGAAGGGGAATATAACGGACATAAAGGTGTTATGTCAATAGAAACAGCTAAAAAAGCAATTGATTATGTAATAAAAAGAAGTGGACCAAGAAGAAATATAGAAATAGATTTATTTGGTGGAGAACCAACTATGATAATGGATACTGTGAAAGAAATAATACAGTATGCTAGAGAAAATGAAAAAGAGTGGAAGAAAAATGTAAGATTTACTATGACAACAAATGCTACACTACTAAATGATGATATGATAGATTTTATGGACAAAGAAATGGGAAATATCATACTTTCATTAGATGGAAGACAATGTGTTAATGATAATGTAAGAATTAAAGTTGATGGAAGTGGGTCTTATAATGATATAATTCCTAATATAAAGAAAATGATAAGCAAGAGAACACCAGGAAAAACATATTATGTTAGAGGAACTTTTACAAGGGCTAATACGGATTTCTTTGAAGATGTACAAGCTATGTTAAATGAAGGTTTTGATGAAATTTCTATAGAACCAGTAGTTTTAGAAGATGGGCATCCTCTTGCGTTAAGAGAAGAAGACCTACCAGAAATAATGAAAAACTATGATAAATTATATGAAGATATGGTAAGAAGAAAAAAAGAAAAAGACGGAGAATATAACTTCTATCATTTTAATGTTGATTTAAATGGTGGACCGTGTGTCTATAAGAGAATTTCAGGTTGTGGTGCAGGGTTTGAATATGTTGCAATAACTCCACAAGGTGATGTTTATCCATGCCATCAATTTGTAGGAAAAGAAGAATTTAAACTTGGAACTATATATGATGATACATACAACAAAGATCTTGGCAAAGAATTTAAAAAAGCTCATATATATAATAAACCTAAATGTAGAGATTGCTGGGCAAGATTTTATTGTAGTGGAGGATGTCAAGCAAATAACTTTAGCTTCAATGGAGATATGAAAATACCTTATGAAGTTGGTTGTAAAATGCAAAAGAAGAGAATTGAATGTGCAATTGCTTTAAAGGCAGAATAATTTAATTAGTTCACAATGCACAATTTACAGGGGAGATAATTAGTTTACTAAAGAAATATTGACTATAGTTTTTAATTTAATGGTTGCTACATAACTTTGTTGTGAAGCGATCATTTCTTTTATATAACTAAAAAGTTCATAATTCAACAAGGGTAAATTATTTCAATAGCTGTGAATTGTGAACTATCAGCTGAATAAAGGTGGTGAAATTATGGAGTTTATATTAAAAAATAAAATAAAACTTATATATAAAAAAACTACATCTAACTTAACTTCAATATCCATATCAATAGATGCAGGTGCCTGTAAAGAAAAAAAAATATTAGGAGTAGCTCATGCAACTGAGCACATGATTTATAAAGGTACAAAAAAGAGAAGTGAAGAGAAAATAAATAAAGACTTAAGTAAAATTTTTGGGTTTCAAAATGCTATGACAAATTTTCCTTATGTTATTTATTATGGAACTATGCTAAATGAAGATCTAAAAAATGCTATAGAAATATTTTCAGATATAATTTTAAATCCCATATTTCCAAAGGAAGGCTTTCAAGAAGAAATGAATGTAATAATGGAAGAGTTAAAAGAATGGGATGAAGAGTTAGAACAATATTGTGAAGATATGTTGTTTTTTAATAGTTTTTCTGAAAGAAGAATAAAGTACCCAATAATAGGTATAAGTGAGGATTTACAAAAGATAAAATTAAAAGATATACAACAGTTTTATAGAGAAAACTATTTGCCTCATAAGACCTCTATAGCAATAGTATCTTCTTTAGAATTTGAAGAGGTTAAAAATATGGTAGAAAGATATTTTGAATCTTGGGCAAATATATATGAGGATAATAGTAAAGAGGATATTAGTTATGAGAATTCTAATTTTGGATTTTATAGAGATATTAAAGATGGGATTAATACTTGTAAGGTTAAAATTATATTTCCAATAGATGATTTAAGTTATAATGAAATAAAAGCTTTAAGAATATTTAATGAGTATTTTGGTGAAGGAGTTAATTCAGTATTATTTGATACATTAAGAACAAAGAACGGTCTTGTATATGATGTTTTAACTAAGATTTCTTACGAAAAGCATATAAAGCTCTATAAAATAACTTATAGTACTTCAAAAGAAAATTTAGATAAATCCTTAGAATTAATAAATGAATGCATAAAGAAAATAGATATATTTAAAAAAGATATAAGTGATAATGATATATTAG
>JAQCTH010000111.1 GCA_027686065.1 Clostridiaceae bacterium AF10-41
AACAAATGTTATACCTTATTATAGCGGTAATAGTTATTCAAATAAAATAATAGCATTATCAATAGTATCAATAATATTAATTTATTTATTTATAAAGGATATGATTCTTATAATAGGGGGAAAAAGGGTATTAGGAAATATATTAACCCAAAAATATATAATAATAGTGATAGATAAATTAAAAAACTGCTATATTGTTAGTACAACGGCATTTAAAGTAAGTGTTATGATTTTTATGACTGCTTTAGCTATATGGTGTACTATATTAATAAATTATTATAGTTATTGGAACTATATAACTGTAATGATAGCTCAAATATATGTAATTGCATATTTAATAATATTAACAGCTTATGTAATTATAGTATTTGGCGAAGCAAATATATTAAATATGAAATCAAGAAAAATAGCAGATGGTAAATATGAAAAAGAATACAAGAAAAATAGAATGGTAATTTTCAAAGAAATAGAAAGCAATATGGTAAATATAGAAGACGGACTTAATGGAGCTTTAGACAAAGCAATTAAAAGTGAAAGAATGAAAAGTGAATTAATTACCAATGTATCACATGATTTAAAAACACCTTTGACCTCAATAATAAATTATGTAGGTTTATTAAAGGAAGAGAATTTATCACAAGAAAAAAGAGAAAAATATATAGAAGTTTTAGATATAAAATCAAAAAGACTTAAAATATTAATAGAGGATTTATTTGAGGCATCAAAAGTAACATCTGGAAGTATGGAATTTGAGAAAGAAGAATTAAATATAGTATCATTACTTAGACAAATACTAGGAGAGCTAGAAGAAAAAATATCGCTAGCAGAGTTAGAAGTAATAACTAAATGGTCAGAAACAAAAGCTATCTTACTTTTAGATGGTCGAAAAACTTTTAGAGCATTTGAAAACCTAGTAAATAACATTATTAAATATTCAATGAGAAATTCTAGAGTATATATAGAGGTCATAAGTAATGACGAAGAAGTTATAGTAATAATGAAAAACATATCATCATATCAGTTGGATTTCACAGCAGAAGAAATAGTTGAGAGATTTAAAAGAGGTGATAAATCTAGAAGTACAGAGGGGTCTGGACTTGGGCTTGCTATAGCAAAAAGTATAGTAGAACTTCAAGGTGGAAGCTTTGAGATAGATATTGATGGAGATTTATTTAAAGTAACTACAAAATTTAAAAAATAACATTTTAGAAAGTAAGTATTTAGTTAAAAGAGGTTTTTCATAATGAATAGAAATTCATTATGAAAAACCTCTTTTAATTTTTAATTATAAAATAAAAATTAACTATTTATCATCTTCATCCATTAAGTCATCAAGGTTAAGAAGTTCATCTTCTGAATTTTCATTAAGAGAACTGTTAGATTTATAAGATATTTGGTTAATAGCTTGATAGATTTTTTCTAAAAGATAATTTTGAATTCTTCGAGTCTTATATGATTTATTAAAAATAATAAAACTCCATATTCCTATGATAGCAAAAGTTATCATAAATAAAGCACCAATACCATAAAAAACTACTTGAAAAATTTGAACAGCTAAATCCATATAAAAACACCTCCAAATTTTATATAAAAAATTAAGCTCTATGCTTTCAATTTTGATATTTTAATTAAATTATATTAATAATTATTAGCTTTATAAAATGGTAAATAGGTAGGTCATTAATTGAAACATATATATTATAGCATACAAAATTACAACAATTTAGTTTAATTATAAATAAATATGAAATTTTAGTATTAATGATTACTATTAAAATTATATGTCTATAATTTAGAAAGATACTGAAGGTAAGGAGAAGAATATATGAAAAAAATAATATTATTAGCAGCATCAACTGCAATATTAATAGGTTTTTTACTAGGATTTATAGAAGTTGTAAATCAAGAACCAACCGAAAATAAAAAAATGTTTACATATTCTGTATCTTCAGTACCGACAGATTTTAAATCCGTTGGAAACTTAGACAAAAGAATACAGGATATAGTATGTGCCACTAGCAGAGGATTAGTAGAATTAAATTCATCTAAAAACATAGTTCCTTCTTTATCGGAAAGTGTTGAAGTAAGAGACGATGGATTAGAATATGATTTTAAAATAAGATCAGATATTTATTGGAGTGATGGAAGCAAAATAACTCCAAAAGACATAGTAACATTTTTTAGAGAAATACTAACAGAAGAAAATGGAGACAATATCGGCGCATTATTAAATGTGTATGGAGCAAAAGGCTTTAGAGATGGATATGGGTCTTTCTCGGAGAATGTGGGAATATCCTACGGAGAAGAAAATATAATATTTAGACTAAATTCAAAGGACGATAATTTTATTGAAGAGTTAACTATGCCGCAATACAGGTTAAGAAAAAACGTTATATTATGGAATAATATAAAACAAAATTATGATGAACTTGTTTATTCAGGATATTATAGTATTTCTGATATATCAATTGATGAAATAACTCTTAAAAGAAATGATAACACAAACACAGATTTAGTTGAAACAATAAGGGTAGCTTCAGATGAAAGTGAAGAAGTAGCAATGGCAGCTTTTGAAATAGGGGGAAGAGATATAGTTATAAATCCACCTAAAAGCCAATTAAGTAGATTAAATGAAGAAGATAGATTGGTGACCTTAGAATCTGATAAAGCAATGTATCTTACATTCAATCCTAATAGTGATTCTATACCTATAGAAGGGAAAAAAGATATATATAGCTCAATAAATAAAGCTATGGAAGAATATCAATTGGAAAATAGTATGTTTATAGAACTTGCTGAAGGTAGCTATTTTAGAAATGATAAAGATGATTTACTTAAGCTTCAAACTAGAAAAGTAATGAGTAATGATTCGGGAGAATGGAGTAGGCCTAAGGAACTTTTTTTAGTTGCACAAGAAGGAACTGAGAATAAAGAAATTTGTGAATATATATCTAATTGGTTTGAGAAAAATACAGACACCTATATAAATTATAAGTTAATTACAGAGGAAGAAATAAACTCTATAAAGGATTCCAATTATTATGATATAGCATTGATTCAAGGAAATTCTAATTTTTCAGGAGAGGATTCTATATATAATACAGTAGTTAAATTTCTTCCGGGAAAATATAAAGACCAATTTTCCGCAGTAAAAACAGAAGGAGAAAAAGAAGCGTTATTTACTAAATTAGAAGATGAGTTATTTAATACGTATCAAGTATTACCAATTGCTTTTTATAATAATAATATAGCTTTGAACAATAAAATAAAAAACATGATTTTAGATGGTAATGGAAATATAGACTACAGTAAAATAGAAAAATCATAGTATTCTCTTTATAGTTGAGAACTACAAAAATACTCTCTAAAAAGTTTTTGAAATTAAATTATTGATGTAATTTTTAACAAATTACATCAATAATTATTTATTTCTTATTATTTAAGTATAATCATAAGAATACTTAGTATTTAATTACTAGTTAAATCATCATTTTTAGATATGAGAATAGTATTTTCGATATCTTCAAGATTGGCATCTGGAGTTTCAATAGTATCTTCTCTGAGGCTGATATCATCGGTATATGTTTCATCAGTTTGATTATTATCATTATTCCTATAAGAAAGATCAGATTTTATTAGATTTGTTTCACGCATAAAGTCATCTTTAAATAGAAAAATTATTAGTTGATATATATACATATTTTTAAAGCTATCGAATGATGAACCAGATGGTGAAAAAGAATCTTTCTTCTTAGAATATGAAATTCCTTTATTGAAAATTGGAGCTACCCCTAAGCTAGCAGGAGTTGATATTGTTGGCATTCTAAAGAAATTTTCTTCTAACATATCAGATGAATTTAAAGTTAAACCTCTATATCGTTCAGCATCATCTAAAGTAGGTGCTTCAGGCCAACATGTTATCAAGCCAGAATTTATGAAATACTTTCTATATAATGAAGAAATCATATTTTTATATTCATTATACCTATTAGATTCTTTTGAATACATAATAATAGCTAGGAAGTAAAATGTAATATCAAAGCATGAATATTTTAAATCTTTTTTTCCAGAAAGCTTAAGAAAAACTTCTTTTTCATCATCATATAAAGATACTAGTTTATTATTTATTTCTTTAGCTTTTTCATTGAAGGTAATCATTTGAGTATGTTTAAATGATAAAATCAAATTTATTAAGAGTAAGCATGTAAAATCTAAGGTATCCACATAATAGTCTTTTTCATCGAATTTATTTATAAGATAATCTGTTAAGTCTACAATTAAAATTTTAGCATCATTATTTTTAGAATTACTATAAAAAATATTAATGGCAGTAAGTATTTTGCATATTTCTTCGAAAGAGCACTCATAAATTTTTTCTTTAAATTCATTAAGCATTTGTAGTATTTCTAATGAAAACTTATTGTAATCTTCTGAAATATCATCATCTTCATATAACATTGAGTATAAATTATATGAAACCATCATAAATGCTTGATCAGAAAATTTAAATTTATCATTTTTTTCTGCAAGATTAAAACCTTTATAGTTGTTTTCAGAAAGATTTCTTTTTTCTATAAATATTCCTTCAGTATTTCTTAGGTTCACTGAGTAAAAGTCAAGTTGTTCTTTAGCTAATCTCTTATAAATTTCAGAATAAGAGTATAATTTTTCATCAGCATCTTTAAACTTTGAATAATAGGTAGTTAAATTCAATATACTTGAAGTCATTAAAGCATTAGTTATTGGAGCTATATCCTTTTTAAAGGATTCTTCATCAAACCCATTATAGTTCTTACTATGAATATAATTTGGAGAGGATTTTCTATATATACATAGTAGTGGAGAAAAATTACCAGATGTGGTAATATCAATGGAGGATGATATTTTTTTATAATTTTTAACTGAATCAACTAATCCACATTTTGACTCAAGAACTAATGTCCTTATGGCCTCCTTTGATAAGTGAAAAAGTTGGCCGTTAATTTCTTTTTGAGATAGTTTATTCATTCTAAAAAATGGTCCTATATATCGCAAATTCTTCACCTCTTCATTAATCCTTATATTAATAATATGAGTTTAATGTTAAAATAGTGCATAAATTTTAATAATATTAAGAATTGGAGGTAAATTATGAGAATAGATGGAAGAAAAAATGATCAAGTAAGAGCTACAAAAATAACTAGAGGCTACACAAAATATGCAGAGGGATCTGTATTAATAGAAGTGGGTGATACAAAAGTTATTTGTACTGCATCCATAGAGGATAAAGTCCCACCATTTTTAAAAGGTCAAGGAGAAGGTTGGATAACGGCTGAGTACAATATGCTACCAAGATCAACAGGAACAAGAAAAGTAAGAGATATATCTAGGTTGAAGATAGATGGAAGAACAATGGAGATACAAAGATTAATAGGAAGAGCATTAAGATCGGTTATGGATTTGAAGGCACTTGGCGAAAAAACAATATGGATAGATTGTGATGTTATTCAAGCGGATGGTGGAACAAGAACAACATCCATTACAGGAGCTTTTGTAGCATTAGTAGATGCAGTAAATAAGCTGCATAAAGAAAAACCTTTTGATGTATATCCAATAAGAAAGTTTGTAAGTGCAACTAGTGTTGGTATTCTTAACGAAGAAAAGATTTTAGATTTATGTTATGAAGAAGATTCAAAAGCAAAAGTTGATATGAATATTATAGCTACAGATGAGGGTGAATTTATAGAAATACAAGGAACAGGCGAAGAATCACCATTTAGTAGAAATGATTTAAATGATCTCATTGATTTAGCACAAAAGGGAATAAAGCAAATGGTGCAAATACAAAAAGAAGCATTAAAAATGGATTCACTTTGGATAGGTACTGGAGGAAAATAGTTAAATGAAGAAGCTTATAATAGCAAGTAATAATCAAGGCAAGATAAAAGAGATGAAAAAAATTTTAGAAAATATGCCACTAGAAGTTTTCTCATTAAAAGATATGGGTCTTGATATAGATGTAGAAGAAGATGGAATAACATTTGAAGAAAATGCAAAAAAGAAATGTGAAGAGATATATAAAGAACTTATAAAAATTGGCGAAAACAATTTTATAGTGATGGCGGACGATTCAGGATTGGAAGTAGATTATCTAAATGGAGAACCAGGAGTATATTCTGCAAGATATTCAGGCGAACATGGGAATGATAAAAAAAATAATGAGAAACTACTTTTAAATCTAAAAGGAATTAACTATGAAAATAGAAAGGCTAGATTTGTATGTCAATTAGCTTTAATAAATGATAATAATATTTATAAGTCAGTAAAAGGGACGGTTGATGGATATATATTAGAACAGGAAAAAGGATATGATGGGTTTGGATATGATCCGCTATTCTTTTATGAACCACTCAATAAAACTTTTGGAGAACTTTCTATGAAGGAAAAAAATAGTATATCTCATAGAGGAGTTGCTCTTAAAAAAGTTAAAAAAATTATAGAAGAATTTTTATAGGAGGCAAATATGAAGATTGCTGTATTAAGTGATTCTCATTATGAAACTTCATTTATAAATGATATAAAAAAATACTTAGAAGATATCGATATTATATTACATTGTGGAGATGGAGCGCCTGATACTAAAGCCTTGGCTAATGTTTTTAGAGGAGAAATATATGCAGTTAAAGGTAATTGTGATATGAGTAAAGAATATCCTCTTGAGAGAATGGTTGAAGTAATGGGAATAAAAATATTTATGGCTCATGGACATATGTATAATGTTAAAAATGAATATAATACTATATTCTATAAAGGTAAAGAAGTTGGTGCAGATATAGTTCTTTTTGGACACTCACATAAGGCATTAATAAAAGAATATGATGGATTAGTAATAATGAATCCCGGAAGTATAAATTTACCTTACGGTAGAGCGAAGAGAACATTTGGGATTATAGAAATACTAAAAAATAACAAACGGAATATTTCTATAAAAGAAATAGAATAATAAATTCATGCAGTCCGTCATTAATTTACAGTATTATTAAATATCTAGGTAAATCTCCAAAATTCTCTTATATAGATTATTTTTTAAAAAATGTATTGACGGATTGCTATTCCTATTGTAGAATAAACATTGTCGTTGAGAGATATTGAAGATATCGGGGTGTAGCGCAGATGGGAGCGCGCGTGGTTTGGGAACAAGCAAGTTACGTGAGTTCGATTCTCATCACCCGCTCCATTAAATCAACAGATAAAAAAATGTTGACAAATGGAAAAGAATGATATAAAATAATTAATGTTCTTTGTAACAATATGCGTGTTTAGCTCAGCTGGATAGAGCAACGCCCTTCT
>JAQCTH010000112.1 GCA_027686065.1 Clostridiaceae bacterium AF10-41
AACTCTTCTCTTAACGGTGGAAGTTCACTCGCTCTTTCAACACTTCAATTAATGGTAGAAGTTCACCGCTCTTGTAACTCTCCGCTTAATGGTGGAAGTTCACCGCTCTTTATATTTATTAAACCATAATGGCTGCATTTGTAAATACTATTAACGTAAATAATTTTCTTTTGAAAATTTTATAAGGGGTTTGGGGCATCCACCAACAAGCAATTAAAAAAATAGGTTTAACCTGACTTTTTTTAATTAAAGCAATGTGTCATGACACTTGCTATGCTTGCTATTCTCTATACTCTTCATTTAAACTAAAAACCAATAATTCAATCCTTATATTTTAGCTGTTCTAAATGGATCAATTAAATTTAATTTATTAATTTATCACATAAATATAAGTTTTGATAATTACTGAGATAATAAAAAAATGAATTGAAAGGTGGTTTTTATAATTTTTTTCGTTGGCTGCACATTCCACTCTAGTGGATCATGGGCAGACATAAGAATAAAAATTATAAAAAGGTTCACCCTTGCCACTTTTCAAGAAATGAATTTATTATATAATAATTTATCCAAAACTATATTTAACTCATCTTATATTATGTTTATCTGCCACTATAATCAACTTTAAAGCTTGTACAATAAATCTATTAATTGAAAATTAAACAAGCCTTAAAAAGGCTTGTGGCTTTATATATCTATTTATAAGCAAATAAATTTATTTATTTTTATTTATTTTTATTTATTTTCAAGTAAAATTACTTATTTTAAATAAAAATAAGTAATTTTATTACCCTATTCTTTTTTAGCTAATTCTAAAACTCTTTTAATAAACTCTTCCTGTGAAATTAAATCAAAATACTTTAATCTTATTAGCTCTTTTTCTTCTTCTGTACATTTCATACCTTCATGTTTTATATTGCCGGCTGCCATTTTAAAATATTTTTCAAATAATTCATTACTTTTTTCCATAAAACTCCTTTTATAAAATTATATTATTTTTTATTTTTATCTTCTTTAATTGCTGCTGAAAAATATAATGCTCCTTGTTTTCTTAACTCATTTTGAATACTTTCTCTATCTAACTTTAATAACTTTTCTAATAATATAACTACTCCCATTAAAGACATTGAATTATCTATACCAACTCTTGCTTCTAATGCAGCTAGTCTTTCTACACTTCTGTTTATTTGTTCTTCAGTTTTACTTATTCTATTATTAATTATTCTTTCTATATCTGTTTCTCTTAAAAGATCTTCTTGAGCTTCAGCTTGTATATATCGATTCATAGCTTCCTCATAAAATTCTTTTATAGTTATATTTTTCTTCTCAGCTATGCTTTTTACTTTCTCATGAATATGATTTGCCATTCTTACTTGTGTATCAGCCATATTTCCTCCTTGTATGCATCTATAAGCATTTATAATCAATCATTCTAGCTTTATTGTATACAAATATAATAACATAAAACAAGTGTTGTATGCAAAACAAATCCAGTTGGAACAACTGTTTCAGTTGACTTGTATTCAACTGTTTATCCTGCACTACCGTGAGCATGGGTTAGAAGCTTAGATAACTTAGTAATAAACTATTACCTTGTCTTGTGCAATTACTTAGTTATTCTTATTACTACCCATGAAAATGGTTCTTAAAAATTTCTATAAAAAAAGATAGCTAAGTGCCATTAGCTATCCCTACTCGTAAAACTGATTAAATTTTAAGCCTTGAGATCGTTGCACCCCTTCGCTTATTTATATTATACACTATTTTAGAGATTATAATAGTAATTATTGCATATACCCCTAATTACTATAAGCATTTTAAGCTTGAATTTGTAAACCTATTTTGAAAAAAATCTCAAAAAATTTTTTTTCTCATTTTTTCTCTGCTCCATTTTCTCTCTTAGATCCTGGAGCTTATTATCTACTTCTTCAAAATGTTCTGATAAGTATAGCTGTTGATCTGACTTTTTCTGTTCTTCTTTTAAAAGGATCTGACTGTTTTCTATTAGCTTATGTAATTCTGCTATTTGCTTATCCTTTTCCTTAAGCTGATTTAGTAAATTATCAATCAACTCTTTATTCAACTTGAATAAACCTTCTTCATCTATTGAAATCTCTGCATTTACGCAATTCTCATTTTCTTTATTTTCAACTTCATTTTGAACCTTTAAACTTTCTTGAATCAAGTTGAATAAACCATCGTCAACCATTGATTTTCCTTGCTTTTTAACTATTCTATATTTATACTCTTTCAACTTAAGTTTATTATAAATTGTAGTTTTACTTACTCCTAATTGAATAGCAGTTTCTTCAACTGTCCTTAACATAGCATAAAACCTCGTTTCTATAAGATTAAACTACTTTAAAGTATTCTTTAAAAGTCTTGAAAATCCTTTAATTTACCATTCATTAATAATCTTAAATAATCTACTTTATATTAAAAATTATTTAGTTTAAGTAATTATTTATTAAATTTGAAAGTCATTTTCTTAGGGAACCTGCATAGGTTCCCTCTGCTTCGCATTCACCTTCCAAGCCTACCGCCTTACATCGATAGGAACCGCTGCGACAAGCTCCGCGAACCCAATCGATTCCAGTTGGTCTATAATTGAAGTAAGTTCTTTCAATTTATTGCCAAAGGCATAGATTCCGAAGGCACTGAGGGAGCGAAATAGACGCAGTTATTCCCTTACCAATAGACATAAAAATACTTATGACTATCAGTAAGGAAATAACTACTCTATTCAATGAACCCGAAGTATACCTCGGTCACTTCATTTTCAGCACCCTATTTGTTACGTGTATTTACACCCACAAGCTTTCTACATTACGGTTCTATCCTAATGCTAAATCTGCTAATGGTTCCCGATCGCCTACGATCCTAGAACTCCCACACCCGACCTTTAAGTTGTCGTCACTCTCAACCCAAACACCGTACAATAGGGGGACGGTATAACCGTTTGGAGGCACTATTTTGCATCAGTTGTGCTTTCTGTATGCTTATCTTTCAATAAGCAAATCTTTATAGTCTTCGCAAGACTCTTCTCATAAGTTGCTGTTATCTAAACATGCCTATTCGAAGCTCCCATCTGTAAGTCATAGGGCAACTGCTAATATATTTGTTATTAGCTACTTTCTTTTATAGCTTGTCTAATTTTATTAAATAAAAAAACCTTTTGAGTTAGGTATTACCATACTCAAAAGGCTTGAAATTTTCTTCTTTATCGGTTATCATAATCTTATCAATTATGATATTGCTAGCAACTATCGTTGCTATAAAAGAAGTTCTTTTCTAACGGCTTTTTAAGTGGTGGTACACTTACTAAGTTTGGCTTATCTTTGATGGTGGTACATCATCGATAAGAGTTGAATAAGAGCTTTTTTTATTTAATTTTATATATTAATTCTAAATGTTTTCTTTTACATTTGCAAATAGTTTTTATATTTATTTCTATTTTAAGTTTAATAGATATTTTTTTAATAATAGTTTACTATTTTCATAAAAAAACTCTTTATATATATTGAAAGGAATGATTTTATGAATAGTGAACTATTTAATTTCTTAACTACTCAGGGAGTTTTTGCTTTATTATTTGGATATCTTCTACTTTATGTTTTAAAGCAAAATCAAATAAGAGAAGAAAACTACCAAAATATAATAAAGCAGCTTAGTAATACACTACCTGAAATTCAAAGTGATCTTGAAGATATAAAAAAGCAGATATTTAAATAATTAAATATCTGCTTTTTACTATATATTTAAATATATATTCTTTATCTTTTTTAACGATCTATTTTTAGTCTGATTTACTGCCTGTCTTGATATTTTCATATAATCAGCTACTTCACTTACTGATAAATAATATACATACAATAATTTCATTATGTATGCTTCTTTTTTCGTTAAAACTTTAAATATATCGAGAAGTTCAAATTCAGATTTAGAATCTTCATGACTTATTTCTATATCTACATTTAACTCCAGTTCATTAAGCTTTATTTTATCCCTTTTCTTTGATAATTTTATATATTCATTTCTTATAGATTTAGCTATATACCCAATTATAGCTTTATTCTCAACCAATCTTTGATTATCTATTGGCATATTATTTATAATTCCGATTAAATGTATAATTAAATCTTGCCTTGTATCTTCTTTATCTAATAATCTAGAATACTTACTTATCAAGGGATTAAATATCTCTATAATTTCTAATAAAGATTTATTATCTCCTTTCTTAGAATTTACTATCTTTATAAACATATTATTTTCCATATATATCCCCTCCCATATATATATATATAAGCAAACATATGTTCTGTTTGTAAACATATTTCTTTTATTTTCTTTTATTTTTTTTTATTTTTTTAGTTTACACTTTGCTTAAATTTCTCTTTATAATTAATGACTAGTCACTCAAGCCGGCAAAATTAAATAAAAAAAGGAGTGATTTATTAATGTCACAAATCGGAAAATTTTTAAACTTACATCCTCATATGCAAAGTTGGGCTGTTTATAATGTTAATGGGCCTTATACTAAAGATTATAAAATAGGTGATGTCTTACCTGCTCAATTTGGTGGACTATCTTATATGATCTTAGATGAAAAAGGTGGAGATGTTTACGTAATTCAAACTGAGTCTTTTGGTAAATGTGCTATTTGGGCTCCTAACGATCCTGATAGTAATATTTCTTTTGAAAGAACCTATCTTAACGGAGATACCAATGGTTCTGGTGGTGGTACTCTTCCTCCAGATGGCACTGGCACATACTTAAATCTACATGGGCACATGCAAAGTTGGTCTGTATATAATGTTAATGGACCTTACACTACTGGACATCAAATTGGATTTTTAGCTCCTGCTCAATTTGGCGGATTATCCTATAGAATACTTGAAGAAAAAGGTGGAGATGTTTATACTAGAGATCCTGATAGTTCTATTACTTCTTCTCCTTTATATAATAATGGAGATACTTCTGGCGGTGGTTCTAACCCTCCAAGTGGCACTGGCACTTACTTAAATCTACATGCCCATATGCAAAGCTGGGCTGTTTATAATGTTAGTGGACCTTACACTACTGGGTATCAAATTGGATTTTTAGCTCCTGCTCAATTTGGTGGTCTATCCTATAGAATACTTGAAGAAAAAGGTGGAGATGTTTATATAATTCAAACTGAACTCTTTGGTAGATGTGCTATTTGGGCTCCTAGAGATCCTGATAGTTCTATTACTTCTTCTCCTTTATATGATAACGGAGATACTTCTGGCGGTGGTTCTAATCCTCCTGGTGGTGGTAATGGTGGTATAGAAATACCTGGTGGGTTAAAGGTATTTCTAGATCCTGGTCATGGTGGATATGACCCTGGTGCTCTTGGAAATGGATTGCAAGAAAAAGATATAGTCTTAGCAATATCTAAGCGATTAGGAGTAATATTAAATTCATATGGTATATCAGTTAAATATTCAAGGGAAACTGATACTTTTATAGATTTAGATCCTAGAGCACAACAAGCTAATAATTGGGGTGCAAACTTATTTGTATCTATTCACGCAAATTCAGCAACTGCGTCTGCGAGTGGAACTGAATGTTATACTAAACCAGCAGCTGATTCAAAAACTAAACAATTATCTGCAAATGTTGCTAAATCTATATCAAGTAAACTAGGAATACCAAATAGAGGACATAAGGAAGAAGTCTGGCGAGTTCTAATGTCTAGTAATATGCCTGCCATTCTAGTTGAAACAGCTTTTATAACCAATTCTAGTGATGCTAATTTCTTAAAAAATAGACAAGATGATTTTGCTAATTCTATAGCTAGTGAAATATTAAAATATCTAGGTATTGATGATTCTACAAAAAATATAGTAGATGAATTAAATAGTAACGGATTTTCAGATCTATTAGGGGTAAAACTTACTCAACTAGTTCAAGAAAAAACAATTGCTCAAGCTGGGCCAATTAGAGTTAAAATTTCTAATACGAGGGGTGGCAGTAATTCTGGGGAAATTGTTGCAAACTTTAAAGATGGAAATTTTGTTAGTGGTACATTTAAAAACGACTTATTACAATTATCTACAACATTATCTAAAAATGGAATAAATATATCGAAGCAATTATTTAAATTAAACAATAAAAGTTTCTCTATCTCAGTAGCTGATAACCCTAAAACAACTACTATATCTTTAACTAAAACTTTAAATATAAATGATTCAACATTCAGCCAATCATTATCTATTGAATTTGATAAAGATGGCTTAAAAGAAGCTTATGAACATGTTACTGTTTTAATAGATAGACTTGTTGAACAAGTTAAACCTATATTACTTCCTATACTACTTATAGGTGCTGCTGTACTTTTTATTAAACTAGGATTTTTAACAACTTTAGTAACTTTAGGGGCTGCATTCTTATCACGCCTTGGAGCTGCAATATATATGTTCTTTAATTATATAGCTGGTATTTAAATAAACCAAACTGAAAAGAACCATATAATTATTTATATGGTTTTTTTAACTATCTTGTATTATAGTCCTTATTTTTTCAGTAAATCTATTAATTTCTTCTTCATTCTCGAATGCCTTAATTGGGATTATTATTTTCCTTTTATATCCAGGAGACTTCTTTGGTAATATTAATATATATTTATCAACTACATATAATTCAACAAATTTATCTAATTTTATTTCAAAGTTATTCTTATTGCAATATATAAAAATACTTTTATTATCTATTATTAATTTTTTTTCAGATATAAAATATTTATCCTTTTTACATTTCTTTATTGCTAACTTTTTTGATATTCTCTCTATATCTTTATTTTCAGTTTTTTTTAACCATAAAAACACTATCAATGTCATAATTACTGTATTAGTAAAAAAATAAATTAGATTCTCTAGTTTTATTGAATAATATATTCCACTAATAACACTAATTAAGCAAACAAAATACTTGTACTTAGTAAACCCCAGTTTATATTGCATATGCTTTATTAAAAATTCAATATCTTCAATCTTATTTATGTATTTTATCTCCATAAATTCACCTCTTATACAAATTATATCACATAATATTATCTATTTCGCTAAAAGTAATTTTCACGAAGAAATAAAGAATTACGATTTAAAGCCATTTGTAAGGTATAATATAATACAAAAATAGTAGTTAACTGTTTAGTATGCCTAAACATAAATAAAAAAAGCTATTATTTCGTATCTATCAATGCGAAATAATAGCTTTTCTGTATTTATTCGTTATACTCTTTCAACTCTTCTCTTAACGGTGGAAGTTCACTCGCTC
>JAQCTH010000113.1 GCA_027686065.1 Clostridiaceae bacterium AF10-41
ATAAAATTTTTAAAGAAATTAAAAATTTTTTCTCCATTTATGGTATTATTATCTTGTAAGAAATTTTCATATATACATTTTGATAATGATTTACTTATACCAGTAAATATATTTGAAAATATTCGTTCATCTATATTAATATCATTATTATTTAAATATGATTGAATATCATTTATTTCGAAATCAAAAGGGTTTACTTTGTTAGAGGCTGGAGGATATACATAATTTACACCTGGATATAAAACTCTATAAGTATTTATATCAGAGGAAATATGCTTAATACATTCCATAACCTTATTATCTCGTTCTCTAACAAGAGTTATATTACTATGTCTTCCCATAATTTCAATTATCAATATATATTTACTATCAAAGCCTAATTCATCTGTAGATTCAATGTGCAGCTGAATAATTCTATCACCATTTAATTGTGTTATATTTGTAATTTTACCACCAATTAAATACTTTCTCATAACCATAGTAAACATTGGTGCTTGCAAAGGGTTAGGTTTATTTATATTAGTTAAATGTATTCTAGGAAATTTTGAAGAAGCTGAAATTAATAATTTAAGATTTTGTCTATCTTTTCTTAATGTTAAAATTATTTCATCTTTTTCAGGTTGATTAATTTTATCTATTTTACAATTTAATATTGATTTTTTAAAATCATATACTAAACTATATAAGTAGATACCATCAAAAGCCATAAATATCATCCTTTCTTTGGTAATAAGATAAAGATAGTATAACATTTAATTAGTAATTTTATCAATGGGGCATATGCAGTTAATACAAGGGGGAGTTTTAATGAATTTTATAAAAATGCAGGGATTAGGAAATGATTTTATCTTTATAATAGATAATAAAAATGAATTTATTGATGATGAAGTAGAAATTGCTAAGAGGGTATGCCATAGAAGATTTGGAATAGGGGCAGATGGATTAGTTATAATAAGAAAATCTAATATTGCAGATGCAAAGATGGTAATAATAAATAGTGATGGATCACGTGCAAATATGTGTGGAAATGCAATTAGATGTTTTGCAAAATATTTATATGAAATTAATTCAATAGGTAAAAATATAATAAGTATTGAAACTGGAGATGGAATAAAAAATGTAGAACTTAAAACAAATAATAATAAAGTTGAATTAATAAAAGTAAATATGGGAAATGCAAGTTTTAGTGGTAAAGATATTCCTTTAAGAGATAAAAAAGATTTAATAAATGAAGAAGTAATAATAGAGGAAAAAACATATAAATTAACAACACTGTTAATGGGTGTGCCACACACTATTTTAATTAATAATAATGATGAATATACAATAGAAGAAGGAAAAATTATAGAAAAATACAAGTTGTTTATTGAAGGTACAAATGTTAATTTTATTAAGATAATTGATAAAAAAAATATAGAAGTAAGAACTTGGGAAAGAGGAGCTGGAGCAACTTTAGCCTGTGGAACCGGATGTTGTGCATCAGTAGTAGCATTAAAAGAATTGGGATTATGTGATGATAAAGTTAAAGTAAAAACATTAGGTGGTAGTTTAGAAGTTGAAGTTGTAGATGATGACGTATATATGATAGGAGCTGCAGATTTTATTTGCAAAGGTGAACTATATTAATTAGAAGAGGTAAAATATGAATACAAAGAAAATAAGGAAGATTTTCCTTGTTAACTTTATTTTATTAATAGCTATATTTTTATATGGCTGTAAAAAAGATGCTAAAATAGAGGAAAATAAGATCAATATTTCAAATGGAGCAATAGCTATAGAGGATTCAGGACAATATAAAATTTATAATTTAATAAATAATAAATATGAAAAAGTAGATACAGAATATATAATTACTGCCTATGACTTAAAAAGCGGAAGTTTTATTTATAGTGAAAATGGAGAATATAAAATAAAACATTCAGGAAAAGAAGAGTTAATAGAAGACAATAATACGGTTATTTCACCTAAGATATCTGAAAATGGTAAATATGTAGCATACTTCACGAAAGAAGTATACCTAAATTTAAAAGTAAAAAATTTAGTAAACAATGAGGATGTATCAATAAATAGTAATGTAGCTATTTCAGGAAGTCTAATGGATTGGTTAGATGAAAAAAATCTAGTTTATTATGGTGTAGATAATAATAAAAATAATGGGATATTTATTTATAATATTGAAGAAAAACAAGAAAAACTCTTATATAAAATAGATTTAGGATATGTAGAATTTTTAAAGGGATTAGATAATGGAGTAGTATTTTTACAAGAGAAGGAAGGTAAACAAAAAATATTTAAAATTATAGATTCAAGTGGAAAAGCTATAGATGTAATGGAAAATGTTATGGATGTTAGTGATGTTGAAGTCACATCTCAAGGTATATTTATATTAGGAAAATTACAGGATAATAATTATTCTTTATATAAAATTAATGATGGGAAAGCCAAAAGATTAGTTTATGATTTCCCTAAATTAATAGATTTAGATAAAGGCCTGTCTAAAGATGAAAATGGGAATATAATTTTTATTGGAGGAGACATCCCTAATCAAGAAAAGATTTATGTTTGTGAAGATGATTCCATAAGCATAATACACGAGAGTCCTGGATCATATAACTTTATTGATTGTAACTAGAAAGATTTATAAGTAAAATTATAAGTCTTTCTTTTTTTATATCCGCAAAAATGTATATTTTTTCTAAAAATGGATATTAATTTAGATGGTGATTTAATATGAATATTTTTAATTTTAAAATGGATGAAATAAATATGGAAATAGCCAGAAAGTTAAATAAATATAAGGCTATGGAAAATAAATCTTTACCTATAAATATCAAAGAAGATTTTGTAATACTATTATCTTCAGAGGAAATTTTGAAAAATAAAGAGGAAATAGAATTTTTATTTAATAAAAAAATAAAAGTAATAAAAGAGAGTAAGGAATTTATTTTAGATTTAATAGAAAAAATTTTTTTAGGAGAAAGTGAGAATCTTCTTGAAGCCATATTAGGTAGGGCTATAAATTTAAATGCATCAGATATTCACTTTGAGCCACAAGAAGAAGATATTTTTATTAGATTTAGAGTTGATGGAGTTTTAATAGATTTTACAAAAATAAAAAATAACGAATATCAGAAGTTATTATCTAAAATAAAGCTTAGTGGGAATATGGATATAACTGAAAGAAGAAGACCTCAAGATGGAAAAACTCTAATTAATATCAACAATAAAAATTATGATTTAAGGTTATCTACTATCCCTATAATTTATGGAGAAAAATTAGTAATAAGAATTTTATATGGGGAAGTATTTAATTATGATATAAGCAGTTTAAATATGAATGAAAATCAATTAAGAAAATTAAAAAAGATAATGTCCTTGAAACATGGATTAGCTATCATAAACGGACCTACAGGTAGTGGAAAATCAAGTACATTATATTGCATATTAAAAGAAATAAATAAAAAAGATATAAATATAACAACTTTAGAAGACCCGATAGAAGTAATGATTAAAGGAATAAATCAAGTTAGTTTAAATAGAAAAGCCAATATAACATTTGCAACTGGTCTTAGGAGTATATTAAGGCAAGATCCAGATGTTCTTATGATAGGAGAGATAAGAGATGAAGAAACAGCTAATATGGCTGTAACAGCATCTTTAACAGGACATAAAGTTTATTCAACAATTCACACTAAAACACCACAAGAAGTATATTTTAGATTAGAAGATATGGGGGTTAAATCTTATTTAGTTAAAGATTCTTTAATAGGAATAGTATCACAAAGGCTTATAAGAGTACTTTGTGACAATTGTAAAGAGGAAGAAAGAAAAGTTCTTTTTAAAGGAAAGCAAATAATACTTTATAAGAATATAGGATGTAGTAAGTGTAATTATACTGGATATAGAGGAAGAGCTGTTGTTAGCTCAGTTGTTAGTATGGATAGAGAAATAAAAAGGGAAATTACAAATATTTTCCAGGAAATAAAAGAATTAAGCAATGAAGAAATGATAGATAATCTAAATGAATTATTAATTACCGCTAGAATATCATCTTCAGATTATAATAATTTTTTAATAGAAGAAGGATTTGATTATGAAGAAAATAAAATTATCTTGGAATAAAGCAGATTATAATAGTTTAGGATTATTGTCAGGCAATATGTCTATATTGCACAAAGAAGGAATTTCACTATTAATTATGATGGATTTACTCTTAGAGTTACCAATAAGAAAAAGCTATAAGGAAAGCATAAAGATAATAAAAACATCTATTATTGAAGGGAAATCTTTAAAAGAGAGTTTTAATGACTTTAATGATTTATATCCAGAGTTTTTTATTGGAATGATCTCTATGGGAGAAAAAAGTGGGAATTTAGCAACAGTTTTAAAAGGCGTAGAAGATCATTATAATAAAATGAATTTTGTTAAGGGTACTATTAAAAATGTTTTATCTTATCCAATACTAATATTCCTATCTATTATAATGTTATTAATTTTTATTACATTTATAACTATACCAAACTTATATGATTTTTACATTAATTTAGGTATTGAAGTTCCGTTTATATGTAAGTTTTTATATAACTTTGTAAATTATATAAAAAAAGATTTTATTTCCTTTCAAATTTATTTTATTTCATGGGGTATTTTAATTCCATTTATAGTTTATAAAGCTTATATTAAAAGGCATTTAATAAATTTATTGAATAAAATACCAATTATAAAGGAATTTAACGAATTTATTTTTATATCTCTATTATCAATAATAGTTAAAAGTGGAGTTAATTTATCCAATGGTTTAATGTATTCTGCAACGAGTTTTAAAAACTCATCTTTAAAGGAGAGATTCTTACTTCTAAATTCAAGTATATTAAAGGGGAAAAGTATATCAGAAAGTTTAAAAGATCATGGAGATTATTGTAAATATACTACAGCCATTATAAAACTTGGAGAAGAAGGCGGTTCTATGGATGAAAGATTGAATTCTTTGTCTAATTATCTTGAGAAAAAACTATTATCAGATATAAATAGATATATGGCTATTTTACAACCAGCATCAGTTTTTATGATGGGAATATTTGTGATAATTTTTTTGGTTGTATTTATAGTACCTTTATTTGGTTCATTGCTAGATGGAGGATTTCAATGATGAAAAAGGCATATACCCTTATAGAGCTTGTTGTTGTACTTTCTATATTAGTTATATTTTCTACAGCAACAATTGGTGGATTAAAATATTTTAAAGATAAAAGTGAAAACTTAAACTTTGAAAACTATGTATATGAAGTAAAATCATTATTAAGTTTTGCAAAAAGTTATTGCAGAAAAAATAAAGTGATTGGAAATATAATTATAAGCAATGATAGAAAAAGCATTATATTTGATGTAACCGATAGAACATATAAATTAAATAAAAGGGTAGATTTTGATAGTAGTACAGAGATAGGAAGTAATTTTAGACTAGGGAATAATAAAATTAATGATGAAGGATTTATAAAAGAAGCAGGAACAATAACCTTATCTCATAAAAATAGTAAATTTGTAAAAATAACAATATCTGTAGGAAATGATATTATACGAGTAAGTGAAAACGATGATAATGAAGGAGATATGATAGAGTGAAAAAAGGAAGTACTTTACTTGAAAGTATAGTTGCTCTCCCAATCTTATTAATAGCAACAACAATATCACTTAATATTGGAATTGTTGCAGCTAACTCTAAGAAAATAAGAGATAAAAAGAATGAAGCAAATAGGGTTGCATATGCAATAGAAAATGAAATTAAGTACAATACTACTTTTGAAAATCTAAATAAATCCTTTAAAGACAATAAAATATCATATATATATTCAGAAAATACATTAGAAAAGTTAGTAAATACATCAGTATTAAATTTAGAGGTCGGAGATGGAATTGAAATAGAAAAGGTTAAAGAAATTCTGGCATCAGAAGAGCAAAATAGACCTGTAATAGAATTAAAGGTTAAGATTAAAGATGATGATGGAGGAATTCTAAGTGAAAGAAAATTTATTAAATCTTATTGGATGGAAAAATAAAAAAAGAAGAAAGAGATGTTTTACTTTAATTGAAATAATATTAGCTATGTTTATTGAATTAATTTTGATTAGTCTTTCCTTTAAAATTGGATTAATTTCTTATAAAAGTTACAAAAGCTTAATTGAGTCTGCTAAAGCTCAAGATTCATTTGATGATGCTTTGCTTAATATAGATAGATTATTAAAAACACAGATGATTAAAAGTATTGAAATAGAAGAAAAAGACTTGAGTAATAATGGAAAGATAACAATAAAATACAAAGTTGACCATAATACAAATGAAATAAAAGAAAAAAGGATTTTTTTAGATAATACAAATCAAAAGATAGTTTTAGAGACATATAAAGAAGGAAGAAGAAAAGGTGTTAATGTAATTATGAGGGAAGTTTCAGATTTTGCCATTATAAAAAAAGAAAAACTATATTACTTGAAAATAAAAAACAATAAGGGGGAAGAGAGAGTACTATGTTTATAAAAACTAAGAAAAAGGCATATGCTTTTCTTGAAAGTTTAATAATCTTTATGTTTGTTCTTGTAATGGCAAACTTATCTATAAAAGTGATATCTAAAAACTATTTAAAATCTCAGAATTTTTCAACTTATGAAGATTTAAAAAGTTTAGAAGCAGAAGAAGAAAAAATTCTAGAAATAATTAATATTAAATCGCAAGGTGAAAGCATAAATAAAGAATCCCTTGTAGAGGCAGTAAAAAAAGAAAAGAATATGAAATATCCAGAATTAAAGAATATTGAATTTACTTATGAAAATAGTGAATATTTTATAAAAAGAAAGAAAAGTAACTCTACTATGTATATTGAACTTATAGAAAAAAAGTTTGAAGATAAAAATATATTTATGCCTACACATTATAAAACAAAATATATAATTAATTAGGAGTTAAAAT
>JAQCTH010000114.1 GCA_027686065.1 Clostridiaceae bacterium AF10-41
CCTATAAACCCAGCTCCACCAGTTACTAAATAAGTTTTCATAGCGTCTACTCCTCATTTATTATATCTAATAAATATTTACCATATCCTGTTTTACTCATAGGTTCTGCTAATTCTTTAACTTGTTCTTTTGAAATCCATCCTTTTCTATATGATATTTCTTCTAAACACGCAATATAAGTACCTTGAGTATTTTGTACAGCTTCTACAAAATTTGAAGCTTGTAACATGGAAACATGCGTTCCAGTATCAAGCCAAGCCATTCCTCTCCCAAAAAGTTGTACATTAAGACTTTTTTCTTTCATATAAAGTCTATTTAAATCTGTAATCTCTAATTCTCCCCTTAAAGATGGCTTTAGTGATTTAGCTTTTTCTACTACAGTATTATCATAAAAGTATAATCCAGGAACTGCATATTTTGATTTTGGATGCTCTGGCTTCTCTTCTATAGAAATGACCTTTTTATCTTTATCAAATTCTACAACTCCAAAAGCTTTTGGATTATGTACATAATATCCAAAGATTTGAGCACCTTTTTCTAATTTACTAGCTATATCTAAATAATATCCTAATCCCTGTCCATAAAAGATATTATCTCCTAAAATAAGTGAAACAGTGTCGTCTCCAATAAACTTTTCTCCAATAATAAAGGCTTCTGCTAATCCATTAGGATTCTCTTGTATTTCATATTGAATATTTAACCCTAGATCACTACCATCACTAAACAACTCTTGAAAATTTCTGCTATCTCTCGGTGTAGAAATTATTAAAATATCCTTTATTCCTGATAGCATTAGTACAGACATAGGATAATAAATCATTGGTTTATCATATATTGGAACCATCTGTTTAGACATAGCTTTCGTTACAGGATAAAGCCTAGTTCCACTTCCCCCCGCTAATATTATTCCTTTCATACTCTAACCTCCAATATAAGTAATTAATCTAATATTATATTACATATTTTATCTACATCTTCCAAAGATAAATCTGCATAAAGTGGTAAAGTCAAAACTCTTTCTGATATATATTTAGCAACTGGAGTTTCATCTGTTTTAAAATTATCTTTATAGCAATCAAAAGAATTAGTTAATGGATAGAAATACTTTCTTGCTATTATACCTTTATTCTTTAGCTTTTCAAAAATTTCATCACGATTATATTTATAATTATCAAATACTACTGAATAATAAGAGTAATTACTTTTAACTTCATCTTGTATTTTACATATTTTTACTCCATTAACATTAGCTAATCTAACATTATATCTTTCTACTACTAAACTTCTCTTCTTTATTTCATTATCTACATGTCTAAGATTACAAATTCCCATAGCTGCTTGGAATTCATTCATCTTAGCATTTCCACCTATACATTCTACTGACTCGGGTCCTGTTATTCCAAAGTTCTTTAAGTTGTATAGTTTACTATTTAACTTTTTATCTTTAAATGTTACAGCTCCACCTTCAATAGTGTTAAAAACTTTTGTTGCATGAAAACTAAAAATTGAAGCATCTCCAAAATTAGCTATTCCTATGCCATTTACTTTAACTCCAAAAGTATGTGCAGCATCATATATAACCTTCAAATCATACTTTTTAGCTATACTCTCTATTTCCTCAACATTACATACATTCCCATAGACATGAACAGGGATTATTGCCGAAGTTTTTTCTGTTATTAGTTTTTCTATCTTAGTTACATCTATTGTATAATTATCAGAATTTATATCACAAAAAACAGGTGTAAGTCCATTTCTAACTATTGCATGGGTAGTTGAAGCAAAAGTGAATGGAGTAGTTATTACTTCTCCGGTTAGATTCATAGCAGCTATTATAGATTCTAATGCCAAATGTCCATTAGTAAAAAGAGATATATTACTGGTTCCTAAATATTCTATTAATCTTTCTTCTAATTCCCTATGCTTTACGCCCATATTGGTTAACCAATGGCTATCCCATAATTCCCTGATCTCATCAATATATTCATCAAATCCTGGCATTGATGATTGAGTAACTTGAATATTTTTATTATTTTTCACAATATCCCTCCTTATAAATTAGCTAAAGTTTTCTAAAAATTTCTTTTCTAAATTTATTATATCTTTATATCTATCCTTTATTCTTATAGCAGGTGTTCCAACATATATTCCCCACTCTTTGCAATTACCTGTAACCAATGAACATGCTCCTATAGCAACTCCACTCTCTATATTTACTCCTGGCAATATGGTAGAATTCGTTCCTATAACAACATGCTTACCTATACTAACAGGTTTATTAATAGTATTCTTGTATTTTTCATCTATAGTTGGATTAGTCATATACTTACCAGAATAGTCATCACTAATGGCATAAATTGCACTTCTTGAAGAAATAGTTGAAAAATCACCCATTATTATTCCGGCTATTCCTCCAAATAATAATGTTGCTGCTGCAATATGAATATAATTTCCTAATTCAACTACTCCACTTAATATACAAAAATCATCTATTCTTACATTATTTCCTATTGATATATTTTCAGCTCCATATATACTAGCTTTCTTACTTATTAGAACATTAACCCCTAGCTTCTTAAACCCCAAATTTTTCAATTCCTCTTCCGAATAAAAACTACTCACTTATTTAACACTCCTTATTTATAATAACTTCAATTTTTATTACGTAAATATTTATTTAAGTATATATTACTTATTAATGAAGATATAATAAATACTGATACAGTTGCTATAGCAGCTCCATTAGCTCCATATTTTAAAATTAGAACTATATCTAGAATTATATTAATCACACCTGAAAAAATTGCATTATAGAAATTAACTTTAATCTTCTTTATACTCGCTAATATATTTCCGGCTGGTATTCTAAATGTACCTGCTATCAAATATCCAAAGGAAAGTATTCTAAAACTTGTTATGGAATCATAATATTTCTCTCCAAAAAATAAATTTATTATTTGAGGCGCAAATATTATACAAACTGTGCTTATAATTAGATTAACTATAAGTAAATATTTTTTTAATATTGAATATTTATCTTTTACCCACTTTATATCACTACTATGTTGCGCAAAATATGGATATGCAAATACCATAATAGACATAGGTATAAAATTTAAATTAAATGGTATTAATGTAGCATTTTTATATGTTGCAACTATATTAGAATCATGGATAATTAATCCTATTAAAAATGTATCTAGTAAATATAATATACTAGATATACTGTTAGTAAGGCATGTTACTATTGAATATTTTATAAATTCTCTTCTCTCTTTACGATTTGGATAATCACTCTTAATAATGAGTTCTATATAATTTTTCACATAATATATACCCAAAATTATAGAAAGTAAATATGAAATATATCTTCCTATGATTATACCTTTTATACTGAAAACTATTCCTAATA
Organism: Clostridiaceae bacterium AF10-41; assembly: GCA_027686065.1. Lineage (GTDB taxonomy): Bacteria > Bacillota > Clostridia > Clostridiales > Clostridiaceae > Clostridium. The sequence continues at coordinate 3,413 of JAQCTH010000114.1, forward strand.
CTATATTGCCCAAAAAATACAAACTTGTGTTAGTCACACTTAAAATTGAAAATTCCTTATTTCTTAAATCACTTCTTAAGAAAACCTGCATTTCATTGAAAACTATAGTAAAAAGTGGTAATAAGCAAAAATACATTAAAATTTCAGTACTTCCCTCTACAGATAATTCAAATATTAAGGTAAACACCAATATACATACTGCCAAAATTCCATTAGAAATAATCCCTATTTTTAACCCATACTTGAAAAATTTTATTTTTCTATTTGTATCTTTTTCCGAACTACAATATTGTAAAATCCCACTTACAGAACCAAATCCTTCTAATAATAAAAATATATTCAAAATATTTTGTGCATATATAAAGCTTCCATACACACTTTTATCTAAGATTCTTGATAAAATTATTGTTATTCCAAATAAAAGCACTTTATTTATAAAATTAGCACTAAATATCTGAAAAAAGCCTTTTTTAATAATTGATTTAATTAATTCAATATTATTTATATTCATTTTCATCCTCTATCTACCTATCTTAAACAACTTACTAATAATACAAGTGCCGTTGTTAAAAATATAGTTTTAATACTGCCAACAATGTAAGAACTTGATTTTTTTCGATATTACTTCCATTTCTATATAAGTAAGTGCAATCTTCCGATAGCTCTGAATCAAAGCTAAGTCTATCAATATTATCATTAAAATATTTATCCATAAATTTTTTTAAATCTTTATTAGTATCATACCAATAATCCAATGGATTCATGTGATTCTTACTACTTAATGAAGACGTATTTAATTTTAATTTATTTTTTAAGTATTTTAAAGCTTTCTTATGTATTTGCTTTAATATAACTTTTTTGCCTAAAATGCTAATTCTTTTATCTGTTATTTTTCCATTTATTTTTTCCCATTTATAAGCTGATGCCTCCGGATATTTACTTAATATCCATTTAAAATAAATTTCATGTTTATATCTATATTCAACAGGTATTTTTATGCAATATTCTAAAAAATCAATATCATAAAATGGCGAATAAGTTTCATTTGTTTCCTGGTATATCAATAAGCCTTGATTTGCTCCTGTAAATCCTCTTTCATAAAACTTAAATATCTCTTCATTCTCATATGATAATTTTATAGAACTCTCATCTAGCTTATTACTTAATAACTTAGAATACATACCATCGGTTAATGAATATGATTTGTCTTTATCTAAAGAGCTATAGAAGGTTCCCAGAACTACATCTCCAAGTTGTCCTGAATGAACTATTCCAAATTTTCTTGTATCTATAAGATCAAGACAACTTTTCCCATGAGCTAACCCATAATATAATGCTCCACCAGAAGAAATCTTCACAACATCATCTATCTTTTTTAAAAATAACCCATTATCAAGTGATTTAAATATCCATTCATGCCTCAAATCAGCTGCTATTTTTTTAGGTATAATTTCATCTAAATACTCTGATTGTGAAAATGTAAAATTAATAATGTTATCTCTATATCCCATATTGCTTGCTACCCAAGTAGTCATTCTCGAATCTAACCCACCACTTAATGCTACTAAATGTTTATATCCATACTCTATATCCTTGTCAAAAGCTCTTTTTATAGCCTGTCTAAAAAGTTTATCTATATTATTTATTATTTCATTTTCTGACTGATTATTGTTAGGAGTATTATCTAATTTATAGTATTGTATAACTTCTAGCTTCGAATCCTTTATTAATATATAATTACCTGCAATCAATTTTTTTATCTCATTAAATAAAGTATTATCTTCTATCATATAACCATATGTAAGTAGAAAATACGCTGACTTCTTACTTAATGTATAATTCATTTTATTTTTATTGAAGTATTCTGTAATATAATTTAATTCTGAGCCAAAAACTATTTTATTATCAAATCTACTATAGAATAATTGTTTATCCCCAATATGATCTGTATATATAATTTTTATATTTTTTCTTTTGTCATATAATACACCTGAAAAACTTCCCCTAAACTCTTTAAAAAAATCATTTCCATTCTTCTCATACATTATTATAACAGCTTCACTTAACGAATTCACATTATATCTATTTATTAAATCAATAGAGTTTAAAATAACTCCTTCTGTCAAAATGAAATAATCATCATTCTCTTCAAAAACTTTATCCCTATGAAATTTCTTTATTGTTCGTTGTTCTATATATATATCGTCACTAATTAGTTTTTTATTTATTAAATCATCTCTGCTATTTTCACTAAATAATTTATCAGTTTTAAAATCACCAATTATCCCTAAAAAACCCGGCATAATTATCCTCCATAATTACTTTTTAGTAAATACATTTTTCCACATATTTATATAACTTTCATTCGAAAACTCCTGTTTTAGTATTTTACTATTTAAAATATTAATATTATTTTCTAACTCTTCGAATTCTTTAAATGTTTGCGAATTAATTCTTAAAGTATCATAAGCCTTAATATTTTTATTAATAAAATATTCCCAAGGAGTAGTGTCACTTCTAATATAAACTTTCTTTCCTAAGTATAGTAAGGCTAATATATTCCCTAAACCTTGTTGTCTCTCATGATTAAAAATAGCAATATCCACTTTACTCAATACTTCTGAATACTCCTCTGGACTTAAGTAATTTGTAATTTTAATAAACTTGGCTCCAAATATACTTTCTCCTAAGTCTATTATTTCTCTTGCATATTCCTTATCTCCATATGACAGTGGGCATAATATTTTTATGCTGTTATCTTTGTACTTTTCTAAGCAATGTAGTATTTCCACATGATTATTCGTTTTATCAGCTGAATTTCCAACTTGTATATATATATCTTTTGATTTGTTTTTACTAATATCCTTCACCTTATCTAACATATCAAAATTAACAGGCAATATATATGATGCATAATTGTATATTGCATTTCCACCATATACATCTATTGCTAAGTTATAGTCGCCTTTTATTATAGCTGTTATCTCTCTTAAATTTGATATAATTCTCTTCCTTATAACTTCTTTTAAATTTGATTTAAGGGATCTTCTTCTATATTTAAAGTAATACAAATCCCCTCCCCATATAACCCAATTGGATTTTCTAATTATATTTTTATTTAAAAATAACATATAATTAATTTTCATATTAAATAAACTGTGAAGAATAACATTCTCAGCTTTACTTATAATTCTTTTTATGTTAAATATACTTGAATAATTATCTTCAAATAAAATTACATTTTCATATTGAACTACTTTACCATTCATTCTAGTTAGTGCTTTTCCTTTAATAACAAGAAATATATGTTCATTTCTATTAA
>JAQCTH010000115.1 GCA_027686065.1 Clostridiaceae bacterium AF10-41
ATAAAATAACTTCTAGTGCTAATAAAACTAAAAATGTTAATATACTTTCATGCACTATTAATAATTTATAAATCAAAGTCACTATTTTAAAAATAATAAAAACTACAAAGAAGTTAAAGCTTTATAGTTTTTATCAATCTATTTTTATTCTTTTATATCATAAACTTCAAAACAAATACTGCTCCTACTACTATAGTTGAAATAGTTAGTTCTTTATATTTCCCTGTAAATATTTTAAGTATTATATATGATAAAACTCCAAATACCATTCCATCTGAAATACTATAAGCTAGAGGCATCATTATTATAGTTAAAAATGCAGGTAGCGCTTCTGTCCAATCTTCTAAATCTATTTCTTTAATAGGCTCTAGCATAAATAATCCTACTAATACTAAAGCACTACATGTTACTGCTGATGTAATAATTCCAAATAAAGGTGCAAAGAATAGTGCGAGTGTAAACATAATAGCTGTTGATACTGCCGTTAATCCAGTTCTTCCACCTTCAGCAACCCCAGCAGCACTTTCAACAAATGTACTTACTGTACTAGTTCCAAGACAAGCTCCTAAAGTAGTTCCAATGGCATCTGATAAAAGTGCCTTTTTAATATTTGGAACTTTTCCTTCACTGTCCAACATCTTAGCTTTTGTTGCAACTCCAACTAATGTACCTATTGTATCAAACATATCCATAAATAATAATGTAAATAAGACAATTAGCATATCTATTGATAATATATTATGCCATTCAAATTTCATAAATACAGAACTAATTGATGGTGGAGCACTTATAATTGCATCTGGTAAATTAGTTATCCCCATCGGAATGCCTATTATGGCTGTTATTATCATTCCTATAAATAATGCACCTTTAACATTTCTAGCCATTAATATTCCTGTTATAACTATTCCTATAATTGCAAGTAATCCTGGACCTTTTGTTATATCTCCAAGTGCTATTAATGTTCCTTCACTTTTAACAATGACTCCTGCTCCTTCAAGTCCTATAACAGCTATAAACAAACCTATTCCAACTGAAATTGCCTTTTTAATATTTGCTGGTATAGAATCAACTATAGCTTCACGAACATTAAAAGCAGTAAGTAATATAAATATTATACCTTCTAAAAATACGGCTGTTAATGCGAACTGAAATGAATAACCCATTCCTATGACTACTGTAAATGCAAAGAAAGCATTTAATCCCATACCTGGTGCTTGAGCAAATGGAAGCTTAGCATATACTCCCATTATTAGAGTTGAAATAATTGCTGAAACAGCAGTTGCTGTAAATACGGCACCACTATCCATTCCTGCTTGTGAAAGTATTGAAGGGTTAACTATTAATATATATGCCATGGTCATAAATGTAGTTATTCCTGCTATAATTTCTCTTTTTATATTTGATCCATTTTCAGTTATCCCAAAATAATTATCAACTATTCCATCATTTTTAAATATTGTTTTCATTTTATCCCTCTTTCGTATTATTTTATAAATCCCTGAATTATAATACACTAAATTTCGACAAATTCCAAGTATAAAACGAATATTATTAATATTTTTCACAATATTTTTTGTGATAACATTTTCTTAACTACACTTTTTTATTTTATATATCATTATAGTTCGTAATTAATACTTTAACTTACAAATATTATTTTAGCAGATTAATAATTTATTAAATAACAATATAGGACCTAAAAAGATAATAAAAAAGACATGAAAAAAGCCCCGTATAAAGCCATTTACTAAACACGGGACTAATTTATCTATTTATTTCTTTCCCAATTTTTTTATTAGCTTGGGATGTCTATTTTAAGTATACACTTAGAGTATCTTACTTTGAGTGTTCTTCTATAGCAACTGCAACAGCAACTGTAGCACCTACCATTGGGTTGTTACCCATTCCGATAAGACCCATCATTTCAACGTGAGCTGGAACTGATGAAGATCCTGCAAATTGTGCATCTGAATGCATTCTTCCCATAGTATCTGTCATACCGTATGAAGCTGGACCTGCTGCCATATTATCTGGATGAAGAGTTCTTCCTGTACCACCACCTGATGCTACTGAGAAGTATCTCTTTCCTTGATCAACACATTCTTTTTTATATGTTCCAGCAACTGGATGTTGGAATCTTGTAGGGTTAGTTGAGTTACCAGTGATTGATACATCAACTCCTTCGTGATGCATTATAGCAACACCTTCTCTAACATCATTTGCTCCATAACATTTAACTTTAGCTCTTGGTCCATTTGAATATGGAACTTCTCTAACTATTTCTAATTTACCTGTAAAGAAATCAAAGTTAGTTTCAACATAAGTAAATCCATTGATTCTTGAAATTATAAATGCGGCATCTTTTCCTAAACCATTTAATATAACTCTTAATGGCTCTTTTCTTACTTTATTAGCCTTTTCAGCTATTTTTATAGCGCCTTCTGCTGCTGCAAAACTTTCGTGTCCTGCTAAGAAAGCAAAACATTTAGTTTCTTCTCTTAAAAGCATAGCTCCTAAGTTACCATGTCCTAAACCAACTTTTCTATCATCTGCAACTGAACCTGGAATACAGAAAGCTTGCAAGCCTTCTCCTATAGCTTCTGCTGCTTCTGCTGCTTTTGTGCAGCCTTTTTTAATTGCTATAGCAGCACCTAAAGTGTATGCCCACATAGCATTTTCAAAAGCGATTGGTTGAGTAGATTTTACTATATCGTAAACGTCTATTCCTTTTTCATCGCAAACTGTCTTTGCATCTTCTATTTTACTCATTCCGTATTTTTCTAATACAGGAATGATTTGATTTATTCTTCTTTCATAACTTTCAAATAATGGCATAATACTTTTCCCCCTTCAAACTATTCGTGTCTTGGATCAATAGTTTTAACTGCTTCGTCAAATCTACCATATTGACCTGTTGCTTTTTCCATTGCTTCGTTAGCATCCATTCCTTTAGCAACCATTTCCATCATTTTTCCTAAATGTACAAATCTATATCCAATGATTTCATTATTTGCATCTAAAGCAACTTTTGTTACATATCCTTCTGCCATTTCTAGGTATCTTGTTCCCTTTGCAACTGTTCCGTACATAGTACCAACTTGTGATCTAAGCCCCTTTCCTAAATCCTCAAGTCCAGCTCCTATTGGTAGTCCACCTTCTGAGAAAGCAGTTTGGCTTCTTCCGTAAACTATTTGAAGGAATAATTCTCTCATAGCTGTATTTATTGCATCACAAACTAAATCTGTATTTAATGCTTCTAGTATTGTCTTTCCTGGTAATATCTCTGAAGCCATTGCTGCTGAATGTGTCATACCTGAACATCCTATAGTTTCAACTAATGCTTCTTCAATTATTCCATCCTTAACATTTAAAGTTAATTTACAAGCTCCTTGTTGAGGTGCACACCAACCCACACCGTGAGTTAATCCTGAAATGTCTTTAACTTCTTTAGCTTGTACCCATCTTCCTTCAACAGGAATTGGTGCTGGTCCATGATTTGGTCCCTTGGCAACAATGCACATTTCTTCCACTTCTCTTGAATACATCATATTATATCTCCTCCCTAATTATAGATTGCTATAGTCTTATTATGCTTATAACAATTCGTTAAATATGTAGACTACAAGTAATCGGGACAAATATAGCCCCTCTGGGTTAAATTTATCCTACATCTATAATAACAGATGTAATAAATCCAAACAATATTATATTATAAAAAATATACCTTTTATACCATAAAAATTTAATACTTGCCATTCAAATACATTTCTGATATAATAATTTTTGCAGCCAGTCGGCATGGCGGAACTGGCAGACGCACATGACTCAAAATCATGCGGGAAACCGTGAGGGTTCGATTCCCTCTGCCGGCACCAATAATTATAAGAAATGACTTTATCACTAGGGGTAATTACCCTTTGATAAAGTCATTTTTGTTTTACATATATTTATATTTCTTAACAAATTGCTGAATATTTAAATATTTCATGGTCAAAATAATCTTGAAAGGTGGTTATTTTGATGAAAAAGGTTATTGTTCTTATTTTGATTTCTTTATTTATAAATTTTAATATTGTTAAAGCAGATCCTCAGCTTACTACTAATATCTTTAAAGAAGGTATATATGATGTTAGTTCTATTAAGAGTTCATTAGGAAATATTACGACAGTTCAAAATATTTCTAAAGATAAAAATCTATATCTTATAATCTTAGATGATAAGCAAGCTGTAATACATACAATAAAAATGACACCTAATTCTGCGAAGTATAAATTAAGCGACTTAGAACCTAATTTTAAAATGATATTAATTGGAGATGGAGATGCATTCTTATCTTAATTACATCTACATGTTAAAATCAGTTACAATGATTTCTATATACAATATTTATAAAAGGTGGTTATTATAATGAAAAAGTTTATAACTATGCTATTAATAGCTTTAACTTTATCAATTAATATTGTTAAAGCCGAACCTCAAATTAAACCTATTCAGCTTACTGAAGGAGTATATGAAGCAAGTAAATTTGATATTCCTTTAAGTGATTTAAAATATGTTGCAAATTCATCAGATAATAACTTTGCTTATTTTATTGTCTTTAATGATGATGAAACTATTCTTCAATCAATAAAACTATTGCCTAATTCACCAAAGTTCGAACTGTACCCACTATCATCTCATTATAGAATAGTAATAATAGGAAATGGTGCTGTTGTTTTATCTTAAAATTTTACTTTATTAAAATGAATGAGTTAATCTATATTTAGATAACTCACTCATTTTTATTTTTATTTTTATATAAGCATTGTTGGTTAAGTTTATTTAGGAGTTAATTTTATAATTCTATCATCATTTATACTTGGATTTCCTTTTCCGTCCCTATTGTTTGTTGTTATATATATAGATCCATCTTTTGCTTCAATAACATCACGTAACCTTCCAAATTCGTTTTTCATTATAGCTTCAACATTCGTAACCATTGTCCCTTCTTCATTTAATGAAATATTAAGCAATTGACTTCCTCTTAAATTTGCAACTAGCAATCTATTTTTCCAAGGCCCTTGATTTATAAATGTAATACCCGAAGGTGCCCAAGTTTCTTCTTCACTTTGTAATATAGGCTTCTGTGATAAAATATTATCTGATACTTCATCGCCTTGAACTATAGGCCATCCATAATTTGCGCCTGCCTTTATAAGGTTTATTTCATCATGCGCTGTTTGTCCATGCTCTGCTTCATACAATATGTTATTTGAATTCCATGCTAACCCTTGAGGATTTCTATGTCCTAAAGAATAAATGGGTGAATTAATAATTGGATTATCCTTAGGAATACTCCCATCTAATTCAAGTCTTAATATTTTTCCCGATAAGCTTGTTGAATCCTGTGCTAAATTAGGAGTTGCGGCATCTCCTGTTGCTATATATAACTTTTTATCCGGACCTATTTTTAATCTTCCACCATTATGAATTCTCCAACCAGGAATTTTATCTAAAATCACTTTATCAATAGATGCTTTATTATTATTTTCAACTAATCTTACTACCTTATTATAAAGTTTATTATCTTCTAAATATGAATACATAACATATATATAGTGATTTTGTGAATAATCTGGATCTAAAGCTATTCCCATCAATCCACTCTCCCCACTGCTTATGAAAGGCGCTTTTAATGTAATTAGTGAGTTAGGATTAAGCTTGTCATTTTCAATTACTTTAATACTTCCAGTTCTTTCAGTAAAATATAGCTTTCCTTCATCACTTATATCCATTGCCCAAGGTATGTTCAAATTCTCTGCTATTACCTCTACTTTGTAAGGAAATTTTTCTAAAGGATCCGTATTTGTTTCGACCTTTGCTAAATTTCGCGACATTATATCAGTCAAAAGACTGTAGATTATTCTTTTCATACCATTATCCTCCAATCAAAAAAATATCATAGTATAAACATTTACTTTGTTTATACTATGATATTTAAATCGAAATGCTCCTTTTAATTTTCCTTTTACCCTAGTTAAAAGTTATATAAAACTAAGTTAGAATTACATTCATCCTTTATTCCCCTGTATTACTATTAACTTCTGGATTCACTTCAGTATTTGGGTCGCTTTCTGGATTTTTCTCATCATCCGGCTTTGATTCATTCTCATGAAGGTCTTCTTCAACTTCTGGATTCTTTTCCTCTTCATTTTGGTTTGGTTTTTCAGTATTCTCTTCGTTTATTGCTGTATTTTCATTTTGATTATTATTTATATTATTAGAATTATTTGAATTATTATTTGCATTTATAAAAGGTATTGATTCATTGTATATTTCTTCATCTGTATTTGCATCTTCTATATTATCCTCTTCCTTTTGCTTTAGTAAATCATTATATAGATTTTCATAAAACAATAAGTCTTTATCAAGGTTATTTTCTGTTTTGCTTATATCTACAGTTGAATCTAATTCTCTTATTTTATTTTTTAGCAATTTTATCTTTTCATTTTTTTCATTTTCTAAGGTTTTATTCTTATTAGTATCTTTCTCATTATTAGCTTTATTAGTAGAGATTTTTAAAGATAAATTCATTTTATTTATTTTATTAGAATAAATCATACCACTTATAACTACTGCTACAAAAACTGTTATTAAACCTATGCATATTCCTAATTTGATTTTAAAATTACTAT
>JAQCTH010000116.1 GCA_027686065.1 Clostridiaceae bacterium AF10-41
ATATACTTTTTCATCAAATTTCTCATTTATATCATCTAAAAATTTAATACATATTAGATATAACTCTGTTGTATGAACTTGATAATTTATAGACTGCTCTTTATTAATTCCATCTTTATAAAATTGCTTTTCTATTTGTTCTTCTAGTTTTCTCTTAGAATATTTATATATTTTATGATTATTCTTAAAACCAATCTTTTTGCTAGCTATTAATAAGAAAGTTAATTCTCCAATTAAATGATTATTTGAAGAAGAGTATAGGGATAATCTATTAAAAACGAAATTTACTTGTTTAACTATAGTATTTAATATTAGAAATTTATCTTTTGCATCAATTCCATCAATAATTAATTCTAATGCTAAAATCCAATTAATATTTCTTATTGACATCTCTAAATTACTACACCAATTGACACTATTATAATTACTATTTTGTTCTATCCATCTTTTGAATTCTTCTAGCAATTTATTAAAATATATCTTATTCTTAGTTTTCTTATACGAAATTGCTAGGGATAAAAATTGATAACACTTATTAAACTCCCATATATGTTTAGGATTAATTTTCTCCAAATTAATCTTATTGAAAAACATATTTTTTGTCTTTTTATTATCTATATAGTCTACAAGATATTTGTCCCCTTTTTTAGTGTAAATCTTTAGATATTTATTAAATAACAAATAGTATTCGTTAATAAATCTATCTGCAGAAAACACTATATCTTCACTGCTATTCTTAAAATATAAATTCATACTTTTTATGTAATCTACATTTACACTATTAATATTTTCATATGTAAACTCTAGCTTTTTTTCATATAAAAATATCCTTATTCTATGAAATACCTCTAAAACATTCATTTTTTTAAATCTATTTATATACCAAGTAATACTCTTCATTTTATCCTCTAAATTTTTCTTTTATTATTAAAGTGCAAAATTTCAAATTTCCAATTATATATCTTTTAAACATTCTTCTCGGTTCTTGGATAAATCTATAAAACCACTCTAACCCTAAATTCTGCATCCATCCAGGAGCTCTTTTAGTTTTTCCAGCTATAACGTCAAAGCTACCTCCAACTCCCATAGCAAATGGCACTTTCATTATCTCCATATGTTCCTTTATCCAAAATTCCTTTTTTGGTGAACTAAAAGCTACAAATAATATATCGGCATTAGATTTTTTTATATCTTTCGCAATATTTTTAGACTCCGAATCTTCAAAATATCCATTTCTATATCCTGCTATCTTAAGATTAGGATACTGCTCCTTGAATCTTCTTACCACCTCAGTCACCACATCTTCTGTAGCTCCAAAAAAGTATGGCCTATATCCCTTCTCGGAAGATATTTTAGTTAATTCCATAAATATATCTATTCCTGCAACTCTCTCAGGTAAAGTATTCCCTAAAATTCTTGATCCCCAAACTATAGACTGTCCATCTGCATTTATTATTGGGCATTCATTTATTATTTGAGTTAACTCCTTGTTTTTTTGCATTAAATTAATTTTACCTGCGTTAATAACTACATGCTGAATACACTTTCTATTCTTAATACTATCTTCAATTTTTACTAATGTTTCCTCCATAGTTAAAGCATCTACATACGTATTTAAAAATCTTACTCTTTTCTCCATAAGAATTCTTAATTAGAATAAAATATTAAACATTAATTCAATATTTTATTCTAATGTTCCCTTCATAACTTCTAAATTTTATAAATTTTCTTTCCTACATTAATTATATTTCTAGTATCATAAACAATTTTTTCTTTCAATAACTCTATATTGTTTTTTATTTCATCATGACTTACTAAAACAACAATTAATTCTGTATCAAATAAAAACTCATCTATATTCATTACTTGATTTTCAAATTTCTTTTCTTTTACAAAAGGATCATAAATTTTAACAGTATCTATATTATATTTATTAAATATATCTAATAATTGCAATGTTGGGCTTTCTCTAGTATCATCAACATTTTCCTTATAAGTCAATCCATACAAACCTACTTTTGAATAATCATTTATATTATTTTCTTTCATTATTCTATGTATCTTATCAAATACATATTGAGGCATTCCATCATTTACTTCTCTTGCCCCTAATACCACATTAACTATATCAGGATAGTCTCCAACTAAAAACCATGGATCTACTGATATGCAATGTCCTCCAACCCCTGGTCCTGGTTGAAGTATATTAACTCTTGGATGATTGTTTGCTATTTTAATTAGTTCGTATACATCCATACCTTCTCTATCACACATTTTAGCTAACTCATTAGCAAATGCTATATTTATATCTCTAAATGTATTTTCTATAACTTTACTCATTTCTGCTGTTTTTATACTAGTTACTACAATTTCATTTTTACAAAATACTTCATACCATGACTTAACTTCTTCTCCTACTTCTTTTGAATCTGCTCCAATGGTTCTTGAATTATTTTCTAATTCATAAACCATTTTTCCTGGTATTATTCTTTCAGGGGCATGTACCAAATGTATATCTTGTCCTATCTTTAATCCTTTTTCCTCTATTATAGGTCTAACAAATTTATCTATTGTTCCAGGAGATATTGTAGATTCTATAACAAGAATTGTTCCATTCTCACAAACTTCTAATACTTGCTTTACTGCTGAAACAACGTATTTTGCATCTATTTGTTTTGTTTTCTTAATATAAGGTGTCGGAACTGTAATTATATATCTATTAGTTTTTTCATATTTTGTATTAAATTTAATACCATTATTTATAGCTCCTTTAAATACTTCTTCCAAACCTTCTTCTTCAAATGTTAATTTGCCTTCATTTAAAGTATTTACTAGCTTTTCATTTAAATCAGTTCCAACTACTTCTATTCCATTTGATGCAAACATAAGTGCTGTTGGTAATCCTATATACCCTAATCCTATAATATTTAATTTATTCATCTAGTTTTCCCCCTTTAATCTTTAATTTCATTATTTCTTTTGTATAATTTTAATCATTTAACAAGCATTTTCATCTCCAAGCAGCACTGTAGCTGTTTTTAATATTAATTTTAAATCTAGCCAAAAACTTCTATCATTTACATACTGTAAATCAAGCTTCATCCAGTTTTCAAAGTCTATATTACTTCTTCCTGAAACCTGCCAGTAGCATGTAAGTCCTGGTTTTACACTTAATCTTTTAAGCATCCATGGTTCAAATTTTGATACTTCTTTTGGGAGGCTTGGCCTAGGTCCAACTAAGCTCATTTCTCCTTTTAACACATTTATTAATTGTGGAAGTTCATCTATACTTGTTTTTCTTATAAATCTTCCTACTTTAGTAACTCTAGGATCATTTTTCATTTTAAACATGGGCCCAGACATTTCATTTTCTTTTGCTAGTTTTTCTTTTAACTCTTCAGCATTTTGCACCATTGATCTAAATTTATACATTTTGAATTCTTTTTTATTTAATCCAATACGCTTTTGTGAAAATATTGCTGGTCCTTTTGATTCTAGTTTTATTAAAATAGCCACAATTAGTAAAATAGGGCTTAGAATTATTAATCCTAATGTCGAGGATATAATATCTAAAGCTCTTTTAGATATATTGTATATAGCACTTTCTTTTCCTTCAATTTCTATTATTTCCTGATCATTGATTTCAAGTCTTTCCATCACTAATTCTCCACCCCTTTTATCTATACATAATATTGTTCATTTAATTTATACTTTATTAAATATCCCAAAAAGTCCTTTTTTCTCTTTAATTAAATTTCCTTTATACTTTACTTCTTTATTAATCAAAAGATTTTCCCCTGAATCTAATAAATAATTAAAGTAGTTTTTATCTAATTTCCTTATAGCTTGTACTCCATCTTCCATATTAGGATTTCTTTTTGTATCTCTATGGGCATCTGATCCTATAAAGCTATAAATCTTATTTTTCATATAAGTTTCTGCATTTTTTTGTACTTCTTTTCCAAACTCTCCTGTAATACTTCCAAGGTTTAGTTGAAAAAGAAATCCTTCTCTTATAAACTCATTTATTAGTGAAGGATTTTTTATAAATTTTCTATATCTTTCTGGATGAGCTATAACAGGTACTATTCCTTTAAGCTGCAGCTCATATATGTTTTCAATAGCTTCTTTACTAGAAAAATCCCTCATGTTAAATTCGATCAGCATATATCTTGAATTATTTATTGTTCCTATATATCCATTATTATAATTTTCTAATATATTTGATGTGTAATATACTTCTTGCCCGCAATATATATCAATATTTAGATTTTCTTCTTTTGCTAAGCTTCTTACAAGCTCTGCCTTTTCCTTCACTTCTTCTCTAGGTACTTCAAAATACCCTGGCATATAATGAGGAGTTAAAACTAGCTTAGTAGTTCCCCCTAAGACAGCTTGCCTTAGCATATTCAAAGTCATTTCCCTAGACTTAGATCCATCATCAATTCCATATATTAAATGAGAGTGTAAATCCACCATTTAAAAACCCCCTTTTTTTCAGTTCACAGTGCGAAGTGCACAATTCACAGTTTTGTTCAGTTTTCAGTTCACAATTCACAATTTTTTTCAGTTTTCAGTTCACAATGCACAATTCACAGTTATTTTCTAAACTCCGTAGGAGTTTATTCCTTAAACTGTGCACTGTGAACTGTGCACTCTTAACTTATTTTGAACTATTCCCTGTTCCCTGTTTTTACTTTTCTCCGTAATAGTAATAGTATTTATTTCTACTATTGTCTAATCCATTTAAAACTGTTCCTATAACATCTGCATTTACTTTTTTTAATAAATTAATTGCACTTTGCACTGAATCTTTTTTTGTTCTTTCTGCTCTTACTACCAAAATTGTTCCATCTGCTTTTGTTGCTAGTATTTGTGAGTCTGTAACCGCCTGGACTGGTGGTGTATCTAGTATTATATAATCAAAGTTTTGCTTTAATGTATCTAGTAATGTTGTCATTGACTTTGATGAAAGCATTTCTGATGGATTTGGCGGTATTTTACCAGATGTTAATATTACTAAATTGTTATTATATCTATGCATTGCTGTAACTAATTCTTCTTTTCCTATCATTACATCTGACAAACCTACTATGTTTGAAATTTTAAATTTTTTATGTAGTGATGGCTTTCTTAAATCACAGTCTACTAATATTACTTTTTTTTCTCCTTGAGCTAAACATAAAGCAAGATTCCCAGCTGTAGTTGACTTACCTTCGCCTGGTTCTGAACTTGTAACCATTATTACTTTATATTCTTTATCAAAGGATGAATACTGTATATTGGTTCTTAAGGTTCTATAACTTTCTGCTGCTATAGATTTTGGTTCTTTTTCTACTATAAACATATTATCCTCCTAAACTTCCTTTACTGTAGGTATTACACCAATTACTGGAATTTCTAATTCTCTTTCTAATTGATCTTTTGATTTAAAGGTATTATCTAAGAATTCTAATAGGAAGGCTAATCCTACACTTACCATTAATCCAAGTAAAAATGCTATTGCAATATTCATTTTCTTATTAGGACTAACTGGTTTTTCTGGTAATTGAACCTCTTCTATAGTTTTTATATTTCCATTTGGAACTAATTCTTTTGACGTTTTTATAAATTCATTCGTTAGCTCTTGTATAACTACCTTTGCTTCTTGAGGATTATTGCTTTTATATTTAATTTGTAGTATTTGTGTATCTGATACAGGTGATACTGTTAAATTTGCTAAAACATCTTGTGGTTTTAACTCAAGGCTTGTACCTTGCAAACTTCTTGATACTAAATCTTTTGTTTTTATTGCCTCTGAGTAAGTTTTCATAAGCTTTTGGTACATAAGTACATCATTTTGGTTATATGCTTGATTATCCCCTTCATCTTTACCTATAAAAACTTTTGTACTTGCTTCATATTTAGGTTTTATTACAAAGAAACTTAATGCTGCTGAAATTATAGTAGCTATTAATGTAACTGTAACTATCATTAACCATCTCTTTTTTAAAGCTTCAAATAATTCATCTAATCTTATTACTTGTTCTTCCACTGAAATTTCCTCCCAATATATAATTACGCTTTCAACTTATTATATCATCAATAGACATAATTTTTATACCCTTAATTTCATTTTTAATAAATTTTATATTATTATTAAATTTTATATTTAATCATTAGTAGTTTAATTTTTGCAAGAATTTTGTATATGTTTTTTAACAACAATACAAAATTATATCACAAATCCCTATCATTATTTTACTTTTTTAGCGACATTTTATAACCATTTTTAAACATAACTTAACCATTCGACATTCATTTAAAATTGATAACTTTTTTATTTATACTACCACACTTTTTATTATTATGTTTTAAATTTAATTA
>JAQCTH010000117.1 GCA_027686065.1 Clostridiaceae bacterium AF10-41
AAAAATATAGCAAAAGTAATAAAATTTAATATAATACCCCTTTGAAACGGTTGTAAAACTAAAAGTATAAAATAAGATATTTATTTTAAAATATATATAATTTATTAAAGAATAGAAAGTGAGGTGCAGTAATATCAATATAAAATAATATTATATAATAAAGGGAAAAATAGGATTGGTTTATTTAAATTATAGAATTTGGAGGGGTCAATATGAAAAATAGCTTATTTATAAAAAATATTAAAGCATTAGTAACTTGTGATGAAAAAGATAATTTATTTGAAAATGTAAATCTATATATAGAAGATGGAATTATAAAATATATAGGAGAAGATATTTTTGAAGCCAAGGAAGTAATTGATGCAAAGGATATGTATGTATATCCAGGACTTATAAATAGCCATCATCATCTTTTTCAGACATTTACTAGAAATCTGCCACAAGTACAAAATATGGAACTTTTTGATTGGTTAACAACCTTATATGAAATCTGGAAAGGTGTGGTTTCAGAATCAATAAGATATAGTTCTTTAGTTGGAATGGGAGAATTGATGAAAAATGGATGCACTACATGTTTTGATCATCATTATCTTTTTCCAGAGAAAGCTGAAGAAACACTTATAGATGAACAATTTAATTCAGCTAAAGAATTAGGAATTAGATTTCATGCATCAAGAGGTAGCATGAATTTAAGTAAAAAGGATGGAGGTTTACCTCCAGATTCTGTTGTTCAAAAATTTGATAAAATATTATACGATTCAGAGAGAATTATAAAAAAATATCATGATGCAAGTGAGTTTTCTATGAAAAGAGTTGTTTTAGCACCTTGTGCTCCATTTAATGTAACAGCAGAATTGATGAAAGAAAGTGCTAAACTTGCAAGAAGATATAATGTGAGACTTCATACTCATTTAGCAGAAACAAAAGATGAGGAAAGATATACTCTTGAAAGATTTAATATGAGACCTTTAGAATACATGGATACTCTTGATTGGATTGGAAATGATGTTTGGTACGCTCATGGGATTCATTTTAATGATGAAGAACTTAAAATATTAGCAAAAACACAAACAGGGGTAGCACATTGCCCTATATCAAATATGAAATTATCTTCAGGAATAGCAAGAATTCCAGAAATGATAAAATTGGATGTGCCTGTGGGACTGGCAGTGGATGGAAGTGCAAGTAATGATGGTTCCAATCTTTTAGAAGAGCTTAGAATTTGTTATCTACTTCATAGGTTAAATTGGAGTAATAATGCTCCAACTGGATATGATATATTAAAACTAGCAACAAGGGGAAGTGCAAGAGTTCTTGGAAGAAATGATATTGGGGAGCTTTCAGTTGGAAAAGCAGCAGATTTATTTATGATAAACTCAAATAGAATAGAGTTTATAGGAGCAGAATACGATCCAAAATCAATATTAGGTACTGTTGGATGCAAATCAACGGTTGATTATACTATAATAGCAGGTAAAGTAGTGGTAAAAGATGGGAAGCTTACTAATGTAGATGAAGAAAAAATAGTTTTTGAAGCAAGAAATGCAGTACAAAATTTATTTAGCAAAATATAAGTTATGTAAAGCTTTATATGAAATTTAATTCTTTAATATGAAAGCGGTTACTTAAAGATAAAGGTGTGTGGGTAAAATGAATGGAATAATTTTAGCCTCAGGTTTTAGTAGAAGAATGGGAAGAAACAAGTTATTGATGAATATTGGAGATGAATTAATAATTGAAAAAGTAATAAAAACAATTAAAAAATGCAATATGTCAAAGATAATTTTAGTTGGAAGAGAAGAAGAAATAATTAATATTGGGATAAATGAGGGGATAAAAACTATAAAAAATGATTTAGCTATTAATGGACAAAGCGAATCAATCAAATTAGGCTTAAAAGAAGCAGATTTAAATCATAATTATATGTTTTTTTGTGGCGACCAGCCATTTATAGATGAAGAGACAGTTAATAAATTGATAAAGGTTTCCTCACAAAATAGTGAAAATATAATTATTCCTAAATTTAAGGATAAGACAGGAAGTCCAATTATATTTCCTATAAGTTTAAAAAAAGAGTTAGAAAGCTTAAAAGGAGATATGGGAGGAAGAGAAGTAATTAAAAATAATAAAGATAAAATTAAGTATGTAGGTATAAATAATAGTTTGTTTTTACAAGATATTGATACTATAAAAGAATATGAGGAGTTTATTAAATTAATAAAAAGATAAAATAATAGTTATCAAAATGATATAAATTATTATTTTGATAACTATTTTTTCTTTAATCATTAACTACATACAAGTTTAATATTAATATTAATTAGAAAATTACTATTTACTATCCTAAAAGTCTAATTAAATATTGGCACAAATTATGCGTATTATAAAAATAATTAAGTATTTCTTTTAAATTAGAGGAGAGGTAAATATGGAGTATAAATATATTTATGAAGAGATAATAAAATCTTCAGAAAATTATAAAGAAGATATGAGTAATTTTTTAAGAGAAATAATTTCTATACCTTGTGAAAGTTGTAATGAAGAAGCTAAGATAATGAGAATAAAGAAGGAAATGGAAAAGGTTGGTTTTGATAAAATAGAGATAGATCCAATGGGAAATTTATTAGCTTATATAGGGTCAGGAAGTCATCTTATAGCTATGGATGGCCATGTTGATACTGTTGGTGTTGGAGATCCTAGTCTTTGGAATTATAATCCATATGAAGGAGATGAAGATGCAGAAATAATATTAGGAAGAGGAGTAAGTGATCAAGGTGGTGGCATAGCTGCAATGGTTTATGCTGGAAAAATTATTAAAGACTTAAATTTAGAAAATGATTATACATTACTCATAGCATGCACAGTTCAAGAAGAAGATTGTGATGGCTTATGTTGGCAGTATATAATTAATGAAGATAATATAAATCCTGAATTTGTGGTAATAACAGAGCCAACTTCATGTAATATATATAGGGGGCATAGAGGTAGAGTAGAAATTAAGGTTAGTACTAATGGAATTAGTTGTCATGGATCTGCTCCAGAAAGAGGAGAAAATGCAATTTTTAAGATGGCTCCAATATTAGATGAACTAAAAAATCTAGATAAAGATCTTATGTATAATGATTTTTTAGGAAAAGGAACATTAACCGTATCAGAAATATTTTTTTCATCACCATCTAGGTGTGCAGTAGCAGATGGATGTAGTATTTCTATAGATAGAAGATTAACTGATGGAGAAAGTCATAAATTTGCAATAGAGCAAATTAAAAATTTACCTTCAGTTAAGAAAGCAGATGCGCAGGTATCTATATATAATTATGATAAAAAATCATATACAGGACTTTCTTATGAAACACAATCTTATTTTCCAACTTGGGTTATTTCAGAAGAACATGAGGTATGTCAAACTCTTATAGAAACATATAGAAATTTGTTTAAAGCAGAGCCTATAGTAGATAAATGGACCTTTTCAACTAATGGAGTTTCTATAATGGGTAGATATGGAATTCCATGTATAGGGTTTGGTCCTGGACATGAAGATCAAGCACATGCACCAAATGAAAGAACATGGAAAAGTGAAATAGTAAAAGCAGCTGCAATGTATGCTTTAATTCCTACTATTTATGTAAATAAAATAAATAATAAATAATAAATAATAAATAATAAAGGAGCTTAAAGAAATAAATTTAAGCTTCTTTTTCTTATTTTTTAGGGAATTGTAAGAAAATACCTATGTCCACTTTTTTGTTTATAATAATTGTAAGGTCAAGGAAAAAATGTTAACATAATATTATGAGAGAGCTTAAAAGTCAATAATATAGTACAAAAGGTGATAATAGAATGGAAGAAAAGTTTATTAAGGATATATCTAATAAAATAAGCGATGGAATTATAATTTTAAATTCCGATAATAAAGTAATTTATGCCAATAATTATGTAAGAAAATCCTTGAATATTCAAAGCATTGACTTAGATGAAATAGATGTATCTATAAGATGTAATTCTGAAAAATATAATATTTCAATAAGGGTTAAGGATACTGATTATGATGGAATAGGTGAATTATTAGAAACGAACTCATATTCATATAATTATAAAAGTATTATCATATTAAATAAAATTTGTAAAAAAGATAAATATAATATAACTGCAAATAATGTTTGGGGAGAAATAAAATTAGAATCTATAATTGGTGAATCAGAATCAATGAGGAATATTAAAAAGAAAATTTTAAAGATAGCCAATTCAACATCCTCTGTTCTTATAACAGGAGAAAGTGGTACTGGTAAAGAGGTAATAGCTAGAGCTATACATTCTCAAAGTAATAGAAAGAACAAACCTTTTATAGCAATAAATTGTGCAGCAATTCCTGAAGCTTTACTCGAAAGTGAGTTATTTGGATATGCAAAAGGTGCTTTTAGTGGGGCTAGTAATAATGGTAGAATGGGAAAGTTTGAACTTGCAAATGGAGGAATAATATTTTTAGATGAAATAGGAGATATGCCATTTTCACTTCAGGTAAAATTGCTTAGAGTTCTGCAAGAAAAAAAGTTTGCTAAGATAGGATCTAATAAAATGATAAATTTAGATATAAGAGTAATTGCGGCAACTAATAAAAATATAAAAGAAATGATAAAAGAAAAAAAGTTTAGGGAGGATTTATATTATAGAATAAATGTAATACCTATAGAAATGCCTAATCTTTCAGAGCGGAAAGAAGATATAAAGCAATTAGTATTAAGTTTTATAGAAAAATATTGTTCAAGCTACAATTTAGAAGAAATTCATATTGAAGATGAAGTAATAGAAAAGTTAGAGAATTATCAATGGGAAGGAAATATAAGAGAATTACAAAATGCTGTAGAGTTTATGATAAATTTAGTGGATGAAGATAATATAATAACATGTAGTATCCTTCCAGAATATATAACAAGTTATTATGATAGTCATGAGAAGAAAGATTTAGATGATATTATCAATGGAGATTTTATAACATTAGAAGAATTAGAAAAAAGATATATAAATTATGCATTAGAGAAGTATGGACATGATACTAAAGGAAAATCTAAAGCAGCTAAAAAACTTGGAATAGGTCTAGCCACTCTATATAGAAAAAGCTAATTTTACTTTAATGTAAAAATGCATAGTTTATATAATAGAGTAATAAATAGTTATTTAGTTTACAAAAAATAAAGTATATTAAGAAAGGTTATAACTATGAAATACAAATGTTTGATTTTAGATCATGATGATACAGTTACTATAAGCACTCCTAATATACATTATCCATCATTTGTAGAGGCACTTAAAATATTAAGACCAAATACAAAAATAATTACCCTTGAAGAGTTCATTTCTAGTTGTTTTAATCCTGGTTTTTCAGAATTATG
The DNA here is from genome assembly GCA_027686065.1 of Clostridiaceae bacterium AF10-41. Classification (GTDB taxonomy): domain Bacteria; phylum Bacillota; class Clostridia; order Clostridiales; family Clostridiaceae; genus Clostridium. The sequence goes on from JAQCTH010000117.1 coordinate 5,391, forward strand.
CAAGGATATATTGAAATTTAACAAAGAAGAACAAGCATATCAATATAAAATATGGAGTAGCTATACAAAGTCAAAAATCCCAGATTTTTATCATGGTTTTCCAGAATTAATAAAAGATTTCAAAAGTTTAGGAGGAGTAATTTGCGTTGCCTCTCACTCAGAAAGTAAACAAATCCAAAGAGATTATAAGATTAATTGTGGCATTTTACCAGATAAAATATTTGGTTGGGATCTTGAAGAGTATAAGAGAAAACCGAATCCTTACCCAGTTAGAGAAGCTATGAAAACATTTAACTTAAATAAAGAAGATATATTAGTAGTAGATGATTTAAAGCCAGGACTTGATATGGCAAGAACTTGTAATGTAGATTTTGCTAGTGCTGGTTGGTCTCATGTTATACCAGAAATAATTGATTTTATGAAAGAGAATTCAAATTATTACTTATCAAGTGTTGATGAATTAAGAAATATAATATTATAAAAAAAGGAATAAAAGCTTATTATATAAGTGATAGTTATTAAATATTAATAGCTATCACTTATATTTTGACCATAATGGAGATAAGCCATTAATATAATATGCCCATAATCCTGATATAAATGCAAAGAAAACAGTTGATAACTTAGGATTATTAGTAATCTTAAGTAAATAACAATCTATTTGAGTAGATAAGAATGTATATAATAATATAGGTAAAATACTTAAAATATGATTTGTATTAT
>JAQCTH010000118.1 GCA_027686065.1 Clostridiaceae bacterium AF10-41
AAGGTACTCTTGTATTAAAAAAAGATGAAGAAAATCTACTAAATGAAATAAAAAATATTTTATCAAAAAATAAAAAATAATATTTAAGTTATTAAAAATTTATTAATCTAATATAATATGGTGTAAAACTATAATTATCTTAGGAGGACATTAATGTTAGACTTATTAGTATATTTAGATGAGACTCTGATAAGAAATTTAAATTCAGTAGCATTAAATGGATATATTGATATAAGGAAATACAGAAGAATTAAAGATAGAACTATTGGAGGAAATGTTAAGATAGGTGATAGAGAATCAAATGGTTCTGATTTTGGAAGTAAAAAAGATAAAATAGAAGGTTATAAAACAAAACAAGAAAGATGTGATGATCATTATGAAAATGGTAGTGATAGGAGCTTAGGCTTTGAAGGTCGTGATTTTGATAGGAATGAACAAGAAATAACAAAAGTAATTACAGTGTTTACACTTCATAATGATTTATTAAATAGAATGTATCAAAATGAAAATGTAAAAATGATAGACTATAAATCAATAGAAAATGGAGATGTTAAAGAAGGAGATTATGTAGAAATTAAAGGATGTGTACAGGAAACTTCAATGCCTCTTTATATTGATACTTTAATTAGTAGCATAAACTGTTATGGAACGGAATTTTTAAATAGTTTTTTAGAAAAAAAAAATTTGAAATCTTTAAATTTTAATATAATTTGCAAACTTTTAGAAGGATTAAGAAAGTCTATTACAGCAAACGGAAGTCAAGATTTATTAATAGAAAGTGAAAAAACATCACTTATATTAACTGTAAATGAAAATAACTTTTTAGCGAATCATTCTCATATGTTTGATTTAGTACATTGTTCCTGCAAAATATTTGGTAAAGTTATGATGATAAAAGAAGATGAAAATAAATGTATAAGTTTACTAAGAAAATCTTCACAAGAAGACTATTATCAAAAAATAATAGATTCAATAGAGCCCTATTTAGAAGTTTTAAGGGAAAACAACATAATTCTGCCTAAAAGGCCAGAATGTAATATAAAAGGAAAAATGATAATGATTTTACCAATAAGCATATGCATATAATAAATAAGCATATGCTTTTAATATAATTTGTTACAAAAACATATACTTATAAGTTCTAATAAAAAAATTAACATATGATTTTAATATAATTTATTATAGAAAGATAAAAAAATTTAATGTATAATTAATTTTTAGTGAAGAACATAAAGAATAAAAGAAGAGAGGCAATAAAATGAAAATAGGATTTGATCATAAAAAATATCTTGAAGAACAATCTAAATATATATTAGAAAGAGTGAATAATTATGATAAATTATATTTAGAATTTGGTGGAAAACTTATGTTTGATTTACATGCAAAAAGAGTTTTGCCAGGCTTTGATGAAAATGCTAAAATAAAGCTTCTTCAAAAGTTAAAAGAAAAAGTTGAAGTTGTTATTTGTGTTTATGCAGGAGATATAGAAAGAAATAAAATAAGAGGAGATTTTGGCATTACATATGATTTAGAAGTATTAAGATTAATAGATGATTTAAGGACATATGAACTTGATGTAAATAGTGTTGTTATAACAAGATATGATGGACAACCGGCTACTACTGTTTTTATAAACAAACTGGAAAGAAGAGGAATAAAAGTTTATAAGCATGAGGCTACAAAGGGTTATCCAACAGATGTTGATACTATAGTAAGTGAAGAAGGATATGGAAAAAATCCATATATAGAAACAACTAAGCCTATAGTAGTTGTTACTGCACCGGGTCCTGGAAGTGGTAAGCTTGCAACTTGTTTAAGCCAATTATATCATGAAAATAAAAGAGGAAATATTGCTGGATACTCTAAATTTGAAACCTTTCCAGTTTGGAACGTTCCATTAAAACATCCATTAAATATAGCATATGAAGCTGCTACTGTTGATTTGAAGGATGTAAATATGATTGATTCATTTCATTTTGATGCTTATAATAAGGTAGCTGTAAATTATAATAGAGACATAGAAAGTTTTCCGGTATTAAAAAGAATAATTGAAAAAATTACTGGCGAAGATTCAGTATATAAATCTCCTACAGATATGGGTGTAAATAGAGTTGGTTATGGAATTGTAGATGACGAAGTAATAAAAGAAGCTTCTAAACAAGAAATAATAAGAAGATATTTTAAAACTACTTGTGAATATAAAAAAGGTTATATAGATAAAGAAACATCAGATAGATCTAAATTGATTATGGAAGAACTAAGTTTAAAAGAAACAGACAGAAATGTTGTAATTCCATCAAGAGAATATTTATTTAAACAAAGAAAGCTGCAAGGGAAAAATGATGGTATTTCAGCAGTTGCATTAGAGCTTGAAAATGGAAATATAATAACAGGAAAAAGCTCAGATTTAATGGATGCATCTGCAGCTGTAATATTAAACTCGATAAAATATCTTGCAAATATATCAGATGAAATTCATCTTATTTCACCTGTAATATTAGAACCAATAAAAAATTTAAAATTAAAGACTTTAGGAATAAAAAATACAGTTTTAAATTGTGAAGAAATATTAATAGCATTAAGCATATGTGCAGCAACTAATCCTACAGCACAAGTTGCCCTTGAAAAATTGACTATGTTAAACGGATGCCAAGCACATTCTACAACTATTATACCAACTAATGATGAACAAACTTTCAGAAGACTTGGGATAGATATAACTTGTGATGCTGAATATCAAAGTGAAAATTTATATTATAATAATTAGCAATAAAAACCATCTTTTAAAAGATGGTTTTTTATTATTTAAATTAAAAATTTAGGGAATACTACTTTTAATAGATTAGGAGGTTTTTTCAATGAATAATGATTTATCTGTTAAAATTATTCCTTTAGGTGGAGTAGGAGAAATAGGGAAAAATATTACAGCTATAGAAGCTGGTGATGAAATAATAGTAGTTGATTGTGGAGTTGCATTTCCAGATGAAGAAATGTATGGAGTAGATTTAATAATTCCAGATATAACATATTTAATTCAAAACAAAGATAAGGTAAAGGGATTTTTTATTACACATGCTCATGAAGATCATATTGGATCAATTCCATATATATTAAAACAATTCAATGTACCTATATATGGAACAAGATTGGCCTTAGCTATTATTGAAAATAAATTAAGAGAGCATAACTTAATAGAAACTAGTAATTTGATAAGTGTAAATCCTGGAGAAAATGTTGATTTAGAAAATATAAGCATTGAGTTTATACAAAGTACACATAGTATAGCAGAATCTTGTTGTTTAGCTATAAAAACTCCACTTGGAGTTATATTTCATACTGGTGATTTTAAAATAGATTTGACACCTATAGATGATAAAGTTATAGATATAAATAGAATTTCAAGTATAGGAGAAAATGGTGTTATTTTATTAATGGCTGACAGTACTAATGTTGAAAGATCAGGATATACAATGTCAGAAAAATCAATAGGAAACACATTCAGAAGGATCTTTAGAGGTGCAAATGGTAGAATAATTGTAGCTACATTTGCATCTAATATACATAGAATGCAACAAATAATAGACGCTTCGATAGAAAATAATAGAAGAGTTTCTTTTTCAGGTCGAAGCATGGAGAATATTTCAAAATCAGCAAAAGAACTTGGATATCTTCATATTCCAGATGACATGCTAGTAGAAATAGAGGATATAAAAAATTATTCAAATGAAAATATAACTATTATTACAACAGGAAGTCAAGGTGAACCTATGGCAGCTTTAGCAAGGATAGCTTTTGGAAACCATAGAAAAATAAAAATAGAAAGAGATGATTTATTTATAATCTCAGCATCCCCAATACCAGGTAATGATAAACTAATTTCAAAAGTAATAAATCAATTATTTAAAAAGGGTGCAGATGTTATTTATGAAGATTTAGAAGAAGTTCATGTATCAGGGCATGCCTATAGAGAAGAGTTAAAATTAATGCATAGACTAATAAAGCCTAAATATTTTATGCCGGTTCATGGAGAATATAGACATCTAAAACATCATAAAGATTTAGCAATTAGTCTTGGTATGGAATCTAAGGATATATTTATACTAGAGGTTGGAAACGTACTAGAGATAAAGCAAGAATCTGCTAAAATATGTGGCAAAGTAACTAGCGGAACTGTTTTAGTAGATGGGTTAGGAGTAGGAGATGTAGGAAGTCTTGTTTTAAGAGATAGAAAACATTTAGCACAAGATGGATTAGTAAATATTGTTGTAACAATAGAAAAAGAAAGTTATAGCATAATTGCAGGACCAGATATAATAACAAGAGGCTTTGTGTATGTGAAAGAATCAGAAGAGTTAATTAAGGAATTAAAACAAATTGCAACAGAAGAACTTCAAAATTGCTTAGATGATAAAATTATAGAGTGGTACTTAATTAAAACAAATGTTAAAAAAGCTTTAGAAAGATATATTTATGATAAAACTAAAAGAAGACCAACAATAATCCCTATAATTATGGAAATTTAATATAAGATAAAAATCTACAATAATAAGTTATATTTAATATAATATTATTGTGGATTTTTAATTGAATCATATATATAATAGATATTAAAAAGTAAATAGGAGGGGTTTTATGAAAAACGTAGCAGCATTTTTTGATATTGATGGAACTATATACAGAGAAGGTTTAATTACAGAAGTATTTAAAAAAATAATAAAATATGAACTAGTTAGCGAAAATAAATGGTATAAAGACGTAAGACCTTCATACATAAAATGGGATAAAAGACAAGGGGATTACGATACCTATCTACTGAAAATGGTAGATATTTATGTTGAAGCAATAAAGGGAATAGACAAGTATCATATAGATTATATAGCGAAAAAGGTTATAGAACAAAAGGGAGATAGAGTGTACACTTTTAGTAGAGAAAGAATAAAGTGGCATAAAGATCAAGGGCATATAGTAATTGCAATATCGGGATCTCCAAGTGAATTAGTAAAAGAAATGTCTATGAAGTATAATATGGATGACTATAAAGGAACGGTTTATGAACTAGATAGCTATAATAAATATAGTGGTGATGTAATTCCTATGTGGGACCATGAAAGTAAGTTAAGTTCAATTAATGAATTTCAAAAAAAATATAATATTGACTTAAGTAAAAGCTATGCTTATGGAGATACATCTGGGGATATAACTATGTTCAAATCAGTAGGAATACCATATGCAATAAATCCAACAAAGGAACTTCTAAGCAAAGTCATGGAAGATGAAGAAATAAAAGAAAAGATAAAAATAATTGTAGAACGTAAAGATGTAACTTATAATTTAGATATAAATTGCATAAACGTTTTATAAATTATAGAATAATTTATAAGTGAAAATTGAAAAGTTAAGGGTGTTTTGCTGTGCGAAACTTAAATTTAGTTGTAAGGCATTGAATACTTAGTGAAGTTGAGTATAACGATAACTGAACTTAGTATGAAAGCCCATCTACTGAAGATTGACTGAAGGAGATGTTCATTAACTTTTTTTCCTCTTAACTCTTTCACTTTTCACTATTTTGTTTCGCAAAATATAACAAAGGGGAGTACTATGATAACTATCGATAACAAACTTATAGAAGAAAAGCTAAAGCAGCTAAAAAAAGCTATTGAAATAGTAGGGGGAAAAGAGTTTTTAAAAAGTATAGGAAGTGATGACGAATTAGCACTTTTTATATTACAAAGCTCCTTTCAAAATGAGTATTCATATATAGAAGTTTTAGGAATAAAGTATTCTATTTTAGAATTGCTAAAATTAAAATTAGAATATGAAAAAAGCTATATAAAAGATAAGAAAAAATATGTTCAAAAAATAACTTATAAAATTAAAGAATATAATACTTATTTAGATTCTTTAATTAGAAAATATAGAAAAAATGGTGGTATAGAAGAATTTAGAAGTATTAAAGATGAAATAGAACTTAGATATGAAATAGATATAAATAATTTTATATTATCTAATATAATTAAAATTAATAATGATATAAA
>JAQCTH010000119.1 GCA_027686065.1 Clostridiaceae bacterium AF10-41
AGACATATTTTTGTTTAAAAACACAATTTTTCTATTGTTATGTATTAATTAGAGGATTTATCACTTATAAAAAGAATTAAACTATATAACTTGTTTTAGGAGGCTTATGTATGTTTAAAAATTATATATTTGATTTATATGGAACCTTAGTTGATATAAATACAGATGAAAATTCACATCTGCTTTTTGAAAAATTATCTCTTTTTTATTCTTATAAAGGTGCAAATTACTCTAGTTCTGATTTAAAAAATACTTATATTCACTTAGTAGATAATAAACTAAAATCAATTATTGATACAAATTTTCCGGATTTTAATATAGAAATTATTTTTGAAGAATTATTTAATAAAAAAGGTATTTTCCCGAGTGAAGATACAGTCAGAGATACAGCTCAAATATTTAGGATACTCTCGTTAAATAAATTATCTCTTTATAATGGTGTTATTGAATTGTTAGAAGCTCTAAAAGCTAAAAATAAGAATATATATCTGCTATCTAATGCTCAAAGAGTTTTTACTTTTTACGAAATGAAATTGTTGGGTATAGATAAGTATTTTGACGGAATATTATTTTCTTCAGATTTTTGTGTTTGTAAACCTGATAAACTTTTTTATAGCTCGTTAATTGAAAAATATAATTTAAATCCATTTGAAAGTATAATGATTGGGAATGATTATACTTGTGACATACAAGGAGCAAAAGAAATAAATTTAAATACACTGTATATTCATTCAAATTTATCTCCTGAGTTACCTAATAATATATATAGTACTTATTCAGTTTTAGATGGAGATTTCAATAAAGTTAAGCCCTTAATATTAAAATAAAAAAGAGACCTTATAAAATATTCTTAAACTTTATAAGGTCTCTTTTCTATATAATTAGCTATATTAATATATTAGGAAGTCTATTTTTTAATTCTACTAAATTTGAACTATTTCTTTTTGAGTAATCCTCTAACTGGTTAATATCTATTTTATGAACGTCAAAATATTTAGCTTCACTATTAGCAAAATATAACCCACAAACTGATGATGGAGGATCCATCATATTACTTTCAGTAACTCTTGCCCCTGTTGCTTTTTCTCCATTTAAAAGTTTGAATATTTTTTTTATTTCCTTTTGATCCTTTATTGATGGATAGCCTATAGCAGGCCTTATTCCCCTGTACTTTCCAGAAAGTAATTCATCATAATTTAAGTTCTCATCACTTGAATAGCCCCAATAATTTTTTCTAATATCCAAGTGTAACTTTTCAGCAAAGGCTTCTGCTAACCTATCACAAACAAAACTTAAAAGCATAGAGTTATAATCATCTCCGTTTTCCCTGAACTTTTTAGAGTGTTCTCTAGCCTCAGTTCCACTTGTAACTAAAAATGCTCCAATATAATCATCAATTTTTAATTCTTCAGGAGCTATATAATCACTTAAACAAAGATTGATATTATTTTTATTTTTCTTTTGTTGTCTAAACATATTAAAAGTTTCTATTAAATTATTGTCTTTATCAAAAATTTTTATATCATCTTGAGCAGAACTTGCTTTAAACAATCCAAATACGCCCTTAAGCTTTACTATTTCACTGTTTTCTAAATCATCTAATAATTTATTTGCTTCTAAATAAATTTTATTTGCTTGCTCCCCATAAATACTATCTTCTAGAATTTGGGGGAACTTCATTTTCATCCCCCAAGCAGAAAAAAAGAAACTCCAATCTATAAAAGGTCGTACATCTTTAATAGTATACTCATATATTTCTTTAACCCCTAAAAACTTTGGCTTTTTTATATATGTACTATTCCAATCTATTTTTAATTTATTTTCCCTTGCTTCTTTTAGAGAAATAAGTTCACTTTTAACTTTTTCATAATTTTCTCTTTGAATTTTATAATTTTCTTTAGTTTCCTTTATGAATTCAAATTTTTCTTTTGATACTAATGTCTTGCAAATTTCAACTGTTTTAGATGCATCATATCCATATATTACTGGACCACTATAATTGGGATCTATCTTTAATGCAGTATGGACTTTAGAAGTAGTTGCACCTCCAATTATAAGTGGAATATTTAGACCTCTTTTTTCCATTTCCTGAGCTACAGTTATCATTTCATTTAAAGATGGAGTTATTAATCCACTTAGCCCAATTATATCAACATTTTCCTCTATTGCTTTATTTATTATTTCTTCACAGGGAACCATGACTCCTAAATCTACAACTTCAAAATTGTTACAAGATAAAACAACCCCTACTATATTTTTACCTATATCATGAACATCACCTTTTACAGTAGCTATTAATATTTTTCCGCCTCTTGTAAATTCTCCATCTTTTTCACTATCTATATATGGAGTTAAATATGAAACTCCTTTCTTCATAACTCTTGCTGATTTTACAACTTGAGGTAAAAACATTTTTCCATCACCAAACAATATACCTACCTTTTTCATCCCATCCATCAATGGACCCTCTATTATATCTAAAGGTTTTTCATATAAAGTTATGGCTTCCTTTAAATCTTCATCTATATAATTAGTGATTCCCTTAATTATGGAGTGCTCTAATCTTTCTTTACAAACTAGACTTCTCCAATTTTCTTTACTTCCTCTATCTTCTTTTAAATCGTTTTTATATAAAAGAGCTTCTTCTAATAGTTTTTCGCTAGCCCCTTCAAATTTATTTAAAATAACATCTTCAACTAACTTAAGTAAGTCTTTAGGAATATCATCATATATCTGAATCATACTTGGATTTACAATTCCCATGTCCATACCATTTTTTATAGCATGATATAAAAAAACTGAATGCATAGCTTCTCTTATCTTATTATTACCTCTAAATGAAAAGGACAAATTACTTACGCCACCTGAAACCTTGCAATATGGTAAATTTTCTTTTATCCATTTGGTTGCATTTATAAAATCTACAGCATAGTTATTATGTTCTTCAATTCCTGTTGCTATTGCTAAAATATTTGGATCAAATATTATATCCTCTGGAGGAAAGTTAATTTTATTTACTAAAATATCATAAGCTCTTCTACATATATTGATTTTTTTTTCATAACTGTCTGCTTGGCCATTTTCATCAAAAGCCATTACTACAACTGCTGCTCCAAATTCTTTAATAATCCTTGCTTTATCTAGAAAATCTTCTTCTCCATTTTTTAGAGAAATAGAATTTACTATATGTTTCCCTTGAATCACTTTAAGTCCTTTTTCTATAACCTCCCATCTTGAGGAATCAATCATTATAGGTTTTATAGAAATATCTGGCTCGGAGGCTAAAAGCTTCAAGAAATATTCCATCTCTTTTTCGCTATCTAAAAGTCCATCATCAAAATTTACATCTATTATTTGAGCTCCATTTTGAACTTGTTCTTTAGCAATTTCAAGAGCTTCTTCATATTTCTTTTCTCTAATAAGTCTTGCAAATTTTAAAGATCCAGAAACATTCGTTCTTTCTCCGATGTTAATAAAGTTAAATTCTCTATTTGATTTTGTTATTTCTAATCCACTATATCCACTTTCTTTCTGGATTTCTTTAACAACTCTTGGTTTATAATTTTTAGCTACATTTGATATTGCTTTTATATGCTCATAAGTAGTGCCACAACAACCACCCACAATATTTAAATATCCATCTTTCAACATTTCTTCAATAAAATTCGAAGTAATTTCAGGTGATTCCTCATAAAATCCTAGTTCATTTGGTAATCCTGCATTTGGATAAACTGATATAAATAGATTTTGTGTTTCTGCTAATTCTTTTATAAATGGATTTAAATCTTTAGCTCCAAAAGAACAATTTAGTCCTATTGAAATTATGTTTTCATTTTTCATTGAAATAGCAAAAGCTAAAAGGCTTTGTCCTGATAAAAGCCTTCCTGATTTATCTGTTATGGTTCCAGATATCATTATTGGAAGAGTTATATTTTTTATCCTAAAAACTTCATTTGCAGCCATAATAGCAGCTCTTGCATTTAATGAATCAAAGATTGTTTCTATTAAAATTAAATCAATACCACCATCAATTAAAGCATCTATTTGCTCTATATATGCTTCCTTTAACTGGTCAAAAGATATATTTCTATAACCTGGATCTTCAACATTAGGAGATAATGATGCCATTCTATTTGTTGGCCCTATAGACCCTGCAACATATCTTTTTTTGCCATCCTTTTTATAAAAAACTTCACAAGCTTTTTTAGCAAGCTCTGCACTTTTATAGTTTAAGTCATAAACAAAATTCTCAAGCCCAAAATCACTTTGTGATATTTTATTGGAATTTAATGTGTTAGTTTCAATTATATCTGCACCAGCTTCTAGAAAACCTCTATGTATTTTATCTATTACTTCTGGTTTTGTAATACTTAATAAATCATTATTTCCTTTTTGATCTAAGTGAAAATCTTTTAATAATTTTCCTCTATAATCTTCTTCCTTCAACATAAATGATTGAATATTTGTTCCCATTGCCCCATCAATTACTAATATTCTTTTTTCTAGATCTTTAACTATTTCGAAATCTTTTTTCATTATATAACCCCCTTTTATTATAATAACTAATTTAATTATATATTGTATTAATCAAATACAATAAAAAATCCCTCCTAAAAGTAAGAAGGGATTATATAAAAATTATATAAAAACTTTATTACTCTTATTTTTCAGAAAAATCTGTAGGATTTAGCACCACACTATAAGCAGGTTGCTGGGTTTCAAAGGGCCAGTCCCTCCACCACTCTAAATAAGATAATTATTATATTTTTTATAATTATATATTTTTTATAGTTTTTTGTAAATATCTTTTATAAGTACACCTTATATATTATTGAATAATAATTTCCATATTATATATTATGTATAGTTATAATTAAAAATAACTTTTTTAACATTATTATTATTATTTATCAATACTTTTTATATAAATAGTGGTAGTACTACTATTTATATAAAAAGTAGTACTACACAATTATTAAAATCCTATACTTTCCTAAAGACTAAAATGCATTATTATTGCAACAAGCATTATTGTTGTTATTATTTCCACACCAATTATTTGCTACAACTGTATTAGAGCCTAGATATTGGCATCCTTCATAGATAGTTTGATTAGTAAAATGATATATATTACAGTCACGTAAGAAATCTTTTATATGATTACAGTTATTCACATAAATGTGATTATATCTAGTAAAATATCTATTATAAAAGTTTCTATTAGTTATAACATAATTTCTACCATTTATATTATAAAATGAATTATATCTTCTTACTTGTCCTGGTCTTTGAATAACATTTTGTCCACCTTGATTTTGACCGCATTGATTTTGAATTCCTTGTGTGCCACCTAAATATTGATTATTGTTTTGAAAATTTTCTGCTCCTTGAACTCTTTGATAAGCTCCATAACTTGCTAAATTACCTTGTTTAACTTCTGATACATTATCAAAGTCATAATTTGCATCTTCTTGTAAATTATTTGAATTAATTTGGCAACTATTTACTGGATACTTATCTTGATTATTCATACCTTTAAAATATTCTTCATAATTTGAGTTTTCATATTCATTATTATAATAGTTCATTCTAAATACCTACCTTCTATACATCTTTTGTTATATTGTTTTATATAATATATTATTCTTAATGTTATATAATGTTTCCTATTTATTTAAATATCATTTACGAGTATATTATATTAGTGTATATTTAAAGCATCTTAAAAATTTACTTTTAAGATGCTTTAATATGTTAAGCATTTAATAATTTGTAGAATTCTCCTTCTTTATTAATTATTTTATCTATATTTTTAAGAGGTATAGTAA
>JAQCTH010000012.1 GCA_027686065.1 Clostridiaceae bacterium AF10-41
ATTTTTAAATATATTGAAGGATGGTATAACAGAAAAAGGCTACATTCTTCTATTAATTACATGACTCCAGGTCGATGTGAATTATTAGCAAGAAGTGCAGCATAAAAAAGTTTGACTTTTTATGTCCAAAATATTGACATAAGACCAGAAGAGTACGCCTTATACAGTTTGCTGTAATCTAATCCCTCCAATATGTGGCTTAACAATCTAACTGAATCATCCTCTGGTATAAACATTTCGAAATTTAATGAAAAAACTAATTGATAGCTGTCATTAAATTTAGTATAATTTTTGTGATGTTTTAGTTTGGTTTTCACAGATAAATTATAAAACATTAGCGAGTCTTTGACTCGCTTTTTTTCATTTTATGATAAAAAAATAAGCTGCCGCACAACTTTAGTTGTGCAACAGCCCCTTTTATATTTACTTGAGATTTAGGTATAGTAATATATAATTAAAGTACAAAGATAATAAGGAAGTATGAAATTTATGAAGAAACGTGAAATAAAATATCCAATAGAATTAGTAGTTTCATTATTGTGTGATAAATGGAAATTTATAATTTTATGTAAGTTAAGAAAAGGTACAAAGAGATTTGGCGAGCTTCAAAATGAAATTGGAAATATAAGTGCAAAAGTTTTAACAGCACAATTAAAGGAATTAGAAAAGAATAGATTTATAAAAAGAGAAGTTTATTCAGAAGAAGTACCAATAAAAGTAGAATATTCGTTAACAGAATTAGGTCAAAGTTTATATCCAATAATGGAATCTATGTTTGATTGGGGAATGAAGAATAAAGAAAAATTTACAGAAGAATATAATATTATTATTGATGAAAACTTGAAGTTTTCAAAGTAATAAAAAATTAATCCGTATCATTAAACTTTGATACGGATTAATTTTTAAGCTAAAAATATTTCAGGTTCTTTTTCATTATGTGCAAAATTAGTAATAAGCATATTTTGCATATTTTTATAAGGTTCTGAAGTCATTGCTTTAGCATTTAATAGACATCTCTTAACACAGCTATTACACTTTATACATTTAGAAACATTGATAGTTCTGCAGTCTGAAAAGTCTATAGCACTAGTAGGGCAATGCTTTGCACATATTCCACATGTAACACATTTTTCATTAGTTGTGGGAGCAAATGGCATAGGTGGAATATTCTTTTCTACATATGGAATTTTTCCAGGTAGTGTTAAAGAATTTAAATCTGATACTGAGTTAATTGTTTTTAATCTTTTTATAATTTCATATCCAAAATCAGAAGCAGTTTTTAAATCTTCAGTATGTGGTCTTCCTGTAGCTAATTTACTTGTTGATGAATGTTCTGTAATAAAGGTAGCTGCACCTAAGCCTAAAAATCCTTTTGCTGTAAAAATATCATATTGTTCTAATAAGGCATCTTCATAATCTCTATTACCATAAGTAGTTATAAATACTCCTAGTGTATTGTTAGCAGTAATTTTATCTATATAACTATGTAGTAATCTTGGAAATCTTCCAGCATAAGTTGGCATACCTATTATAACTAAATCATCACTAGAAAAAGCTATGTTATTAGCTCTATTTTGTGGCAATGTTATATCAAATTCCTCATAATTTGAATCAATAGATTGAGCTATAGCTTTAACAATTTTTTTAGTTCCGCTAGTAGGACTAAAATATAATATTTTTAAATTTTTATTCATCTAAATCATTCCTTTCATTTTGATAAAATTACTATAGCAAACAGATGAAATGTTAACAATAATGCACTTTATAGTAATGTAGTTACCAAATGGTAAGCAAGAGATTAGTTAGATTTTTTTCAATGTTTCTTCAGACCATTTATTAATAGGAACTAAAGCTTCAATTAATTTTAATCCGTTTTCTGTTAAAGAGTATTCTACTCTTGGTGGAATTTCATTATATTGAACTCTTTTAACAATATCAGCAGAAACTAATTCTTTTAAGCTTTTTGTAAGCATTAAATCAGTTATTCCATCAAGGTCTCTTTTAAGTGCATTAAATCTAACATAATCAGATTTAGATAAAATCCATAATATTCGTAACTTCCACTTTCCACCTATTACAAAAGAGGCATATTCAAGTGGACAATCAGTTTTTATATAACTCCTTAAAATTTTTTATTCATAATAACATAGATAAATTCACATTACTATGCTTTTTAATAGTATATATGTTATTATTGCGTACTTGTTAATAAAAATATATGTAAATATAATAAATTATGAGCAAAAGATAAAAGAAAGAAGAGAAAAAGATGTAGATGTTGAATGGGTACCTTATGAATTAAGACCTGAATCAGCAGAACAATTAGATCCTATTAATGATCCATCAAAATTAATACTATGGGAAAGATATATTTATCCTACTATAGAAAAGCTAAATATCAATATGAAATTACCAAATATATCGCCACATCCGTATACAGGATTGGCTTTTCAAGGATATCATTATGCTAAAGAAAATGGTAAAGATAAAGAATATAATGATAGAGTATTTAAGGCTTTATTCCAAGAAGATAAGAATATTGGAGAAATACATATACTTAAGGAATTAGCAAAGGAAATAGGATTAAATGAGAATGATTTTGAAAAAACATTATTATCTGGGAAGTATAAAGAAGTTCAAAATAAGGCGTTAAATCATGCATATAATGAAGCACACATAAGTGCAGTACCAACATTTATAATAGGTGATACAGTTATGAGTGGATTTAATAATAAGGAAGAGTTTGAAGCTGTAATTAAAGGTGAGGTTGAAAGCCAATATAACAATAGTAGCTTAACATGCACTGTTGATGGAATATGTGAATAATAAATTGTGAATATGTTGTATTAAATTAGTGTACAAGTAAGTACACGAGATATACAAAGGAGAAAATGAAAATGAATTTTAAAAAAGAACAAGTAGTATTTGGATGTTTTAATGTTACAGTAGGAGATTTAAAGAAGTCTATAGAAAATGAGCAAAATCTTTTGTAGAGATTCAAGAGGACACTTCAGTATCAAAAGGCAGTAAGAGATGTACTGATTCAGTTAAAGAGTTAGTTGAAAATATGCTTAAGTAAGTGTTGATATATACTAAAACATATATTGAAATTATGATTTTAACTGAAAAGGAAAAAGTATTAGAGATAAAGAGTTTAAATAGAAATAAATATAGTGCATTTTTAAGTTGTGAGGGTGTATTTTTTAGTAAATAATACTTTTCAGTTATTATTTGGAAGATAATAATAGATTGACAATTACAATTAAAAAGAATAAAATTTGATTGTGATAAATTTAATTTTACACAAGTAATTAAATTTAAAAATAACAAATTACAAAGTAAATTACACTATATAAAACAGTTAAAACTAGGAGGAGATTTATTATGAATAATACAATAGATACAATAAAAAATCATAGATCAATAAGACAATATCTAGATAAAGAGGTTCCAAATGAATTAATAGATGAAATTCTTAAGAGTGCTCAGGCTATGCCTAACTCAATCAATGGACAACAAACATCTGTTATAGTTGTAAGGGATAAAGAGAAGAGAGAAAAATTAGCAGAACTTGTTGGTAATCAACCATATGTTGCAAAGGCTCCGGTATTTTTAGTATTTGTGATGGATTTTTATAGAACTCATCTTGCAGGTGAAAAAACTGGCATGAAGCAGGTAATTCATGAAGATGTAGAAGGTATTCTTGCAGGATCTGTAGATGTTGGAATAGCTTTAGGAGCTTCTGTTGTTGCTGCCGAATCCCTTGGACTTGGCACAGTACCTATTGGTGGCATCAGAAAAAATCCAGAAGAAGTTATAGAAATATTAGGATTACCTAAATATACTTTTCCAATGGTAGGCTTAGTAGTTGGATATCCAGCTGATGAATCACATAAAAAACCTAGAGTTCCTTTTGAAAGTTTTAAGCATAATGAAAGTTATGATATAAAAGCTGTTGAAGACTCAATTAATGTTTATGATGAACAGATGGATAAATATCTAAAGGAAATTGGAAGAGCTGAGCAAGAAACAAACTGGAGTACAGTAACTTCAAGAGTTTATCAATCAGTTTATTATCCTAAAGTTAAAGATGCTATTAATAAGCAAGGATTAAAAACTAAATAATAAATCTTATTGTGAGTGATACCCTGGACTAATTTGTTTAGCCTAGGGTTTTTATTTTCATAGATTTTAAATTGCTTAGTGGGAACTACAACATAAATAAGTGAGATTTTACTCTATAATTATTGGAAATAATTGGGTAAGGATGTTTTGTATGTGAAAATATTATATAATAAGATTAGTATAAATTTTCAAAAAGATGTTATATTTGGCACGCTTATTATATGGAGGAGATAAAATGATTACATATGAAATTCCTGAGATATTAAAAAAGTATGAAGACACAATAAGAAGCACTTACAGATATAGTAATGAAATAAGTTTTAAACGTGAAGAAACAAAACCCTGGGAGAGTAAGTTAGGTGGATGTCCATATTTGAAAGATATTGAAGAGTATCCATTAGATGAAGATGGAGATCCTATGTTGTTTTTAGCTCAGATAAATATATCAGATCTTGAGAAAATGGACGAGTTACCAGAAAAGGGATTATTGCAGTTTTTTGTTATGAATGATGATATGTTTGGTTTAGATAATCCTGTTGTTGTAAAATACATAGAAAACTATGAAGAGGATGAGGAGTTTTTAATAAAGGAAAATCCATATGAAAATAATAAAGAATATAAGTCAAATCTTCCTTTTTCACATAATGGAAAAATGTATTTTGAAACAAGGGAAATGCCTATATCTTCTTCTATAGATTTATTTGAAGAACTTTTTAAGGATGAGCTTACAGAAGAAGAATATGAGAAGTTGAGTGATGATTGCTACAGTAGTGATAGTAGAGTTGGGGGTTATCCATATTTTGTTCAGCATGATGATTTGGGTTTTGATGATGAGGATTTCCTTTTATTACAGCTAGATATAGATGATGAATGTGGCATTATGTTTGGAGATTCTGGAAACTGTATTTTCTCAATTCCTAAGAATGCTTTGAAGAATAGAGATTTTTCAAAAGTAGTATATGATTGGCAATGTTGTTAATGAGTAATACAAGTTATAAGACACTTTTGAAGAGTTAGGAAGATGGACTGTTTAAGCCCATCAAGTATCCCAGAGTACATACAAGGTTCATTAATAACATGCAAAAACAAAGCAAGTGATTGTATTTACATATATAGTCACTTGCTTTTATTATTGGTTAAACTAAAATATATGCCTAGTGCTAGAATTAAAATTGTGTGTTAACATATAACTACTAATAGGAAAGGGGAGTTAACTTTTGAGTTCAAGAATTTTAGTGGTAGATGATGAGAAAGAAATTGCTGATTTAATAGAAGTGTATTTAAAAAATGAAGGTCATAGTGTTTATAAATATTACAATGGCAAAGATGCACTTGAGTGCATTAATTCACAGTCATTGGATTTAGCTATTTTAGATGTGATGCTTCCAGATATAGATGGTTTTACAATTTGTCAGAAGATTAGAGAAAAATATTTTTTCCCTGTTATTATGCTAACAGCTAAGAGCGAAGATATGGATAAAGTTATGGGGTTAACAATAGGTGCAGATGATTATATAACAAAGCCATTTAATCCAATAGAAGTATCAGCAAGAGTAAGAACACAGCTTAGAAGATATACAAATTATAATCAGGCTAAGGAAGTAAATATAGACTTAGATGAAAATTGTAATGAATATGATTTTGATGGATTAATTATTAACCAAGATACTCATAAATGCAGCTTATATGGAAAGCAGTTATCATTAACACCAATAGAATTTTCTATTCTATGGTATTTATGTGAACATAAAGGTAAGGTGGTTTCTTCAGAAGAGCTGTTTGAGGCAGTATGGGGAGAAAAGTATTTTGATAATAATAACACAGTTATGGCTCATATTGGGAGATTGCGTGAAAAGATGAAGGAACCAGCTAGAAATCCTAAATTTATAAAAACAGTGTGGGGAGTTGGTTATCAAATTGAATAAGATTAATATGAAGGCTTTTGTAAGACGTATATTTTTTCATGTATTTAGTCGCTTTATTTTAGAAATCACAATTTTTTCTGCAGTTTTAATGACTATAGGTTATTTATTTTATGATCTTCTTAAGAGTCTTACACATTATGAATTTTTTAAATTCATTGATTATAATAAGTCGATTTTATTTATGTTTATATGGTTTTTTGGCTGTATTGCTATTCTTGTGAGATATTGGATTAAGACAATTAAATATATTACAACAGTAGCTGAGGCAAGTAATTCCCTTATTAATTCAAATGGAGAGATTATTCATTTTCCACCTATATTAAAAGATATGGAGAATCAGATGAATGATCTTAGAATGCATGTACTTAGAAATGAGCAAATTGCAAAAGAGGCAGAACAAAGAAAGAATGATTTAGTTATATATTTAGCTCATGATTTAAAAACACCTCTTACTTCTGTCATTGGATATTTGACATTACTAAGAGATGAGCAGCAGATTTCAGAGGAGTTAAGAGAACGATATCTATCTATTTCTTTAGAAAAAGCGGAACGCTTAGAAGATTTAATTAATGAATTTTTTGAAATTACAAGATTTAGTTTATCAAATCTTACCTTAGAATTGAGCAAGGTAAATCTTACGAGAATGTTAGAGCAAATTACTTATGAATTTAGGCCAATGCTAACACCTAAAAATCTTAAATGTGAGTTAAGGTCTCCATCTGATGTAATGGTTAAGTGTGATGTGAAAAAAATTGAGAGGGTATTCGATAACCTAATTCGTAATGCGATTAATTACAGTTTTGAAGATAGTAGCATTACAATTACTATTTCTCAAGATGAGAGTGGTGTTAAGTTAAAGTTCAGTAATTATGGTAATGTTATTCCGGAAGAAAAATTGAATCGTATTTTTGAGCAGTTTTACCGTTTAGATACTGCAAGAACTTCTAAAACTGGTGGAGCTGGTTTGGGTCTTGCAATTGCAAAGGAAATTGTTCAATTACATAAAGGAACTATTACGGCCTTTAGTGAAAATGATATAATTGAATTTGAAATTTTTATTCCTACACTTCCGTAGGAAAATCGTAAGAATTTCATTAAAGAAAAATAGGTTTTTCTTGTGGAAAAACGAAAATAGAAAGCTTCCTGCTTAGATATAATTAGATTATCAAAGCAGGAAGCTTTTTGTTTTGAAGTATAACAAATAAAAAATTATTTAGTTAAAATATGGAGGTTTTATTATGAAAAAAGTTATTAGTCTATTTATAATTTTAGTAGTTGGTGCAGGAGTATTTTTGATTAGTGGCAGTATGACTGCTGATAGAATAAATCCATTTATTAGTACAGATGAGTACTACACAGTTGTAAAAGAAGATGGTAAATATTTAGGTAAAGATAAAGTTCGTCCAGAGGATGATTGTTATGAATATAAATTTATAGGATATAACAATGAAGGTAAGGAACAAAAAATCATAATTAATGCACCAAAGAATTTACGTCATGATGCTTATTTATTAATATACGCTAAAGGAAAGAATGGGAAATACTACGAAGAAGTACAAAAAGACCAAATTCCTATGGCAGTAAAAGAAAAGTTAGAAATAAAATAGAAAATTTAAATTTATTTTTGTGAGAATATTGTAAGAATAATTTATAGAAATGATTGGGAAGGGAGATTATAAAAGATGAAAAAAGTATTAGAGGCAAGAAATATTTCAAAAATATATGATACAGGTGAAAGTAAATTCACAGCATTAAAAGGAATTAGTTTACAAGTGAATGAGGGAGATTTTGTTGGAATCATGGGACCCTCAGGATCAGGTAAAACAACTTTGCTAAATGTTCTCTCTACAATTGACAATACATCAAATGGAGAAATATTGATTGATGAAAAAGATGTGGTAAGTATGAATGATGATAAATTAGCATTGTTTCGTCGTAATCATTTAGGATTTATTTTTCAGGATTATAATTTATTAGATACACTAACAGTAAGAGAGAATATTGCATTACCCCTTGCATTATCTAATGTAAAAGCTAGAGAAGTAGATTCTCGTGTAATTGAAATTGCTAAGAAATTTGGAATTAGTGATATTTTAGACAAATATCCCTATCAGATTTCAGGTGGGCAAAAACAACGTTGTGCAGCATCACGTGCTATTGTAACAAATCCAAGTATAATATTTGGAGATGAACCAACAGGAGCACTTGATTCAAAATCAGCAACAGATTTACTAGAAATTATAGAGACATTAAATGAAAATAATAAAGCAACTATATTGATGGTTACTCATGATGCATTTGCTGCAAGTTATTGTAAACGCGTAATTTTCATTAAAGATGGAGAACTATATGAAGAATTACAACGAAAAGATTTAACACGTAAGCAATTTTTTAAAAAAGTAGTAGATGTTATGTCTACTATCTCGGGAGGTTCTGCAAATGACGTTATCTAGTATTGCGTTTCGTAATATAAAAAGGAATTTTAAAGATTATTTTATATACTTTGTTTCTATGATTTTTAGTATTGTAATTTATTTTACATTCAAGGCATTGCAGTACAATTCTCAAGTAGTAAAAGATGGTGGAGATTCAAAGATTGCTGATGCTTTTAAGATTTCTAGTGTCATGTTAATTATATTTGTTGCAGTCTTTATTATTTATTCTAATGGATTTTTTGTACGTAAACGTAAAAAGGAAGTGGGATTATACTCACTTTTAGGAATTCAAAAAAAGCAAATTGGAAAAATGCTATTTTATGAGAATATGTTAATTGGGTTAATATCACTAGTAATTGGTATTTTAGTTGGAAGTTTGTTATCTAAATTCTTTCTTGATTTATTGATAAAGATAATGGGATTAAAATTAAGTGTTTATTTTGAAATACCAATGAAAGCAATAATAGATACAGGGTTTATCTTTTTTTTAATTATATTTTATACATCAATTCAAGGTTATCGTTTGATTTATAAGTTCAAATTAGTTGAGTTATTTAGTGCTGAAAATGAAGGGGAGGCTATGCCAAAGGGCTCTGCTATTATAGCATTAACTTCAGTATTTTTAATAGGTTCTGGATATTTTCTAGCATTAATGTTTTTAGAACTTCTTAAAAGGAATGTTAATTTCCTTATGGGTGCACTCTATATAGTACTCTCAACAGTGATGGGAACATATTTATTATTTAAGTTTTTTACTGTTTTTATTTTGAAAAGAGCAAGAAAAAACAAGTCATTATTTTATCGTGGAATAAATATGATAGCAACATCTCAGCTTTTATATCGTATCAGAGGAAATGCAAAATCACTTGCAACAATTGCGGTGTTAAGTGCTGTTACATTAACATCTGTAGGAGCTTCTGTTTCAATCTATTATAATACTTTTATACAATCTAAGAAGGTTGCACCTTTTAGTTATTCCTATGAAAAAAATGATATAGAATTAGAAAGTAGAGTAAATACTATTTTAAATGAGGAAAAAGTTTCCCATCCAGTAAAAAATAAATTTGAAATAGAAATGGTTCCAGTCAAAGGTATCTTTGAAGGAGAAAAAGTCCAGGAAATCAGAAATGCTAATTTTATTATTTCAGAATACTATTATCTCTTGTCTCAATCATCCTTTAACAGCCTTTCAAAAGAAATGGGTACAGAAAATGTAAGCTTAAATGATGAAGAAGCTTTTGTATATGATCATGCTTATGTTGAGGGGTATGAGTTTAGTCCAATATACAAGGGAAATGAAGCAGTATTTTCAATTGGAAATGATATGAAGAGATTAAAAGTTAAAGGAGCAAAGGAGAGTAGTATAACTAACTTAAATGAATTAGTTATAATTGTTCCAGATAAAGTGTACGAAAAGGCAAAAGAAGTAAATGGAGTGAAAACTGTTGAGAATATTAGTGTTAAAAATGAAATTAATTCTAAACAATTAACAGAAAAATTAGAGAATATAATGCCTGTAGAAGACTATTTAAGTGTGAGATCTTTCAATGATTTCTACACAGGATTTCAAAAGCAAATTCAAGTAACTGGCTTAATAATGTTTATTGGTATTTTTTTAGGCCTTGTATTTTTACTTGCAACGGGATCAGTAATTTATTTTAAACAGATAACAGAGGCAAATATAGATCGAGTTAGATATTCTATATTACATAAAATTGGAGTGACGAAAAAAGAGATGAAAAAGACTATAGCAAAACAAGTAAGATTCATTTTTATAACCCCGCTAGTTATAGGGATTTTACATAGTTTATTTGCTTTGGTATCTTTATCTAACTTGATTCCATACGAAATCTTGATTCCTTTACTAATAAGCATAAGTGTGTATGTTATTATCTATAGTCTATATTACTTTATAACAGTTCGCTCTTATTATAAGATTATTAGAATGAAGTAGATTAGAGTTGGGGCTGTCGCATAGACAGCCTAATTAAAAATTTATAATTAAATCACTAATGCATAAATAAAGAGAAATTTAAAAAAATAATAATGTTTGAAATAATAAATATCAAATATAAGAAAATAATATAAATAAATTATTATAAGAGGGCAGGTGATTATTATAAATATCCAATATGTACAAGGAGATTGTATTTTTACTAGAATAAACAAAGTAAATAAGCAATATGATTATTTAACTGAAGACATAAATACAGATGTAATAATAGTAGGTGGAGGAGTAACAGGGGCTATTTTAGGATATTATTTTAGCAAAAATAATATTAATGCAGTAATTTTAGAAAAGTCTAGAATAGCTCATGGAAGCACTAGTATAACAACATCACTTCTTCAATATGAATTAGATAATAATGCTATGGAGTTGAAATCTTATACAGCTATTGATAATGTTATAAAATCTTATAAGTTAGGGTTAAAAGCATTAAATGAAATTGAAGAGTTTATAAAGGAATATAACAATACTTGTGATTTTAAAAGAGTAGATAGCTTTCTATATACTGCAAAGAATTTAGAAGTAAAAGAGATGGAAGAAGAATATAAAATCAGGAAGGAAGGTGGATTAGAAGTAGAATTTATTAATAAAGAAAACAATCCATTTTCTTTAGATGTAAAAGCTGGTGTTTTAAGTAAGGATGGAGGAGCACAATTCGATCCATATAGATATACTCATGCCTTACTAGATGTAAGCACTAAAAAAGGTTTAAAGGTATATGAAAATACTGAAGTTGTAAAGCTTGAATATAATGAAGAAGGAGTAATGGCTGAAACTGTTTATGGAAATAAAGTAAAAGGGAAAATAATTATTGTAGCTACGGGATATAATACAGCCCTTTTTACCAAAAGAAATTTTGGGGTAAAAACTACAACCTTTAATATTGCAACAAAGCAACTAAACAATATAGAAGATATTTATAAAAATACAGTTATTAGAGACAATGAAGATCCTTACAATTATTTAAGAACCACAGATGATAATAGAATAATAATTGGAGGAGAAGATATAAATTTTTTGCCAGATATATTTAATGAAGAGCTATGTAATAAAAGTTATGAAAAGTTAGAACAAAGACTAAAAAGTATGTTTCCAAGTCTAGATATAGGAATAGAATATAAATACTGTGGGGCTTTTGCATCTACTCAAGATAATTTGGGGTTTTTAGGTAAAGATCCTAAAAATAAAAAATTGTGGTATTGCTTAGGATATGGTGCAAATGGAATTTTATTTGCTATTTTAGGTGGAATGATGTTAAGTAAATTATACTTAGGAGAAGTAGATAAAGATTTAGAACTTTTTAAGATAGATAGATTTGATTAATAAATACATACGTAGAAGAAAAGTAAGAGTTAAGTAAGAAAGTATATGATTCCTATAAAGTACAGTTTTGTGTTTTTACACTATCTACTTTATAGGAATCATATTATTTATAAGGATCTTTTAATATTAATTCTGTATACTTTACTTTAAAGTTTATTTAAGTGTTATAATTTTGACAAATGCATAAGATTGATATAGAATTATTAATTATTTAGACATTATAAATAGGTAATAACTATAGTATTTTCACTATCTAATATATAGTTTATAAGATTTTAGAGATTAGTTCATCAATTAAATTTGATATAAATAAATCTAAATCTTGTATATCATTAAAACTTATATCATCAATGTGTATTCCACAGCTTACAACCACTGTATTGTTAAGAGCACTAGCTAATATTTTAGCTGCCTTTTGAACAATAACATCTTCTTTGTGACCAGTTATTGTTAAAATGGATACTGATGAACTTATTTTATTTTCATCTTGAAGGCTAGGCCTAGGGATTCCAAGAGCAATAGCGCCTATATGAGGTTTATCTCCACCATAGATGCTTATGTTCCAGTCATTTCCCATTTGAATAGCAGAACAAATAATAGTGTGATTTTTAAATTTTTTATTTAAATTTATCATTTGAATCCTCCTGTAGGATTAATTATATATAATCTAACTTATATAAAAACAATATATAATTTAAATAAGAAATCGTCAAGAATGTTAAATTTAGGAGGGAATTATGTCATTTAAAGATTTACAGTCATTTATAAAAGAACTAGATAAAAATGGCGAGCTAAGTAGAATAAAAGTAGAAGTAGATCCAGAATTAGAAATAACAGAAATAACAGATAGAATATCTAAGAGCTATGGACAAGCGTTATTATTTGAGAATGTTAAAGGTTCTAAATATCCAGTTCTTATAAATGCTATGGGTACGTATGAAAGAATGGGGATGGCTCTTGGAGCTAAACATATAAATGATATTGGAAATGTTATAGAAGACCTTATTGACATGAGTAATTATATGGGAGTTGTAAATGCAGTTAAGTCTTTACCTAAAGTAGCTAGAATGGCAGCGGTTTTCCCAATAAAACTACCAATAAAGGGAGCTTGCCAAGAAGTTATAAATCATAATCCAGATTTAAATGAACTTCCAGTACTTAAGTGTTGGCCTGAAGATGGAGGTAAGTTTATAACTTTACCTTTAGTTATCACAAAGGATCCAGACACAGGAATACAAAACATGGGAATGTACAGAATGCAGGTTTATAATAAAAACACAACAGGTATGCACTGGCATTGGCATAAGGACGGAAGAGAAATTTATGAGCAATATAAAAAAATAGGTGGAAAGATGCCGATATCAGTAGCCCTTGGATGCGATCCAGCTATAACATATGCAGCAACAGCTCCACTACCTAAAATGATAGATGAAATGATGTTTGCAGGTTTTTTAAGAAAAGCTCCAATAAATATGGTTAAGTCAATAACAAATGACATCTATGTACCAGCAGATGCAGAGTTTGTTATAGAGGGCTATGTTGATGTAAATGAAGATTTAAAACTTGAAGGTCCATTTGGAGATCATACAGGCTATTATTCATTAGCAGATGATTATCCAGTCTTTCATGTTACCTGTATAACACATAAGAAAAATCCTGTATATCCAACAACGATAGTAGGTAAACCACCTATGGAGGATTGTTATATGGGTAAGGCAACAGAAAGAATTTTCTTACCATTACTTAAGATGATGAACCCGGAAATAATTGATATAAACTTCCCCCTTGAAGGAGTTTTCCATAGCTGTGTGATTATATCAATAGATAAAAAATATCCAGGGCATGCAAATAAGATAATGAATTCCGTGTGGGGAATGGGACAAATGATGTATACCAAAATGGTTATAGTTGTAGACAAGGACATAGATCCTCAAGATGCAGAGGCTGTAGCTTTAAATGTATTTAAAAATATGGATGCTAAGAGGGATATAGTAATAGCAGAAGGTCCATTAGATGCTTTAGATCATGCATCAAACACACCACTATATGGTAGCAGAGTTGGAATAGATGCAACTGAAAAATGGCCAATTGAAGTTCAAGATAGACAAATTAAAAAGGATGTAGAAATCACAGCTGAACTAAAAGAAGAAATAGATAAAACTTGGCAAGAATTTAAAAATAGAGAAGATATAGTAGACATAAATTTCCCGCTAAATAAAGTTTTTAATAGTTGTACAATTATATCAATAGGCAAAAAGAATCCAGGGCAAGCTAAAAAGATTATGGATTCTATTTGGGAAATGAAAAAAGAAGCTTACACTAAAATCATTGTAGTTGTAGATAAGGAAATAGATCCTAAAAATCTATCAATTGTAGCGTGGAAGCTATTTAATAATATTGATGCTAAGAGAGACTTTGTAATACATGAAGATAAGAAAAGTAAGAGTTTTAGATTAGGAATAGATGCAACTAGAAAATTGCCAGGGGAAGGTCACACAAGAGAATGGCCAAAGGATATAGAAATGAGCGATGAAATGAAAGACTATGTAGACAAAAGGTGGCAAGACTATGGAATTAAAGAAAATAAAAGATAAGGTTTTAGATTATGGAACTTTAGTAATGTTCTCACATACTATTTTTTCATTATCCTTTGCTTTAATTTCTATGCTAATAGCAGGAAATAAGCATTTGAATTTTGAAACTATATTTTGGATACTTATTGCATTTTTAGGAGCTAGAACAGGGGCAAATGCTTTAAATAGAGTTATAGATGCAGAGATAGATGCAAAAAATCCAAGAACGGCAGTAAGACAACTACCTCAAGGATTAATGAATAAAAAAGAAATATTAGTATTTGTAGTAATATGCTTCTTAGTTATGGTGTTTGCGGCATGGAGGCTTAATACTATATGTTTAATACTTTCACCAATAGCGTTGTTTTTAATGATAATTTACTCTTATACAAAGAGATTTACATGGGCATGTCACATAGTTTTAGGAATAACTTCAGCAGCAGCTCCAGTAGGGGCATGGCTAGCTGTTACAGGAAAAATAACCTTATTGCCACTGGTAATGGGAATAGCAAATACTGTATGGGTAGCTGGTTTTGATATAATCTATGGAGCTCAAGATTATGATTTTGACACTAGAAATGGTATTCATTCAATACCAGCAAGGTTTGGAGTTAAAAATGCTCTACTTATATCAAGAGGTTTTCATGTAATTGCATTAATATCATTATTTGTAGTTGGACTGTTAACTCCAGCTTTAGGAGTAATATACTATTTGGGATTAGTTATAATAGCAATATTATTTGTGATACAACACAAGATGGTTAGTCCAGATAATTTAAAAAATGTTAAAGTTGCATCATATAATGTAAATCAAGTTATAAGCATAGTATTTTTAATTACTGGTTTAATTGATTGCTTGATTTAAGGAGGCAAATATGAAAAAGATAGTAGTTGGAATTACTGGAGCAAGTGGAAGCATTTATGCAAAGAGGCTAATAGAGGTATTAGTACAAGAAGGTATTCAAGTTAATGTTGTAGCTTCAGAAAAAGGAAGTCAAGTATTTGGATTTGAACTTGGAATTAGCTTAAAGAAATTTATAGAAGATTTAAGTTTAACTTATAGCAATGTAAAACTTGAAAATAACAATAATATGTTCTCAGGAGTTGCTAGTGGATCAAATAAATATGATGCAGTAATAATAGTACCTTGTTCAATGGGAACACTTGCAGAAATAAGTCATGGATTATCTAGAAGTTTATTAACGAGATCCGCTGATGTTGCTTTAAAAGAAGGCAGAAAGCTAGTATTAGTACCAAGAGAAACTCCTTTAAACACAATACATTTAGAGAATATGTGTAAATTATCTAAAATGGGAGTTGGAATAATCCCTGCAATGCCAGGTTTTTATCATCATCCATCAAGTATTGAGGAAATAGTAGATTTCTTAATTGGGAAAATATTAGATTATCTAAATATAGAAAATAATTTATTTAAGAAATGGAAGGATACAGAATATGAAGGCTAAAAAATTACTTGCAGCATTAATGTCAGTAGCTTTATTAGGAACAATGGCAGGTTGCGCTAAGACAAAAAAAGAAGAAACAAAAGATCAAGGGAAAGAAATGAAAAAATTAAGCTTTGGAGCAATGAGCTCAATAGATATAGTTCCAATAGTAATTGCTAATGAAAAGGGATATTTTGAAGATGAAGGGTTAGAACTAGATTTTCAATTATTCACGGCAGCTAAAGATAGAGATGCAGCCCTTCAAGCAGGAGAACTAGATGGATTAATTGCTGATGAAATTGCAATATCAATTTATCAAAATTCAGGAATTGATATGAAGATTACAGGAGCAACAAATGGTGCTTGGACTTTAGTAGTAGGAAAAGATTCAGGAATTGAAAAATTAGAAGACTTAAAAAATAAGAAAATGGCTATATCACAAAATACAATGATAGATTACTTATCAGATTATATAGCTGAAAAAAATGGAGTGAATTTAAGTGAAATAGAAAAGATTGCAATACCAGCAATGCCAGCAAGGTTAGAAGCTCTTAGGAACAAACAAGTAGATGCAGCTATACTACCAGCTCCATTTAATGATACAGCAGTGGCAGATGGTGGAAAAGGATTAGCTGAAATAGACAATGCAGATATAATGATATCAGCAATCGGATTCTTACAAGCTGAAATAGACAACAATGAAGAAGCTATAAAGGATTTCTTTACAGGATATAACAAGGCTGTAGAATATATGAAAAATACTGATATAAAAGAATATGAAGATACAATAATAAAAACAGTAGGATATTCAGAAGATATGAAAGGTAATTTAAAGTTACCAAAACTTAAATTAAATTACTTACCAGATGCGGAAAAGGTACAAGCTGTATTTGATTGGTCAAAGAACAAGGGAATAATAAGCACAGACTTAAAAACAGAAGATATAATAGTAGATAAATTTATAAAATAGTTAAATGGAGGATTTATGATACAGATAAATAATGTATCTGTTTTCTATGAATCAAAAAAGGAAAAAGTAAAGGCAATAGGACCAATAAATATTGAAATAGATTCACAAGATATATGTGCAATAATTGGACCTTCAGGCTGTGGAAAAACAACCTTGTTAAATGTCTTAGCAGGAATAATAAAAAAATATGAGGGTGAAGTTCTTCTGAATTCAGAAAAACTTAACCCTCATCTTCATAATATAGGGCTAATTCCTCAAAACTTTGGACTTTTACCATGGAAAACAGTAGAAGAAAATTGTATGTTACCAATTAAAATAAAGAAATTTAAGGTGGATAAAGAAGAAATAATAAATAAAATGGATGAAATGTTAAAGACTCTTGGAATCTATGAATTAAAGAACAGACTACCAAAGGAATTAAGTGGAGGGCAAAAACAAAGAGTTTCTATTGTAAGAAGCTTTTTAATGAATCCAGACTTACTTTTAATGGATGAGCCTTTTTCAGCTCTAGATGCAATAAAAAGAGAAGAAGCTCAAGAATTATTCCTAGGTGTTTGGAATGAAAGTAAAAATAATACCTTTTTTGTAACTCACAGCATTGATGAAGCTATTTATATGGGAAAGAAGATAATAGTAATATCAAATACTCCAGGGAAAATAATTGATGTTATAGATAATAAGCTGTTTAATAATAAGGAATATAAAAAGGATGAAAGTTATTCAGAAATGTTTTCTCATATAAAGTCCTTAGTAAAGGATGGTGAAATAAATGAAGAAGTTTAATAAACTTTCTAGCTTTATTCAAGGGTTTATAATATTGAATGTAGTTTGGTATGCTCTATCTTTACTTATGAATTCTAGAATATTACCAAATCCGTTAAAAATATATGCAAATATGCCTAATATAATTAAAGATGATTTGAAAATTCATATCTTTACAAGTTTATATAGAGTAGGAATTGGATTATTAATAGCCTTCATAATAGGAATTACTATAGGACTTATTATGGGATATTCAGAGAAGGTAAATAAATTATTAAATCCACTTATATATTTTTCTTATCCAATCCCAAAGATGGCACTATTACCAATAGTTATGACTCTTTTTGGACTTGGAGATGGATCTAAGATTACAATGATAGCTTTAATTACAGTGTTTCAAATAATAGTTTCAGTAAGAGATTCTGTAATTAATGTATCTAAGGAAGATTACAATATGCTAATAAGCCTAGGGGCAAGTAAGATTCAATTATTTTTTCATGTAACACTACCTTCAATAGTTCCTGATATATTAACAAATATAAGATTATCCCTAGGAACAGCTTTTTCAATACTATTTTTCTCAGAAGCCTATGGAACAAGTAAGGGAGTAGGATACTTTATTCAAGATGCCTGGTCAAGAATTGACTATATAGATTTATATTCTGGGATATTTATATTAAGTATATTAGGGTTAATACTATTTTTACTTCTAGATGTTATTGAAAATATAGTGTGTGAATGGAAGAAGTAATATTTAGAAGATAGAATATTTAAAAAGAATAAAAAATAAATTGCTTGTTAAGGATATAATAAAAATATATATAATATAAAATATATGTGAAAGGAGGAGAGGAAGATGCAAAAGGATTTACCAAATATTGAAATTGGATTAGTCTTATCAGGGGGTGGAGCTAAGGGGGCTTATGAAGTTGGTGTTTACAAAGCTTTAAAGGAATTAGAGTTAGTAGAAAATATAAAAGTTATATCAGGAACTTCAATTGGTGCAATAAATGGACTTCTTTTTTCTATGGATGATCCAAAGATAGTTGATGTGAGCTGGGGAAGTTTAAATTATTCACGTTTTTTGATTAGACAAGAAGAATCAAGAGAAAGAAAAACTGGGAAATTATTAGAAAAAATAAAAAGTATTAACATAGAAACAAATATTTTAGAGCAAGCTAGACTTTATGATATAGGACTACTTTCTCAAAGAGGAATAAAAGAATTTATTGATGAATATGCTGATGTTAATTTAATAAAAAGTTCTAATAAAGATCTTTATGCTACAGCCTACAATATAGATGAAGAAAAACCAGAATATTTTAGGTTAAATGAATGTAATGAAGAAGAATTGAAACTTAAAGTTTTGGCTTCTTGTGCTATACCACATCTTTTTAAACCTTTAATAATTAATAAAATAAGATATGCAGATGGAGGAATACAATCTCCTCTTTATAGTAAAATTAATGTAGATAATGTACCACTTTATCCCATGAAGAATTATGATTTAGATTTTATAATAGTAGTACACTTATCATACAAAAATAAAATAAATAAAGAAGGATTTAAAAATAATATAATTGATATCTATCCCTCAGAACCTCTTGAAATCCTTAGTGGAATAGGTGCTTTAAGAATAAAGAAAGAGGTTATAGAAAGAAATATACAACTAGGTTATAAAGATGCTATATTTTTATTAGCCCCCTTAGTTATAAAGTTACTTAAAGGAAAAGATTTAGATGAAGTACTTAAGAGTTATAATGAAAAAAACTTTAAGGAGTGATATAAATGAAAGATGAAAAGTATATTAAATATGGATTATTCTCATCTATACTTATAGCCTTAGGGCCAGTACTTTGGCTATTTATAAACATATATGATAAAAATTATGAAAATATAGTTTTGAACATAGTTTTTGTTATACTTGGGCTTACATTAGTGAGCTATAATATTAGAAATTATTTAAAAGTGTACAATAAAAAATACAGTGCTTCAGTAGACCTACTAAGGCATATAGTATCCTTTACATTTTACATTCTATTGATAGCAGTAATAGTAATATCCTTTATAGCATTTTATATAGGAATTGCATTTATACAAAGAAAGTTATTTGTAAAAGGAGAGTATTTAATTTACTTTATAAAATCTCCATATTCATATCTATTATTTGTAATACTTGCAATAGTGGCTATTAGAATTAGAATGTTATTTTTAAGAAAAGAGAAAGAATATTCTAGGAATAAAGGTTCAGTTATATGGGGAGGAGTTAATAAATTTTTGATATTAATAATAATTCCACTTATATATATAGTAATAACTAGTGTGGTGGTAGTTACAGAAAATGGTATTTATGATTATAGCTTTTACAACTTAAAGGGCACTAAATATAATTTTAGTGATATAGAATATGTAAATACTGGATTTGTTAATAGAGGAAGAAATAAGGGAGAATTTTTTTATAATATTCAATTGAATGATAGTAAAAAGATAAAATTGGCTTACCCATCTATGACTCAGCCCTCTGATAAGTATGATAATGATTCATGGCAAGAATATGTTGATATAGATCAATATATCATGGATAGTGGGGCTAAAAAAAATTCTAGTGAAAATGGCTCAAATTATGTACAAATGGATAAGAGATATGTAGACAAATTATTATATGTTGTTAGAAATAAGAATAAGTAATTTTATAATATCACAAGGAACAAGAAACACAGAAATATATTTCGCATAATATATATTTATAAGATTATATAGTTTAAATTATAAGATTTAATATAAATAGTATATTCTTAAGTATTTAATATGGGAGGTCTATTTAAATGCCTATAACATTAGATGGCTATGAGTATACAATTATAGGTAGTAATGTTTGGATTACGGGTTATACAGGTTTAGGGGGTAATATCACAATTCCTAGTTCAATAGAGGGACATCCGGTAACTAATATTGGTTATGCTGCATTTGAAAATAATATCAACATAACTAGTGTGGTTGTTCCAAGTAGTGTTACTACTATTGGTGATTATGCTTTTAGCAATTGTAGCAGCCTGCTTTCAATAAATGTGGATTCAGGAAATCCTAATTATTCTAGTTCTTCTGGGGTTCTATATGATAAATTACAAAAAGTTTTGATATGTAATCCTGCGGGCTTAACTGGTTCCCTGGATATTCCAAGTACAGTTACGAGTATTTTTAATTGGGCTTTTGCATATAGTCATTTAACAAATATAACTATACCTATCAGTGTAACTAATATTGGAATATACGCTTTTCGTAATTGTAGTAACTTAATAAATGTAAATATACCAAGTACTGTGACTGATATTGGTTCTGGAGCCTTTAATTACTGTACAAGTTTAAATTTAATAAATGTAGATTCTGGAAATATGAATTACTCTAGTTTAGATGGTGTTCTATATAATAAAGCACAAACTATATTGATATGTTATCCCGCTGGAAAAATAGGGGCATTCACTATTCCAAATAGTGTTATATTAATTAATAATTCAGCCTTTGAAAGTTGTACAAACCTAACAGGTATAACTATGGGTAATCATGTTACAACAATTAATGATAATGCTTTTGCTTATTGTACAAATCTTACAAGTATAAATATGAGTAGTAGCATAACTAACATTGGTGGCTATAGCTTTTCTTATTGTACTAATTTAGAAAGTATAACTATGGGAATTAATATGCATTATATTGGTTACCGTGGTTTCATTAACTGTAGCAAATTGGTAGAAGTGAAATTTTTGGGAGATGCACCAGGTATGGACATACAAGTATTTAATGGGGCAGATTCTAATTTTAAAATCTATTATATTTTTGGGAAAACAGGATTTTCTGATGTTTGGTATGGATATAATACAGAGGCACTTTATATAGTAACCTATTATGGTAATGGAAATACAAGTGGTGAAGTACCAGTTGACAATAACACCTATAAATTAAATGAAACTGTAATAGTAGCGGCTAATACTGGAGGACTTCAAAAGTCAGGTCATAATTTTGGAGGATGGAATACCCAAGCAGATGGAGCTGGAACACACTACGAACCAGGGGATACAATTATAGCAGGAAATGAAAATATAATTTTATATGTCCAATGGCCACCTTATACTGTGACTTATAATGGTAATGGAAATGATAGCGGAATAGTGCCAGTGGATAGTAAGGAATATGAAAGTATAGATGTTGTAACAGTATTAAATAATACTGGTTCTCTTGAAAAAATAGATTATATCTTTAAAGGATGGAATACAAAGGCTGATGCAAGTGGAACACATTATGAACCAGGAGGAACATTTGTAATAGGGAATCAAAATATAATTTTATATGCACAGTGGGAGCCAGTTTATAAAATAACTTATAATGGTAATGGAAATAATAGTGGAACAGTACCAGTAGATAGTAACGAATATGAGAGTGGAGCAAATGTAACAGTATTAAATAATACTGGACTTCTTGAAAAAACAGGTTATACCTTTGTAGGATGGAATACGCAAGCTGATGGTAATGGAATACACTATGATCCAGGAGCAACATTAGTGATGGGGAATCAAGATATAATATTATATGTACAATGGGCAGCAGTTTATAAGGTAACTTATAATGGCAATGGGAGCAGTAGTGGGATTGTACCGGTAGATAGCAATTTGTATCAAAGTGGAGAAAGTGTAACAGTATTAAATAATACAGAAAATCTTAGAAAAGTAAATTATGCATTTGTAGGATGGAATACGGAAGCTTCTGGATCAGGAATACAATATGATCCTGGATCAATCATTATAATGGGGAATCAGAATATAACATTATATGCACAGTGGAAGTTCGAGCAATTAATAATATGGGGTAGAATAACTACGACTATATTAACGTAGTCTATAAATAAAGATAATCTTAAAGCCTCCTTATAAAACAAATAAGAAATGTTAAACTTATTTAAATAGTTAATACTTTAGTAGAATAAGTTGGTCTTAATCATAATAAACAGTGTAATTTAGGTAAATGTTTATTATATATTATCATATACTAACTATAGAGAATAATATATCTATTTAAATCTAGTTATAAGTTAATTAAAAGGAGGACTTTGCTTATGGATTTATCCACAAAAGATCATCGTAATGATAATCTTGATGCTTATAGAAGTGAAGAAAACTATCCAATAATTATAAAAGATGGTCATCCTGAATTAGCTGTAATTACTGGGGATGCAGTATCTGGTACTGCATTTACTGTTGGAACCATTAATTTAAATAATTCTTATTTAAATAATCAAGGTATTAAAATTGATTTTACATGCAATATATACGCCATAGATTTTAGTAGAGATATAAATTTTAGAGTATTTAAGATTTGTAACGATCAATCAAATTTAACACCTGTTGGAATAGAGTGGACCCTCTCAACAATTGGATTAACCAATACAATATTTTCTTTTTTTATTTATGATAGTGATTCTTCTAATAATGAGTGGTGTACCTATACAGTAATAGCAACTATAAAGTAATGAAACTCTTTTAACCACATTAAAATATTTTAGTGTGGTTTTTTGTATGAAGAAAATTATTTAATATTAAGTAAGGGCATAGCAATATTTTATTAACAGTTTTAAGACAGTTTCATATAATGCTTATGAAAAACTATCATAGGAAGTGTACAAGTATGTCCATAATAAGTAATTTACTTTATAGGACAATTATTGGCTGTGGAGGAGTTGTAGAAAAAAAGTTTAATAAAGAAACTAAAAGCTTTAAGAAAGTAAATAATGAATTACTACTTAATATTTTATCTAAAAATGCTAGTAGTGAAATAGGAAAAAAATTTAAGTTTATAAATATACTTTCAGTAGAGGATTTCAAGATGAAAGTACCATTAACTGAATATTTTTATTATGATAATTATATTAAACGTATGGCTAATGGTGAAGAAAATATATTAATAACAGAAAAGGTTGAATATTTTGGTCATACTTCAGGGACAACAGGCAAACAAAAGTTAGTTCCTGTAACAAAATCTAGTAGGATGAAGGCTGCAAAATATATGGCATTATTAATAAGTAGATTTTCTTATAATAATTTAAAAGAAGATTGGAATTATGGTAAGGGATTAATGATTGCTGATATTGTTATGAGTACTTATACTAAGGGGGGAATCCCTATTTGTTCAGCCACTTCAGGAGGAATTAATGGTATAAAAACTATATTACCCTATTTATATACTTCACCTTATGAAGTTATGAAGATTAAAGAGAAAGAAGTAGCACTTTACTTACACGCACTTTTTGGGTTGAAAGAGAAGAAATTATTATATATATCTGGGGTTTTTATTTCAAATATACTAGATTTATTAAGAGTTATGGAAAAGAATTCAGATAGATTAGTAAAGGATATCCGCAAAGGAAGATTAAGCAAAACATTAAATATTGATGAGGAAACTAGAAAAGCATTAAATAAATACTTATCACCAAATGCAAGCAGGGCAGATGAATTAGAAAATGAATTTAAAAAAGGATTTAAAGGAATCTGTAAAAGAGTATGGCCAAACTTGCAATATATAGCTTCAGTTACAGGAGCTAATTTTACAATTTATGATGATATGGTAAAGTATTATTTAGGACCAGTCCAAATATATTCGCCTTGTTATGCTGCATCAGAAGGTATTATGGGTATAAATCCATATGTTAAAAATATAAGATATGTAATAATACCAGATACAGTTTTTTATGAGTTTATTCCATCAGAAGAATTAAGTGAAAATAATCCAAAAACAATTTCTTCAGAGCAACTAGAGATAGGGAAAAGTTATGAAATAGTTATTACTACCTATACAGGTCTTTATAGGTATAGGATAGGTGATGTTGTTAAGGTAGTAGGTTTTTATAATAATTCACCTGAAATAGAATTTTTATATAGAAGAAATCAAGTGTTAAACATGGTATCAGAAAAAACAACTGAGGAACATTTAACAGATGCAATTAGAAACACAAAAAATAGACTAAAACTTGATTTGATAGATTATACAACAGTGGCTGACAATTCAATAACACCAGGTAGATATCAATTTTACTTTGAAGTTAAAGGAAAAGTTACAAAAGAATTAGTTAGAAGTATAGAGATTACGCTAGATGAAGAACTTAGAAATTGCAATTTAGCGTACAAGCGCTTTAGAAGTAAAAGTGGATTAGCAATGCCAAAAGTAATAATGCTTGAAGAAGGAACTTTTAATAAGGTGAAAGAATTTCTATTTATGAAAGGAATTTCAAAAAATCAAATTAAGATACCAAGAGTAGTTACTACAAATAAAAATGTTTTAGGTGTTATTGAAAATAATAAACTAGATTATTAGAATTCTAACATATAAATCATATAGAAAAATAGTTAATTAATAAATACGGATAAAAATATTAAAAAGCATTTTTAACTAAGAAAGTATCTACTATTAATAGATTTTTTATCTGTTAGTAGTAGATACTTTTAATTTTATTATTTTGTATAATTATCGAAATAACCTTGAATAAATATGATAGGAGTTCCCTTATCTCCACTTCCTGAAGTTAAATCTGATAATGAACCAATAAGGTCAGTAAGTCTTCTAGGAGTAGTTCCTTGTGAAGCCATATTACCAGTTAAATCAGAATCTTTATTTTTAATATATTCTGAAATTGCACTTTTAAGCTCTTCACCTTTAAGGTTTGCAAATTCATTATCTGCTAAATATTTAAGTTTAATTTCATTTGGTTGGCCTTCAAGTCCTTTAGTAAAGGCTGGTGAAACTACTGGATCAGCTAGCTCCCAAATCTTACCCACTGGATCTTTAAAAGCGCCATCTCCATAAATCATAACTTCAACTGTCTTACCAGTCTTTTCTTTTAAGATTAATTGAATCTTATCAACTACAGGTTGACAGTTTCTTGGGAATAGTTTAATAGTGTTTTCAGTTGATTTATTTGAACCTAATAATCCGTAAGCTTCATTACAGCCACTTCCATCAATAGATTCACATAATATATTATCAAGGCTATAAATTTTTTCTCCACCATTTGCTTTTAAAATTTTCTTAGTTCTAAATCTTGTGTGAATGTCACAAGTAAGAACACTCTTTGTATAATTTAATATAGTTTTAGGATTGTTTGAGAATATTACTTCACACTCAACACCATATTCTTCTACTAAAGATTTATAATAATCAATATAATCAACACCTGTGAAAGGATGGTTATTATGTCCAAACAAATTACGAAAATCTTTTTCTGTTAAAACATCTGTCCAAGGATTAACACCTTTATCATCTAACATATCTAAATCAACTAAGTGATTTCCAACTTCATCAGATGGATAACTTAGCATTAATACTATTTTTTTAGCTCCCTTTGCGATGCCACGGAGACAAATTGCAAAACGGTTACGACTTAGAATTGGAAATATTACACCAATAGTATCGTCACCAAATTTAGCTTTAATATCTGTAGCTATATTATCTATTGAAGCATAATTTCCTTGAGCACGTGCAACTATTGATTCAGTTACAGTAACTATATCTTTGTCATTTATAGTAAAGCCCTCAGCTTCAGAAGCTTTAAGTACACTTTCTACAACGATATCTTCAATTTTATCCCCTTCTTTAATAATAGGGCAACGAAGTCCTCTAACAACTGTACCAACAACTCTTTCCAAAACAATCTCTCCTAACAATTTTAAATTTGTTTTAAATAACTTAATACTCTTGTACTATACAACAATAAATGGTATAAGTAAAATAAATAGAAT
Source organism: Clostridiaceae bacterium AF10-41 (assembly GCA_027686065.1). Lineage (GTDB taxonomy): Bacteria > Bacillota > Clostridia > Clostridiales > Clostridiaceae > Clostridium. The sequence goes on from JAQCTH010000012.1 coordinate 26,347, forward strand.
TAATAAATGATATAAGGAGTACTTATATGATTGCTAAATTAGATTTATATAAAGTGTTTTGTCAGGTGGCAAAGAGCAAAAGTTTTTCAAAGGCGTCAAAAGAGCTTTACATGACACAACCAGCAGTAAGTCAGGCTGTAATGCAGTTAGAAAGAGAATTAGATATTAGACTTTTTAATAGAACACCAAAAGGGGTATCTTTAACTAATGAAGGAAAACTTTTATTTGAATATGTAAACTCAGCAATTAACTTAATAAATTTAGGAGAAGAAAAAATACTAGAATCTAAGGATTTAACTGTTGGAGAACTAAAAATAGGTGTAGGAGATACTATATCTAAATATTTTTTACTTCCATATTTAGAAATATTTCATAATAAATATTCTAATCTTAAATGTAAGATTATAAATGGAACTACATCAGAACTTTGTAATTTAATTAAGTGTGGAGAGATTGATATTGCAATTTGTAATCTTCCAATTAATGAATCTTCATTAGAAGTAATACCCTGTGGAAAAGTTAAAGATATTTTTGTTTGTGGAGAAAAATATAAAGACTTAACAAAGAAAAAAATTTCATTAGAAGAAATGGTTAAATATCCTTTGATATTTCTAGAACCTAGTTCAAATTCAAGAAAGTATGTAGAGAAGTTCATGTTATCAAAAGGGATAAAAATATCTCCAGAGTTTGAACTTGGATCTTTTGATTTATTATTAGAGTTTGCAAAAATAAACTTAGGTATTGCTTGTGTGGTAAAAGAATTTTCAAAAGAATATTTAGAAAAAGGATTGCTTTATGAAGTTAAGATTTTAGAAGAAATACCAAGTAGAAGTATTGGTGTATGCTATTTAAAGAAGGTTCCACTTTCACTAGCTTCTACAAAGTTTGTAGAGATATTAGAAAGTAAGAAAAAATTATAAAATTATTAAAACAATGGTATAATATAAATATATATGTAAAGTTGATTATATAGAAATAGAAAAGATATTTTTTAATTAATATATTAAATTATTATAAGATAAACTAATTGAAAAAATATGCTGTTAATTAAAATAATAAGCTAAAAAAATTAAAAATAAACAATAGAAGGGTAATTAAGGATGAATAATATTATATTAGTAGCAGAAACAGGTTCAGATATCACAAAAGACATTGCAAAAGAAATGGGAATTTTCCTTGTTCCAATGCATGTTACCATGGGAGATAATACTTACGATGACGGAAGTTTTCCAGTAGAACAAATTTGTGAGTATTACAACAATACAAATAAAATACCAAAGACAAGTGGAAGTTCACCACAGGATTTTGAAAAAGTATTTGACGATATTCACAGATTGTATCCAGATAAACAAATATTACATTTGGCATATTCAGCAGTAACAACTTGCTCTTACCAAAGTGCATTGATAGCTTCAGAGCATAGAGATTATGTTACAAGCTTTGATACTAAGAATGTATCAGTTGGTCAGGCAGCAATTGTGATCCAAACAGCGAAATATCTAAAAGAGAATCCTAATGTTACTATGGAGGAATTATTAAAAGAAGTAAGTAGAATAAGTGAGAGTACTAAAATGTGTTTTGTTCCTGCCGAATTAGAGTATCTTAGAGCAGGAGGCCGCGTAAGTAATGCTGTATTTATAGGTGGTAAAATATTAAGGATACATCCATCAATTGAAATTGAAAATGGATATTTAGTAGCTAAGAAAAAGTATAGAGGAAAGATGGAAAGTATAGTTCCAAAGCTAATAGAAGAATATAGCAGTGATAAAAACCTAGATAAAAAAGAAGTGTATTTATTGTGGTCAATAGGCTTACCAGAATCTGTTCGTAAATTGGCTGAAGATAAAGTAAAGGAAATAGGAGTTGAGAAAGTTACATGGATGCAAACAGGATGTGTAATTACAACTCATGGAGGCCCAGGCTCATTTGGAATTGTAGGATTTTCTAAATAAGTTTAGTCTAATAGTCGTATTATTTCCTAGAATGTTAGTTATGATTAATTAGTATATTTTCTAATTCTACCAAAAGTCCACCTCAAATATTAGGTATTTATACTTAGCATTTGAGGTGGATTTTTATAGAAATTGAAAAGTTAAGATTAAATACAAAATATTATTAAATAAACCAAAGGAATTATTATAGCTAGTCCTAAAATGTTATAAAATGTAAAAGATCTTAAATAGCTATTACTTTCTTCAGGAAATTCATTAGAGTAAAGTTTAAATGAAATAACACTAGCAAGAGATGCAATAAGGGTTCCTAGGCCGCCTATATTAACTCCAAGAAGTAACTCTCTAACTGAGTTTGTAAATCCTGATAATAGCATAGTCGCAGGTACATTACTAATTACTTGACTTACAATAATTGAGTAAGTAAAGGTAGCTTGTTTACTATTTAATATTTGTTTCATAAAGTTTTTTACACTATCTAAAGTAGATATATTGCCAATGAATACAAAGAATCCGATAAAAGTTAATAAAAGAGAGTAATCTACTTTAAAAAATAAGCTTTTATTAAACAATAATACAGTAAGTATAGTAATTAAAAATGTGAATCTATAATCTGCTAAATGGAATACGGATAGCAAAATTATAAAGAATAGAATTGAGAAAACAATAACTTCTTTTTTATTTTTAATATCTATAGTTTTTAATTGAATTTTCAATTTTTTATTTTTTTCTTTCAATATGAAAAATATTAATAAAATAATTGATATTAATAATAATGGAAAAGTTGATTTAAAAAAATCAATGATATCTAATTTATAGAAGGAATAAATAAAAAGATTTTGTGGATTACCCATAGGAGTAAAACTACTCCCAAGATTGGCAGCAATAGTTTGAAATATAATAATTTTTATTGGGTTAAAATTAGCCTTTTTTCCTATTATTATAGTTAGTGGAACAAAAGTTATTAAAGCTACATCATTTGTTACAAACATAGATGATATTAAAGTAATAAAAACTAAGGTGAAAGTTATAGAAGTATAAGATGTACATCCTTTTAATATTTTAGTTGCAATAGAATCTAGTACCTTTAACTCATTGAAGGAAGAAACAACTATCATTAAATTGAATAAAAGTATTAAGACATTAAAATCAATATAAGATAACTTTGGAACTGAAAATATACAACTAAGTATAGCTAAAGATACAGAGATAATTAATACTATTTCTTTTTTTATAAATTCTAAAAAATTTGTTCTTTTGTTTGATTCTATATTTATGTGCATAAGTACTCCTGTTTAAAATAATATTTGTATAAAATAGCGCAATTTTATTTTAGTATAAAGGAACTTAAATATGCAAGAGCGATTTTTAATAAAAGTAATAGTGAATTTATTCATTAATAGCTTCAATTCCTTGTTCTTTTAGTTTATTTAAATTATCTTTCATATTTTTAAGTTCTTCCTGTGAATGATCTGTCCATTCAGTTATCTCTCCAATTACTTTTAATGGTAAGGCTGTACTATAAGAACTAGTAGGATTTCCTGAAAGTCTTTTATCCGTTAAATAATGTGGGACTTTGTTCCATGATAAAAAGGTCCGTTATCTAAAATTATATCTGATTTAGAGGCAGTAGTTAATTTGTCTTCAATACTCATATGAATTCTCATTTTTAATAGAATAAAGCAATATATAGGTTTTAAAAATGATTGCAAAATAACAAAATAAAGCAATGAAAATGGATAATAATGTAGTATAATACAAATTAGGGAATGAAATAATTATAATTAGTAATAAGGAGGTAAGTGAATGCCAAGACCAATATTAGTAGGAAAAGTAGAAAATCAAAATAAATTAGAACTAAATATTCAGAAATCTGTAAGTCAAAGAATCTCTATGGATAAAACTTTGTTAGAAAAGAGACTAAGAAATAAAAGATCAAATGGGTTTATGGAAGCAATAAATAAGCTTGATGTTGGCGGATGTGAACAGTGTAAAAAGCAATTTAAGGATTGTGTAGAAGCAATAAAAAATGAATTTAAAGATATACCAGAAAATAATTTATTGGTTGGATTGGTTGCTAAGTGTTATTTGGGGCAATCATATGAGGTTCATACAGTTGATATGAGTGGAAGTATTTTAGTTCATTATAAGTCTTCTGAAAGTATGCCAGTTTTACTTGAAAGGGCTAGAGGGTTAGCTCTTCATGGAGGATATGAATATATAGAAGTTTATACAGACTGCTTATGTGCTGTAAAAGTTGATGGAAGTGTTAGTATAGTAAAGTAAAGGGAGTAGATTAAAATGGGAGAACGTGTAATAAGTACAGCAAATTTAAATGTTATAGAAAATAATTTAAGTAAGTTAGCTAATAATCTGGTAAAAGTAGCTGATAATATAGAAGTTGTATCTGTCAGAGTTAATAATGTAGATAGAAAAATGAATACGGTATCATCAGAATTAGAGGCTTTAACATCAGAGTTTAGAGAATTTGTTAATGAATCAAAGAGAATAGCTAATTTAGCAGATGCGAAACAAAACATAGTTATGTTGGAGCAAGAGCTAGAAAAGGAATTTGGAAATTATGATACAGTAAGGAAACATACAGTAGGAATTCTTCAAGCCGCAGATATTAGTGTAGTTAAAAAGGAAACAATAGAAAATGCTACTGAAGAATTAATGTTATCAACGCCAAGATATTGGTTAGCTCCAGCCTTAATAGCATTATCAGCATGGTTAAGCGATAATAAAGAACTTGCAGATAAAGCACTTAAGGAGGCAATAAGAAGAGATGATGAAAAAACATCTTTACTTTTCTGTTTAATAAGTAGAAGAGCAGGTAAGCTTGATGGTTCATTAGTGTGGCTAGAAAGATATTTCTCAATGCAGGATCCAGAAAAAATGGAACGTAAGATAATTGTTGTATTAGATGCATTTGCAAGTGGATTATTTGGTGGAGATGCAAATGGTATTTGTTCCTCAAAGATTAAGCAGTGGCTTGATGAATTATCTTCAAAAGCTGGATTTGTAGAAAGACAAAGGCAACAATGGCAAAATGCTCTTCTTCTTAAAAAAGCTAGTATAAATGAAAATGACTTTCCTATACTAAAAGAACATAGTAACACATGGGAAAAGCTTAAAGATGTTTTAGAAATAGCTGAAACACATGATGTTATTTATAATTATTTTAGTGATATATTCAATACTAAAGTAGAAAATTCAGCATCAGTATCAGCAAAGATAGATGAAATACTAGATAATTTAGTTGAAAATTATGATACTGAGGAGTTACCAATTAGAGCTAATCTTAGAAAGAATAAATTAATAATTGAAGAAAATGGGGAAGTTAGTAGAGCAAATAAGAGATTTGATGCAGAAAATCAAGGTTATGAAAAATATGAAGACTTCTCTCAACATCTAACTAATATTGCATTATCACCTGAATCAAGTGGAGCTTTAATTGCAACTCAGAAACTTGCAATTTCATTATCTAAGGATTGGATATTAGATGCTCATGAAGACTTAACAGCTAAAAGCAGAGCAGCAGTCCCAATTGAAGTTGAAGTTAATATTAATAATTGGACTGGCAAAACTAGAGAGGGAGTTAATGCTGAAGAACTTAGTTCTTCATTAAATAATCATATAGATGGAATTAAAGAAGAAGAATTAAGTAAACTTAAATGGCCAAATAGGAAAGTAATATTAGTAGGAATAATTGGTAGTATTATAGCTATTTTAGGAATAGCATCTATAGTAGTGCCTATAATTTCTATAGGAATAACTGCATGGATTATAATACATGAAAAGAAAACAATTGAGAAAAATAGAAAAAAAGTAATTGATGAAATTGAAAAGTTTAGAGAATCATCTCAGTCAATTTTAAATGGGTTTTTAGCAGAAGTAGTAGATTATAGAAGATTATACTCTGTAAAGGATAGAGAAAGCGAAAAAGTTGTAGAGCTTTTAAAAGAAATTTCACCTGAGCAGTTTATTAGAGTACAAAATAATGGTAGAGTAAGACAAGTTTTATAGAAGGAGGTATTAAAAGGATGAATGATGATATGATAGTAAATAGAAAATTAATAAAAGATATAGAAAGAAGTAACGATTTAGATAATAATAAAGTGGAATCAAAAACAAATGACTTTGCAGCTGCATTTCCCAAATGGGATTTAATGCCACCAGCTGTAGTTGTAAAAAGGGTAAGGAGAAAGATATGAAAAATCCAACTTTATATGCTGAATGGGTTGAATGTTTTGATTTAGCCAAGGAAGGAACTCATGATGAAGAAGTATTAAGGTGTATAAAAAATGGATCTCTTAAATTGGATGCAGGTGTAGGTGGAAGAGTTGCTAAGCAAATGAATGAAGTTATTCAATTTAGATTAAAAAAAGCATCTGAAAAGTTTACAAGATCTATGGGATTTAATAATGGAGACATGAATATGCTAACAAATTCATTGTTATTATTAAGAAAGGAATTTAAATTTCTAATACAATTTGTACAAGTTCCTATTTTTTCAGAAGAAGATATAAAGAATTTTGTCGATGCAATAAAAAAACAGGCAGATTTAATGCAGGAATCTCTTGAATCAACAAGTAAAAACGATAGAACAGGAATGTTAGTAAGCGTAATACGAAGAAATAGAATTAATAACCTGGAGGATAAATAAGATGAATTTAAAAGAATGTATTCTTAAGATAAGGCAGTATTCATTGGCTAGAATACCATTTATATCTTTCAATACACTTGAAAAAAATAGAGCCTTAGAAGTTTGTAAGATAGTATCAGAAGAATTGGCATTACCTTTCTATGTTCATACCCTTTCTAAGGGAATGTATGATATTTCAAGTGGGAGAACAGTTAATGATGATAAGTCTTTAATGGGAGCCTTAGATTTTATTACAGAACAAATAAAGATGAAACAGAACTTAACATTTATATTAACAGAAGTATCAGATATTGAAAATGATACAATGACAGCGAGATATCTTCAAGATGTTGTATCTTTGGCAGAAGAGTATGGAGGTGTAATTATAGCATTAACTACAACTTCTGTATGGGGTCAGTTACAAAGAGCTGGTATGTCGCTAGAATTAGATTTACCAAATGAAGAGGAAATGCTTAGGATTATACAAGATAATATTGAACCATATAAGAGAGATATAGAAATAGAGTGGGATAATAATGATTACCGAGAAGCAGCTACAATTTTGGCTGGAGTAACTCAAGTTGAAGCGCAAAATGTAATAGTATCATTAATTGCTAATAAAGCTATTAAGAAAAGTGACTTGATAGAATTAAATTTTGCTAAAAACAAACTATTTTCAAATATAGAAGGATTAGAGAAAATTGATGTATCTCAAAATATTTTGGATGTAGGAGGTTTAAGTGGATTAAAGGAATGGCTTAATAGCAAGAAAAAGCTTCAAACTGCAGAAAAAAGAGATGAATTAAGAAGAAGAGGATTACAGCCACCAAGAGGTGTACTTTTAGTAGGAGTTCCTGGATGTGGTAAATCACTTTCAGCAAAAGCTATAGCAGCTTTTTGGAATTTACCTTTATACAGACTTGATTTTGCAACAGTTCAGGGACAGTATGTAGGACAAAGTGAACAACAGTTAAAAGAGGCATTTCAAACTGCTGAGCATCTATCACCATGTGTATTATGGATAGATGAAATAGAAAAAGGTCTTGGTACATCAGGAAGTGATAGTTCAGGAGTTACTACAAGAATGGTTGGGCAATTCTTATTCTGGATGCAAGAATGTAGAAAATTAGTTTTCGTAGTAGCTACAGCAAATGATGTATCTAAATTACCTTCTGAACTAATAAGACGTGGGCGATTTGATGAATTATTTTTTGTAGACTTACCCTCAGAAAGTGAAAGAGAAGAAATAATCAGTTTATATTTAAATAAGTATATAAATATGAGATTATCAGAATCCTCCATGAGACAACTTGTAGAGATTACAGATGGATTTACTGGTGCAGATTTAGAATCATCAATTAGGGACGTTGCTTATAGACTAATTGCAGATGATGAGTTGAAATACTCAGATGAATTAATAATAAATTCATTAAAGAATGTTATTCCATTATCTAAAACAAGTCCAGAAAAAATAGAAGCAATTAGAGAGTGGGGAAGAGAAAGAGCGGTGCCAGCTTCAGGTCAACCTATAGGTGGGAATTTATCCAATAATAAAGTATCTAGAAGAGTTTTAGTTTAGTATTTATATAATGGTATCGCAAGAAATTAAATTTTAAATTATAGAAAAGAATAATTTATAGTGGATTTCAATGGTAATTTATTATATCAAAAATAAAGCATTATAATTAAAGTCATACATTAGTATGGCTTTTTATCTTATCTAAAGTATTATTAAAGATACAAATATTATAAGCTACTAATAAAGTATATACTAATGTGATAAAATATAAAGTGTTTTTTATGATATTAATTTAATTAAAGAATATTAATAATTTATGAGGAGAATTATATTATGCTTAGTAAATCTTTAGCACAAAAAATAGTTGATAGAATGATGGACATAATACCTTATAATGTAAATATTATGGATAAGGATGGAATAATTATAGCAAGTGGAGATAGTGATAGGATTAATACATTGCATTTAGGAGCTCAAGAAGCATTGCAAGGAACTTCAGCTATAGAAGTATATGAAGAAAGAGAAGGGGTAAAACTAGGAGTTAATATGCCTATAATGTTTAACAAACGAAGTATAGGAGTAGTTGGAATAACATGAAGTCCTAAAAATATACAGGAATATATTGTTAAAGGGTTATTATATAGAAATATCAGAAAATTTAATTTGGGTATTGACATCGATTATGCTAGATGCTACAATTCAATTATTAAAAAGGATTGTAACTCTCTGAGGCATTACCTTCAAAGCATTATTTTGCTTTGGTAGTGCATTAGGGGGTTTTTATATTTTAAGGAATTAAAAATGTTTGATGTTTTATCTTGTGATGTAAAATTTCAATGTTAAGAGCTACAAGGATGCGAGTGATGTTATGAGTAATTATGTTGTTGAAATATTACTAATATAGGAGGATACTATAAGCTTATCAAGAAAAAGCTTTGATGTGTAAATGTCAAATAATTAAACTGTAAGAAATGATTATAAACTAATAGAGTTTGATGAAGATTTTTTGAAAAAGAAAAAATTGATTATAAAAATATAAAGGAGGGGGTAAGATGAAAATCATAAAAAAACTAAATAATAATGCTGCTATTGGAATTGACGACAATAAAAGGGAAGTAATTGTATTCGGTAAGGGTGTTGGGTTTGAGAAAATACCATATGAACTTACTGATTTAAGCAGAATAGATAGAACATATTACGGTATAGATAATCAATATTTAGGACTTATTGGAGAAATACCTGAAGTTATATTTGATTTATCTAATAAAATTGTTGATTATGCTCTTTTAAAAACAGACAAAGAATTTAATCCGAATATTGTCTTTACACTTGCTGACCATATTCATTTTGCAGTACAAAGGTTTGGAAAAAATATGAATTTCAAATTCCCTATTAGCAATGATATTAAGTGCCTCTATGAGGAAGAAACTAGAATTGGACAAGCGGGAATTCATTTAATTAATAAAAAGCTTAATATTCATTTGACAGAGGATGAAGCAGTTGGAATAGCATTACATTTTATAAATGCTGAAAATACAATGCGAACAATAAAATCACAGATTGATAAAGATAAAATTATTGATGATATTGTAGAGATTATAGAAAAGGATTTCTTAATGGAGATTGATCAAAAGGGATTTAATTATTCTCGATTTATATCACATATGCATTACTTACTAAAGCGAAGAAATAATAAACAAGTAGTTAGCAGTGAGAATATAATACTTTTTGAATCAATGAAACAAAAATGTGATAAAACATATAGGTGTGTATATCATATTAAAGATTACTTACAAGAAGTTCTGAAGTGGGATTTAAATCAAGAAGAACTATTATATTTAATGTTGCATATTAATCGATTATGTACCAGAGAGGATTGTAACCAATAGGGCATTACCTCTACACACAAATAAAGTGTTTTTGTGTGTAGAGGTTTTATTTTTGCAACGTCAATAATCATTGCGCGCTGATTATTGTTTGTATATAAAAATCATTAAGGGGAGAAAAGTATGAAAAAAGGAAATTATGAAATACTAGTCAATAATATTGCTGACGCTGTAGGCGGAAGAGAAAATATCACTTATTTTGCTCATTGTATGACAAGATTAAGATTTAACCTAAAAGATCAAAGTAGAGTAGATTTAGAAAAAATTAAAGAGCTTAAGGGAGTGTTAGGAGCGCAATGGTCTAATAACCAACTTCAAATCGTTGTTGGGCCTGCTGTTAAAGATGTATATGAAATGATTTGTACTCAACTTGGTATGGAAAAAGAAAAATCAGTAGATGAAAATATAGGAGAAGATAGTAAGAAAAAATTTGGTCTCTCAGCAATTCTTGACGCAATTGCTGGTTGTTTAACCCCACTTATTTCATTAATGATTGGTGCTGGTTTAATTAAAGTTTTAGTTATAGTTGGTGGCATAATGGGATTATTAACGCCAGAAAGTCCAACAAATAAGATTTTAACTTTTGTAGCTGATTCAGGATTCTATTTCTTGCCAATATTTATTGGAGCAACGGCTGCGAAAAAATTCGGAGCTAATCAAGGATTAGGGATGTTGTTAGGGGCTATGTTGATTCATCCAACATTTATTTCTAATGTATCGGAAGGCGTTTCAATGTCGGTGTTTGGAATTCCTGTATATGCTGCATCATATACTAGTTCAATTTTCCCAGCAATTATTACTGTTTATGTTTTATCTCATGTTGAACGTTTTTTTACAAAATATTCACCTGATTTCTTAAGAACAATTTTAGTACCATTCTTATCGATTGTTGTTATGGTGCCATTAACGTTATGTGTTATCGCCCCGGCTGGATCTTTCTTAGGGACTTACTTAGCAATTGCTGTTATGTGGATTTATGATGTTACTGGTTTCTTTGGTGTTGCTTTGTTATCAGCACTTTATCCAATATTAGTTATCACTGGTATGCATGGAGCTTTAGTTCCTTATATGTTCCAATCATTTGCAGCTTTTGGTTTCGAACCAATCGTTACTATTGCAGGTATTCTTTCAAATATCAATCAAGGTGCAGCTGCAGCTGCAGTTGCATTTAGATCCAAAGATAAAGATATTAGTTCAGCAGCAGCTTCAAGTGCTTTCACTGCTATCATTGGTGGGGTAACTGAACCAGCTATGTTCGGTATTAACTTAAAACTTAAGAAACCTTTATATGCAGCAATGATAGGAAACTTCTGTGGTGCGGCATTTGCTGGTATAATGAAAGTTCGTTCAATTGCCTTCTCGGGAAGTGCTGGTATTTTCGCTGTTATTACTAAAGATCCAATGATTTATATGATTATTAGTCTTCTAATTGGTTTTGTAGTAACATTTATTGCTACATTAATTATGTATAAAGGCGAAATAATGGAACAATAAAAAATATTACTGATTAAAATAATATAGATTTATAAAAAATTTAATTTACTAGTGGTATTTAATCAGTAGATATAAATAGTACATTTATTATTAGATAAGGGTTATATAAATTTATTTATAATATTTTAAAATTGGATTATTGTATTATTGAATTATTGAATGCAATAATCTCCTATATGAAAGGAGAAAATAAAAATGAGTTTTCCAAAAGATTTTTTCTGGGGAGGAGCGACCGCTGCCAACCAATGTGAAGGTGCTTGGAATGAAGATGGCAAAGGTGATAGTGTATGTGATCATATCACCGCTGGAACGGTTAATACACGTCGTCATTTCCACAATGAAATTAAAAGTGATTCGTATTATCCATCTCATGAAGCAATTGATTTTTATCATCGATATAAAGAAGATATTTCTTTATTTTCAGAAATGGGATTCACTATGTTTCGTTTATCTATTAATTGGACAAGAATTTATCCAAATGGTGATGATGAAAAACCAAATAGAAGAGGTCTAGATTTCTATCGTTCAGTTTTTGAAGAGTGTAAAAAATATAATATTGAGCCACTTGTTACAATATCACATTACGAAATTCCATATAACTTAATGAAAAAATATGGTGGATGGTTAAATCGTGATTGCATTGATTTCTATATCCGCTTATGCCAAACATTATTCCTTGAATACAAAGATATCGTAAAATATTGGTTAACATTCAATGAAATTAATAGTTTAACAATGTGTATTGGAGAAATTTTATCAGGTGGGCTTAGATATGAAGATGCTCCTCTTCAAGTATTAGGGACTCCTGACACTAAAGAACAATTAGATATACGATATCAGGCTTTACATCATCAATTTATCGCTAGTGCTAAAGCTGTTAATTTAGGACATGAAATTAATCCTGATTTTAAAATTGGATGTATGGTTGCAGCTGGATGTACATATCCACTTACTTGTAATCCTGATGATGTTCTATTTGCCCAAAAGAGAATGAGGATGAACTATTTCTGCGGTGATGTGCAAGTAAGAGGTCAATATCCATACTTTGCAAAACGTTTTTTTGAAGAGGAAGGAATTAATATCAAGATGGAAGATGGAGATTTAGAAACACTTAAGCAAGGTACAGTTGATTTCTATAGTTTAAGTTATTATATGAGTTCTTGTGGAACAACTGATGAAAATGCTAAGAAAGCTTCTGGAAATGTAATAATTGGTGTTAAGAACCCTTATTTAGAAGTGAGTGATTGGGGTTGGCAAATTGATCCAAAAGGACTTCGGTACTTACTAAATGAATTATATGGACGTTACCAAATTCCCTTGATGATTGTCGAGAATGGTCTTGGTGCAATTGATGTTCTCGAAGAAGATGGTAAGGTTCATGATAATTATCGAATAAAATATTTAAGAGATCATATTGCTCAAATGGAAGAAGCTATTAAAGATGGCGTTGATCTGATAGGATATATGCCATGGGGATGTATCGATTTAATAAGTATTTCTACTGGAGAAATGAAAAAACGTTACGGTTTCATCTATGTTGATGTTAATAATGAAGGTAAAGGGACATTTAATCGTTATAAAAAAGATTCATTCTATTGGTATAAAAAAGTAATTAAATCTAATGGTGAAGAATTATATTGATAATTTGAATAAGTGACAATATAAATATACCTTTAGTTTAGGACAGTAGTTGGTTTTGTGCAAAAATAAAACTAACTACTGTCCCTTTAAAAAATCATGCTTTGTATATACGATATTAGATTACCCAGTAGTTTTTTTGTTATGAATGATAATATATTTTTCTGTTTTTATAAAAAGCAAGATATGATTAAATTAGTTATAGTTGATATGGATGGGTTAATGTTCGATACAGAGAAATTAGCAATGAGGCAGGAAAATTATTTAATTATAATATTACTGACGAATTATATATAAGAACCATAGCTACGGATAAAGATATATCTGAAGTATATTTTAAGGAAGAGCTCGGAGTAAGGTTTGATATAGATACATTTTATTCTGAAGCTAGAAAAATTAAGGATAAGATAATAGAAAATGAGGGGCTACCAGTAAAATTAGGACTATATGAACTTATAGAATATTTAGAGAAAAAGGGGATAAAAAAGGCGGTGGCTAGTTCTAGTAGATTAAATGTAATAAATATTTAACTTTAGCGAATTTAAATAATATATTTGATAAAATTATGTCTAGTGAACAGCTTAAAAAGGGAAGAAATATAATAAAAGTGAGAGTTACTAAAAATAGTAGCTATCACTTTTTATTTTATAAAAATATATCTAATGATTTAAATATGATAAAATATAAAGTGTTTTTTATGATACTAATTTAATTAAAGAATATTAATAATTTATGAGGAGAATTATATTATGCTTAGTAAATCTTTAGCACAAAAAATAGTTGATAGAATGATGGACATAATACCTTATAATGTAAATATTATGGATAAGGATGGAATAATTATAGCAAGTGGAGATAGGGATAGGATTAATACATTGCATTTAGGAGCTCAAGAAGCATTGCAAGGAACTTCAGCTATAGAAGTATATGAAGAAAGAGAAGGGGTAAAACCAGGAGTTAATATGCCTATAATGTTTAATAAACGAAGTATAGGAGTAGTTGGAATAACAGGAAGTCCCAAAAAGGTAAGAGCTTTTGGTGAGTTAGTTAAGGTTACAACAGAACTTTTGATTCAACAGGAGTATAGTATTGAAAAGTATATAATAAAAAATAAATTAAAAGAAGAGTATTTGTATGAGTGGATTCATAGAAAAGAAATTTATGATGATGAGTTTATAGATAGAGGTAAGGAACTTAATATTCATATAGAAGAAGAAGGTTACCTTGTGATAATTGATTATAAAAAGCAATATAGCAAAAAAATTAAAAAGATAATAGAAATTTATTTTAATAAAGAAGTAGATATAATTAGTTTAAATTCATCTAGGATATGTGTTGTGCTTAATAACAATATAGAAAGAAATAATAATTTAATAGAGGATTTACTTGAAAAAGGAAGAGAAGAAATAAATTTAATAATATTTTTAAAAAAATCAGATATATTATCAAAGACCTTTTATAAAGGAATAAGTACTGTAAATATAGCAATGGTTTTAGGTATAAAGAAAAAAGTAATAAGAGATGAAGATGCTATTTTTTATTCTGAAATAGAGAAAATAGTAAAAAATAAAGATTCAAAATTATTATTAGAGAAGATACAAGAAGGTGGAGAAGAGCTTATAGATACCTTTAGAGTTTTTGTAAGTGAAAATTTTGAAAGGGGTAAGGTAGCAGAATTATTACATATTCATAGAAATACTTTAAGCTATAGATTATCTAAAATAGAAGAATTAACAGGGTTATCCTTTAATAATTCCATTGATATTTTTAGATTAATAAACACTTATATTTATTACAATATATATTCACATTAACAAAGATATTTAAATAAAGATTGTGCAAGTTCACAATGAAAACATTTTCTAATGAAGCTACAATAAAATTGTAATTATTAATAAAAGATTTGAAAGAAGGTTTAGAAAATGGATGTTATTTCAGTATCAGCGTTAGGTGCAATAGTTGCACTTATAATTTCAATCACTTTAATTATTAAAAAAATTCATCCAGCATATGCACTAATTTTAGGAGCATTAATTGGAGGCTTAGTAGGTGGAGTTTCATTAATTAATACTGTTAATTTCATGATGGATGGGGCAAAGGGAATGATAACTGCTATCCTTAGAATTTTAACAGCGGGTGTTTTAGCAGGAGTTCTTATTGAATCAGGAGCAGCTATTAAAATAGCAGAAACAATAGTTAGTAAAATAGGTCAGCAAAGAGCACTTATAGCATTAGCAATAGCTACAATGCTTTTAACTATGGTTGGAGTATTTATAGATGTAGCAGTTATTACAGTTTCTCCAATAGCTATAGCAATTGCAAAGAAAGCAAATCTTAGTAAGCCAGCAATTTTGTTAGCTATGATAGGTGGAGGAAAAGCAGGGAATTTGATGTCACCAAATCCAAATGCTATAGTAGCATCAGAAAACTTACAAGTACCTCTAACAAGCTTAATGATTGCAGGAATTATACCAGCAATATTTGGAGTTATAGTAACTTGTATGTTAGCAAAATGGATAGATAAAAAAGGTGTGAAAATTCAAAATATAGAAGGTGAAGAAAAAGAATCTAAAGAGTTACCAAGCTTTATAGCAGCAATTTCAGGTCCTATAATAACAATAATATTACTTATGTTAAGACCTATTTCAGGAATAGTTATAGATCCATTAATAGCACTACCAGTTGGAGGTATAATTGGAGCAATAATAATGGGTAAGGGAAAATATATTTCAGATTATGCAGTAGTTGGTTTAAATAAAATGAGTGGTGTTGCAATTCTTTTACTTGGAACAGGAACTTTAGCAGGTATAATTTCTAACTCACAATTAAAAGATTTAATTATAAATGGAGTTGATAAAGTTGGTTTGCCTAGTATATTATTAGCACCAATAGCTGGTATATTAATGTCAGCAGCAACAGCATCAACTACCTCAGGAACAGCGGTTGGAACATCTGTATTTGGACCTACAATCCTTGAACTTGGAATACCAGGATTAAATGCAGCAGCTATGATACATAGTGGAGCTACTGTACTAGATCATCTTCCACATGGAAGCTTCTTTCATGCAACAGGTGGAAGTGTAGGCATGGAAATAAAAGAAAGATTAAAACTTATACCTTATGAATCTTTAGTAGGTTTAGTAATGACAATAGTATCAACAATAGTATTTGGAGTAATTTTATAGAATAGTAAATATAGAAAATTATTAATAGTTAATTATTAATTGTTAACTGGTAAATGTGGAGGTAGAAAAAATGAAATTCGTATTAGCACCAGACTCATTTAAAGAAAGTATGACAGCAAAAGAAGCCTGTGATGCAATGGAAAGAGCTATAAAAAAAGTTGTTAAAGATGCAGAATGTATAAAGGTTCCAATGGCAGATGGCGGAGAAGGTACTGTAGAAGCTTTAGTTATGGCTACAGAAGGAAAACTTGTAGAAACATTTGTAACTCCTCCAATTGGAAAAGAAAAAGTAAAGGCAACTTATGGACTTCTTGGAGATGGAAGTAAGGCTATAATAGAAATGGCAAGTGCAAGCGGAATACAACTTGTAAAAAGAGAAGAAAGAGATCCTTTAATAGCTACAACCTTTGGAACAGGGGAACTAATATTAGATGCAATAAAAAATGGAGCAAAGCATATCTTAATTGGAATAGGAGGAAGTGCTACTAACGATGGTGGAGCTGGTATGATACAAGCTTTAGGTGGACACTTATTAGATGATAAGGGCAATGAACTTCATTTTGGTGGAGCTGCTTTATCAAAGCTTAATAAGATAGATTTAAGTAATTTAAATGAAAGTCTTAACGGAGTGACCTTTGAAGTTGCTTGTGATGTTACTAATCCATTAATAGGAGAAAAGGGAGCATCAAGAATATTTGGTCCTCAAAAAGGTGCTACAGAAGAAATGATAGTATCTTTAGATAAAGCTTTAGAAAACTATGCTAATGTAATAAAAAATGATTTAGGAAAAGATGTTGCTTATATTGAAGGAGCAGGTGCAGCAGGAGGCCTTGGAGCGGCACTTTTAGCATTTCTTAATGCAAAGCTTTTAAGAGGAATAGAATTAATAATTAAACATACCGACCTTGAATCAAAAATAGAAGGAGCTGACTTTGTATTTACTGGTGAAGGCGGGATAGATAGTCAAACTATATTTGGAAAAACTCCTAAGGGAGTTGCGTCAGCAGCAAAAAGACAAGGTGTAAAAACTATTGCTTTTGCTGGTAAAGTAGAAGATGGATCAGAAAATTTATATGATATAGGAATAACTTCTATTTTTGGAATACTAAGAGGAGTAACTTCTTTAGATGAAGCATTAAAGGATGGATCAAGAAATTTAGAAAAAACAGTAGAGAATGTTGTTAGAATATTAATTTAAATTATGAGAATTAATAATAAAAAATAATGGGTAATATTAAGAATTGATATTACTCATTATTTTTTTGTCATATTCAGATTATGTTTTTAATAATATAAGATTCTTTAAATATTATATTAAAGGAAACAATGGATTTTTAAAAACATATATTAATTATAGAAATCAAAGTAAATTTAAAGGATGGGAGAAGTATGAAAAGTAGAGATCGCTGCTCTAGAAATTGCGTGAATAATGGAAATAGGATTTGTTGTAACAGAGAAGAAAGAAATAATTGTTGTTGCAATAGAGAAGGAAGAAATTGTTGTTGTAACAATACAGTTTATGTAGCAGGGTTACCTGGTTCCATGGGACCACCAGGACCAGCAGGAGCACCAGGAACATCATTTTTAATAGGAACTGGTGAGCCTACTTGTAGCACACCTGGTAATACAGGCGATACTTATGTAGATCTTACAACAGGAATAATGTATCAAAGAGTTGATTCAGAGCCTATACCTCCAGCTCCAGTTCCTACTCCAGATCCAACATCAGCGGATATTGTATACGTTAATCCTGGAGATGACATAAATGCAAAAATAGCTTCATTAACTTCAGGAGGAACCCTATATTTTAATGATGGTGTTTATAATATTACAGATCCTATTAATATAAATAAATCACTTACATTAACAGGTTCTTCTAATGCA
This sequence comes from Clostridiaceae bacterium AF10-41, assembly GCA_027686065.1. GTDB lineage: Bacteria > Bacillota > Clostridia > Clostridiales > Clostridiaceae > Clostridium. The sequence goes on from JAQCTH010000012.1 coordinate 44,550, forward strand.
AAAATTCAACAGCTTACTCCAGGAAGCTCTAATATTATGTTTTCAATAACAGCATCTGATGTTGTTATTAAGGATTTGTATTTTGAACAAAATTATCCTGATGCCTCAGCTTTAGATCCAACAATTTTTAGTATTCCTAATAATACAACATCAAATATTTATGCTGATGGAAACACGTTTATAGTTCGTGAAAATGCATTTGCATCAAAAGCTTCTAATTTACAAGTGAAGAATAGTAATTTTTATTATGGATCAAATTCACCTGTAAATAATAATTATAGATATTTTATTATTAGCAATTTAACTGGAGATTATATACTATACAACAATAATTTTCAGGCTGGTTCGGGAGAAAGAAATGCTATCTTTGCATCTTTAACAAATCCTTTTGGTACAGATAGATTTACAGGAACTATAGCTTTATTAGAAAATGAACAGGTACAATATGCTGGAAGTCCCAATTATAGCACACGATTTTTATTAGACTTTGAGGCAGGAGCTTCTCCTGTTGTTGACAATTTTAAAATTTTTGTTCATGATAATTCTATATCATCTAACGGTAATATTCCCATATATTTTGGAAGTGGGACAAATTTAGATTCATTTCAATTTATGAGTGTAAAAGGAAATACATCTATTGGAAATTTTTCAAGTGGATTTAAAGGACTTATTGGATTAGATGCTGTAAATATGCCAGGTACAACTAGTCTTTTTGCAAATAGTAATACTATAACTCCAACTTCTCCAGTTACATGGAATACAGATTTTTCACCTTTATATTTAGCACCAGATGAATACTTAGTTGGTTATCGTAATGCAGGAGCAGAACCTGATTTACTTCTGAATCCAGAGTATTGCTGGAGAAATGTAGGGTATAAATTAGATATTACACCAATATAAAACACAAATTATTTATTAAAGATAAGTTAGTAATTATTAATAAAAAAATTACTAACTTATTCTTTTTATTAAGAGATATAAATTTAAAAGTAGAAGTTTCCATTTACTATTTAGATATTTTCGTCACATTCAGGTCATATTCTTGAACTATATTAAGTTAAAAATATTAAATATAGAGAAAGAGGTAACAAATGAAATTAGCATGGAAAGAATTAAAGTACAATAAGAAAAAATATTTATTAGTTGAGATTATATTAGTTTTAATGATTTTTATGGTACTCTTCTTATCAGGACTTGCAAATGGTCTTGGAAGAGCAGTAAGTTCAGCAATTGATAATGTAGATGCAAAGAACTTTGCAATTAGTGAGGATTCCGAAAACTTAATTACAATTTCTAATTTATCTACAGAAGATTATGAAATGATTAAAGATAAGACACAAGATAATATAGCAGTGTTGAATATTCAGAGAATGTATATTTTAAAATCAGGTGAAGAAAGTAAGATTAATTTAACATATTTTGCAATTGATGCAGAAAGCTTAATATTGCCTAAAATTACAGAAGGAACTGGATTTGTAGATACAGATTCTGAAAATATGATTGTTTTAAATGATTCCTTTAAAGAAGAGGGAATAATAATAGGTGATATGGTAGAAGATTCGTCAACAGGAATTAAAATGAAAGTAGTTGGTTTTACAAGAGATGAAATGTATGGTCATACACCAGTTGGGTTTATATCTACAAAAACATATATAGATATAAGAAAAGAATTAAATCCTAATTACGAACTACAATATAATGCAATTGCAGTACAAGGTGAAAATATAGAAGAAATTAATATTGATGGAGTAAAGGTAGTTGATAAAGAAACTATTATTGAAAATATTCCAGGCTATTCTGCAGAACAAACTACAATAAAAATGATATTGTGGGTTTTAGTAGTTATTTCAGCAGCAATATTAGGTGTTTTCTTTTATGTTATAACTATTCAAAAAGAAAAACAGTTTGGAGTATTAAAGGCAATTGGAATGGAGATGAAAGAATTAACTAATTTTATTGTTAGTCAAGTTATAATGCTAGCATTAATAGGAGTTGTTTTTGGAAATGTATTAGCTTTTGGTATAGCATCAATACTTCCAAGTAGTATGCCTTTTTATTTAAAGGTAAGTTCTGCAAGTTTAATTTCAGTTATATTTATTTTAATATCAATTTTATGTAGTATTATTTCTACAAGAAAAGTAGCAAAAGTGGATCCAATGATTACAATAGGTGGAGGTAACGAATAATGAATGAATATGCATTACAGCTTAAGAATATAACAAAAAAATATCATGATGGGGAAAGTGAAAATATAGTTTTAAAAGATATTTCTCTAAATGTAAAACATGGAGAATTTGTAGCAATAGTTGGACCATCAGGTTCTGGGAAGAGCACACTACTTTCCATAGCGGGGATGCTTTTATCTCCAAATAGTGGAGAAATAGTTTTAAATGGTAAATGCTTATCAGATGAAAAACAAAAAAAATGGACTAAAATCAGAAGAAAACAAATTGGGTTTATTTTTCAAAATCATCAGTTACTACCTTATCTTACAGTTGAGGACCAATTGAAATTAGTTAAAAATATGAATAAAGAAACTTCTCTTGATGTAAATGAAACATTAAAAGAGCTTGGATTAAAAGATTGTGCGAAAAAATACCCAAGTAATATGTCTGGAGGAGAAAAACAAAGAATTGCTATAGCTAGGGCATTTATGAATAATCCAGATGTTATCTTAGCAGATGAACCTACAGCTAGTTTAGATGGAGATAGAGGTAGACAGGTAGTTGAAATGATTAAAAAAGAAGTAATGAAGCATAATAAAGCTGCAGTTATGGTAACACATGATGAACGTATTTTAGATTTAGTAGATGTAATTTATCGTATGGACAAAGGAATATTAGTGAGAGATAATTAAAAGAAAACTAACATAGAGAGGTTGGTGGAGATATTGTTTTCTATTCTTGTTGTTGAAGATGATATAACTTTAAATAAGATGATATCTGCAAAATTAAAAAAAGAAAACTACCAGGTTTTTTCCTCATTTGATGGACAGCAAGCATTAGATGTTATGGATAAAAACCATATTGATTTAATTATTAGTGATATAATGATGCCAAATAAAAATGGATATGAACTTGTTAAAGAATTAAGAAATGCTTCATATATGCTACCAATTCTAATGGTTACAGCAAAGGACCAAATGGAAGATATGGAAAAGGGCTTTATGGTAGGCAGTGATGATTATATGATAAAACCTATTAATATGAAAGAAATGGTCCTTAGAGTAAAGGCACTTCTTAGAAGAGCACAAATTGCAAATGAAAAAAAGATAATAGTTGGGAATACTATAATAGATTACGATGCATTAACTGTTAGTACAGGTACTGAAAGTTATGATATGCCACCAAAGGAATTTTATTTACTATTTAAATTACTTAGTAATCCTAATAAAATATTCACAAGATATGAATTGATGGATGAAATATGGGGAATGGAAAATGATATTAATGATCGTACAGTTGATTCACATATTAAGAAGCTTAGAAGAAAATTTGAACAAAGTAATGATTTTGAAATTGTAACGGTCAGGGGACTAGGGTACAAGGCAAAATTTTAATTGGAGAAAATTATGAAGAAACTAAGTAATATTAGAACTAAGAAAAAGCAAAAAAAATTAAAAATGTCATTAAGAATACACTTTTCGTTAGTAGCAATTGCTACACTGACTTTTTCATGTATCATTTCCTGTGTTATTGTACTGCTAGGCATGAAACTTTTTTATAAGGGTGAAGTTACAATGCCAATATCAATCTTTATGTGCATTTTTGCTTGTATTATGACGATTGTATTAGGTGGAATACTTCTTTGGGTAGGTACAGCACATTTTATAAAGCCTATTATAGAAGTTAGTAATGCAGTAAAAAAAGTTTCGGAAGGTGATTTTACAGTTAAAATTAAGAGAAATGAAAAATTAAGAGGAAAATATGAGTATAGCAATGAGATTGATGAACTTGCTGAAAGTGTTAATAAAATGTCAGCTGAATTAAGTGGTATGGATTATATGAGAAAAGACTTTATGAGCAATGTATCCCATGAGGTAAAGACTCCTGTTGCTGCCATTACAGGATTTTCAGAACTACTTATGGATGGTGGATTAAGTAAAGAAGAAGAACAAGAGTATTTAGGATATGTATACAATGAATCAGTAAGATTATCAAAACTATCTGAAAATATGTTACAACTTTCTAGGTTAGATAACCAATCTATTGTTGATAAGAATAAAGAATTTTCTTTAGATGAACAGCTTCGTAAATGTATAATTATGTTATCAGAAAAATGGGCTAAAAGAGAGAATAATTTTGATATGCAGCTAGATCAGGTCATTATTAAGAGTAATTATGATTTACTCTACCAGGTATGGACAAATTTAATTGATAATGCAATTAAATACTCAAAACCAAAGAGTACTATTAAAATTATATTAACTTCTATAGATGATAATGTAGAGGTAATAATTTGTGATGAAGGAATTGGTATTTCAAAGGAAAAAACAAATAGAATCTTTGAAAGGTTTTATCAGTGTGATGAATCCCATAAAAATTTAGGAAATGGTTTGGGTCTCTCTATTGTAAAGAGGATATTAGAACTTCTAGGTGGAAAAATATCCTGTGAAAGTAAAATAGGAGAAGGAACTAAAATGAATATTTTAATTCATAAGTAAAAATATATTCAAAGTATTAAAAAATATTTGATTTATTGAATTTCTAGTAGTTATACTGCTTTGTATCTAACAAAGTATTTAAAGTTAATTTATAAAAAAATAATTATTTTAGTCACATACTTTACAATTATATAATATAATGATATCATAAAAGTAATCCGATAGGAAATTACGGCTAAGACGAGAAGAGTAAATTAAGAAAAGCTTGCAGAGAGAAACCTCCTTGGGTGTAAGAGGTTTTAAGTAGATATTAATTGAAGTGCATCTCTGAGCTCTGAATCGAAATAATAGTAGACTTCAGCGGGAACGCCCGTTAAAGCGTTGAGGTATGTTTGTACCAAAAGATTGAGATGTCTTTTTATATAATTATTTTGTTATATAAAAGATAATTAGAGTGGAACCGCGGAAGTTTACTTCTGCCTCTAAGTTTTTAGAGGCAGGAGTTTTTTTATATATGTCTACTTTTTTATTAGCTAGATATTTTCTTAAGGTATTACTTAATTAATATGAAATTAGAAAATAGGAGGGTTATTATGAATTCTATACAATATTTTGATTCCATAGCTGAAAAATGGAATGTTATTCGTAGTGAGTATTTTGAAGAGAGGTTAAAATATAAACTTTTATCCTTAACTAATATAAAGGATAAGGTTGTAGCAGATTTAGGATGTGGAACAGGTTTTGTTTCCTTAGCATTAGTAAATGAAGCAAGTATAGTATTTTCTGTAGATAATTCAAGCAATATGCTTAGGAATCTAAAAGTTAATGCATCAGAAAAAAATTACAAAAATTTATATCTTATTAAATCTTCACTTGATAATTTAACGCTTTTTGATGAATCAGTAGATATTATTTTTATAAATATGGCACTTCATCATATAAAGGACGCGAAAAAGGCTATATCAGAAATGCATAGAGTTTTAAAAAAAGATGGATCAGTAATTATATCAGATGTTAGGGAGCATGATGGAGAGTGGGCAAGGGAAGAAATGTTTGATGAATGGCTTGGTTTTTCAAATGAGCAAATAATAAATTGGCTAGAGGAAACTGGCTTTAATAATATACAAATAGAGAATACAGATTTAAGCTGCAAAGGCTATTCAAGTAAGGGAGAGTACACTGAAACAGGAATTTTTATAGCTAAAGCAACAAAAAAATAATAGGAGGTACTAGGAGATGAAAATAGAATCATTAATAATTCATGGGGGAATAGATGGAGACGAAAAAACAGGAGCAGTAAATATCCCTATATATCAAACATCAACTTATAAGCAACCAAGTTTTGGTGTAAATAAGGGATATGAATATTCAAGAACAGGGAATCCAACAAGGGAAGCTTTAGAAAAACTTTTATCAGATCTTGAAGAAGGTTATGCAGGATTTGGATTTGCTTCTGGAATGGCAGGTACTACTGCTGTTCTATCCCTTTTTAAATCAGGAGATACAATAGTAATTTCAAGTAATGTATATGGCGGAACTTTTAGGGTATTGGATAAGGTATTTAACCATTTTGGAATTAAATATAAAATAGTTGATACTTCTAATTTAGAAGAAGTGAAAAATAGTATTGATGAAACTGTAAAAGCAATATTTATAGAAAGTCCAACAAATCCTTTAATGGATGTAACAGATATTGAAGCAGTTTCTATAATAGCTAAAGAAAATGGTATATATACTATTGTTGATAATACCTTTATGACTCCATATCTTCAGAAGCCAATTAAACTTGGAGCAGACATAGTTATTCATAGTGCTACTAAGTATCTTGGTGGACATAGTGATACAGTTTCTGGAGTAGTTGTAGTTAATAGCAAGGAATTAGCAGAAAGACTTCATTTTATCCAAAACTCAACAGGTGGAGTTTTATCACCCTTCGATTCTTTTATGTTAATAAAGGGGATTAAAACTTTGGCAGTTAGAATGGATAGACATAATGAAAATGCAAAAATAATTGCTGAATTTTTAAGAAGTAGAGAAGAAATAGAAAAGATATATTATCCAGGTTTTGAAGATCATCCAGGATATGAAATTCAAAAGAAACAAGCTAAGGGCTATGGTGGAATGATATCCTTTGTAATAAAAGAAGGATATGATTATAAAAAGTTTTTTCAAAGTCTTAAGGTAATAACTTTTGCAGAAAGTTTAGGCGGTGTTGAATCATTAGTTTGTCATCCAGCTTCTATGACTCATGCAGCAATACCATATGAAATAAGACAAAAGGTTGGAATAGTTGATAATTTAATAAGATTATCTGTTGGAATAGAAAATGTTGAAGATTTAATAAATGATATAGAAAAAGCATTAAAGGAGAGTAAGTAAAATGGTTAAAGTAGAAAGTTTTTCATTAGATCACACAAAGGTAAAGGCACCATATGTTAGAAAATGTGGAACACAAAAAGGAGTAAAGGGAGATATAATATCTAAATTCGATTTAAGATTTATGCAACCTAATGAAGAAGCAATGCCTATTTCTGGGATGCACAGCTTAGAACATTTATTAGCAGGATTTATGAGAGAAAAGATAGAAAATATAATAGACATTTCACCAATGGGATGCAGAACTGGATTTTATATGATTGTTTGGGGAGAAGTTGAAGCAAATACTGTAATAGAAGCCTTAGAATATAGCCTTAGAAAAGTATTAGAAGAAGATGAAGTACCAGCAGCTAATGCACTTCAATGTGGTAATTACAAAGATCATTCTTTAGAGCTTGCAAAGGAATATACTATTAAAGTTTTAGAGAAAGGTTTTAGCAGTGAAGTATTTAAATAATATTCAAGAGCTAATTGGAAATACTCCAATAATTAAACTTAATAATTTAAATATAAAATCAGGAGTTAATATATTTGCAAAGCTTGAAAGTAATAATCCTGGCGGAAGTGTTAAAGATAGAATTGGAGTTTACATGATTGAAGGGGCTGAAAGAGAAGGTATATTAAAGAAAGGCTATACAATAGTTGAAGCAACTGCTGGAAATACTGGTCTTGGAATAGCTATTGCTGCAATAAATAAAGGTTATAATATAATATTTGTAGTTCCTGAAAAGTTTTCTATAGAAAAGCAAACATTAATGAAGGCCCTTGGAGCTAAAATTATAAATACTCCAAGAGAAGATGGAATGCTAGGTGCTGTAAAAAAAGCAGAAGAATTACTTAAGACTATAGAAAATTCAATAAGCTTAAGACAATTTGAAAACCAAGGAAATCCTCTTGCACACTATGAAACAACAGCGCCAGAAATATATGAAGCTATGGATGGAGAAATAGATTATTTTGTTGCTGGTGCAGGAAGTGGAGGAACCTTTACTGGAGTAGCAAAATATTTAAAAGAAAAAAATAAAGATATAAAAGCTATATTAGCAGATCCAGAAGGTTCAACCATGGGTGGTGGAATAGAAAGATGTTATGATATTGAAGGTATAGGAAATAATTTTATTCCCAGTACCATGGATATGAAATTAGTAGATTATATTATAAAGGTTTCTGATAAAGATGCCTATGATACAGTAAAACTAATTGCACTAAAGGAAGGTCTTATTGTAGGAAGTTCATCTGGGGCAGCCATATCTGCAGCTTTAAAATTAGCAGATAAGGTAGATAAAGGCAATATAATTACCATATTGCCTGATAGGGGAGATAGGTATTTTAGTAAGAATATATATTAATAAAAGAAGTGAAGGTACAGATTAATATCAATTTTAAAATATTTAATAACTAATTATTTTAATTTGCATAACCTAAAGTATAAAGGTATATAAAGTATTAGTCTTAAAAGGAGGTTGAATTTTGGATACTGTTGAAATAAAAAAAATTCCTGATAATCTTAATTTAATTGATAATAAATATAACTTAAACAGAATGATTTTAAAATGGGATAATTCAGTATCAGCAATAATACCTCTTCCATTATCACCAGGAGATTCTAGTAATCCTATTAGAGTTGCTAATGTTACTGTTGATACTTCATGCTTACAAAATCCCCAAATTAAACTTGAGTTTTCAATAAATATAACTGCTCCATCAGAGGATATATTTATAAATCTAACTTTTCAAGTATTTAAGTTATGTAATAATATATTTCAAAAGATACCTGTAGGTCCTAAATTTTACTACAAAAAGCACTTTGAATTGCAAGGCAGTGATATATTTAATTTTTTTGTATATGATGATCTATTAAGGAGTAGATGCTGTACCTATATAATAGAAGCAACGGCATAAAGAGCTTAATTTAAATGTTATAGACTGGTTGTAGAAAATCAAATTTCAACTGGTCTTTTTTATGTTTAGGATTAGCTAAAAAATAGAGTTCTCTATATATTTATTATATTTTTTATTATTATAGTGAAGTTAATGAAAAGAGAGAAACTAATTTTTTAGCAATCCTTTTAGTTATCAATTATGGTTACTAAGAAAGTACCTTTAAGAATACAATAAGGAATAGTAGGTATCTTATTTATAGTAATAATGATATTTGAAATTGCTGAACTTCCATGGCCATTATCTACAAGAACACTAAAGTTGTCAGTGCCTGAATAATTTTTTTCAGGGGTATATGTCCAAGTACCATCTGCATTAACAATCAATTTACCATGAGAAGCATCAGAAAACATACTATAAGTTAATTTATTACCATTAGGGTCTATTCCTACAACAATACCACTAACGGGAGTATTTACTAGAGTAGTAATGTTATAATTAGGTACTAAAACATTTAAAGCAAATTTTGTTACAAATACATCTGAATATGAAGTAGAAGTACCGTTGTAAATTCTATTATAAGCTCCTTCACTTGTAGGAAAATTACTAGAATTGGTTTGTCCAGTTACATAGACATTACCCGATGAATCTATTGCTATTCCATTACCATAATCATTATAGCTACCACCTAAAAAAGTAGAATACACAAGTGCTGTTCCACTAGGATTTAACTTTGTTACAAAAGCATCATAATAACCAACACTGCTAAGAGTAGTAGAATAAGCTCCTGGAGTTGTAGGAAAATTACTAGATAATGTTTGTCCAGTTATATAGGTATTACCGAATCTATCTAGTACTATCCCATAACCACGATCTTCATTGCTTCCGCCTAAAAAGGTAGAATATACAATTCCTGATCCATTAGGATTTAACTTTGTGATAAATACATCATAATAACCAACACTGTTAAGAGTAGTATCATAAGCTCCTGGGGTTGTAGGAAAGTTATTTGATCGAGTGTATCCAGTTATATAGGCGTTGCCCTCTGAATCTATTGCTATTCCTTTACCAGAATCAGTATCGCGACCTCCCAAATAAGTAGAGTACACAAGTTGTGTTCCGCTAGGGTTTAATTTTGTTACAAATGCATCATAATAACCAATACTATTATAGGTAGTGTCATAAGCTCCTTCAGTTGTAGGAAAATTGTTAGAAAAAGTTTGCCCAGTTATATAAGCATTGCCTATCATGTCTAGTGCTATTCCACTACCGATATCTATATTAGTTCCACCTAAAAATGTAGAGTAAACAAGTGATGTTCCGCTTGAATTTAGTTTTGCTACAAAGGCATCATAACCACCATTTAAAGTTCTATCATAAGCTCCTTCTGTTGTAGGAAAAGTATTATTATTAGTTTGTCCAGCAATGTATGCATTACCTTCTACATCTATTGCTATTGCATTACCACTATCAGTACCAGTTCCACCTAAAAATGTAGAATACACAAGATCAGTTCCAGTTGAATTTAATTTGGTTATAAATACATCGTAATTACCATTAAAAGAACCATCGTATGCACCTTCTGTTGTGGGAAAATTATTAGAAGCGGTGGTTCCAGTTATATAGACATTATCTTCATTATCTATTGTTATTGAATAACCAATATCATCATCATTCCCACCTAAGAAAGTAGAATACACAAGTGCTGTTCCACTAGGATTTAGCTTTGTTATAAATACATCAAAAACACCACTGAAAGAACCATTGTATGAACCTTCTGTTGTGGGAAAATTATTGGATGCAGTGGTTCCGGTTATATACGCATTTCCATTCTTATCTGTTGTTATTCCATAGCCTATCTCACCATTACTTCCACCTAAAAAAGTAGAATATGATAATACTGGATCAATTCTAAGTGGTATAGAATTATTATATTTTCCTAAAATAAAGCCAACATTTCTATTTCTTCTGATTTCATAAGAGCTTTTTATTTCCTGTTGTTTCCCATTAATATCTTGGTAAACTATGGGCTTTAGAAGTTTTAATCTGCCTGTTTTAGTTTCAACTATTAAATGCCCATCTTTATCTACCTCTATATTCTCTGCACCTTCAAAGCTTAAGTTAATTACCTTTGGGTCTATATTAGGTTGTACAATAAAATCATGTTCCAATTGATGTTCATTTCCATAGTAAATTAAATCTATACCAGGATATATCTCTTTATATTTTATTCTTCTATAAGTTGGAACATTTGTAATCCACTTTTCAGTATCTTTATCAATAAGATAATTAAATCTACCTTCAAGCAGTTCTTCTCCAATAATCTCTATATCAGAATTTGAGCCTTCCATTTTCATTTTTAATAGATTATATTTATTACTTTGTTCTTCTAAAGGTTTCCTAACCTTCGGGCTAATAGAATTTTCTTTTTTACCTTCCTGAAGAGTAAATATAACTTCATTAGGTGTAAAAAATGCTGTATACTCACGTCCTCTTGTTAAAAACCTTATGTGATTGGCCTTTTGCCCCATATTTAATTCAAAGCTAAAGGGCAAATTAATTAAAGAGTTAATTTGATACATGTCATCACCATCCATATTTTATATGCCCATATTACAGCTGTAATATAATATATGAATATTAGATGTATAAGTAACTTATTATTAATTGCACAGTCCTTTTTTTATAAACACTAAAGAAAATAAGCATAAAAAATATAAAGAGAGAGATAATATAGGGAAGATTTTATATAACGAGGATAGATAGATAAAATTAAGGTTTATATAAGGATATAATCATGTTGTTTTAAATATAATATTGCTATAAAATATTGATTTTGAGAGCGATATTTATTATATGGTTAGACGAATTAATATTGTGAGAAATGTAGGAAGGTATATAAAATGAAAGGTAATAAAAAAATTAGTATAGCATCTCTTTTAGTAGCATTAGGCATTGTATATGGAGATATAGGAACATCACCTCTTTATGTTATGAAATCAATGCTTATGGTAGACAGTGGACATGTATCAAGAGATCTTATTTTAGGAGGAGTGTCTCTTGTTATTTGGACATTGACCCTTCAAACAACAATAAAGTATGTAATGATAACTTTAGAAGCTGATAATAAAGGTGAAGGAGGAATATTTTCCTTATACACCTTGGTAAGAAAAAAGGCCAAGTGGTTAATAATACCTGCTGTTATAGGGGGAGCAACATTACTTGCAGACGGAATGATTACGCCACCTGTAACTGTAACTTCTGCAATAGAAGGATTAAACTTAGTTATACCAATTGAAACAAGGGGTATAATTATTATTGTAATAACTATATTAACACTATTATTTTTACTTCAAAGATTTGGAACAGACGTAATAGGAAAAGTCTTTGGACCTATGATGGTTATATGGTTTTTAATGTTATTTATTTTAGGTATAGTCCAAGTATTACAATTTCCAGGTATAATGAAGGCTATAAATCCTTATTATGGTATACATTTATTAATAACAAGTCCTAGAAGTGTATATATTCTAGGAGCAGTATTTCTTTGTACTACAGGAGCAGAAGCCCTTTATTCAGATCTTGGACATTGTGGCAAAAAAAATATACATTATACATGGATATTTGTAAAAATAAGTTTAATATTTAATTACTTAGGTCAAGGTGCGTGGCTTATGTTAAGAGAAGGAAATGTGATTAAAGAAAATCCATTTTTCTTAATTATGCCAAATTGGTTTATAATACCTGGAACTATAGTAGCTACTATTGCAGCTATAATAGCCAGTCAAGCCCTTATAACTGGTTCATTTACACTGGTTTCTGAAGCTATTAAATTAAATTTATTTCCAAAACTTCAAGTTAGATATCCAAATGAAGACAAGGGCAAAGTTTATATACCAGCAGTAAACATGTTACTTTATATTGGATGTGTATTATTAGTTCTAAAATTCCAAAAATCAGAACATATGGAAGCAGCATATGGACTAGCAATTACAATAACAATGCTTATGACAACCGTGTTATTATCTCAATATATAAGGTATATTAAAAAGAAATCATCAGTGGCAATAATAGTTTTTATTATTTTTACTATTATAGAATCAGCTTTCTTATATGCTAACTTATTTAAATTTATTAATGGTGGATATGTAACAATTATAATTGCCGGTGCATTAATATTTTTAATGTATATATGGATTTATGGTACAGTTATAAGAAAAAGATTTAGTGAGTACGTTGGTATATTATGTTTTAAACAGCATTTTAGATCATTAAAAGATGATAAGGAACTACCTTTATTTGCAACAAATCTTGTATATTTAACAGAATCTCAAAATTATGAAGAAATTGAAAGTAAAATAATCTTTTCTATCTTTAATAAGCAGCCTAAGCGTGCAAAGTTTTATTGGTTTGTAAATGTTAAGGTAACAGATGAACCATATACAAAAGAATATAATGTAAAAACAATAGTTCCAAATGAAGCATTTTACATTCAATTCAAACTTGGATTTCGTGTAGAACAAAAGATTAATATATTTTTATATCAAGTTATTCAAGACCTTGTGCGTAGTGAGGAAATAAAATATACTCCAAAGGAATATATGATTGGTCATAACAATAAACATCTTGTTGGAGATTTTAAATTTGTATTATTACAAGAAATACTTTCAAATGAAAATGAATTATCTAGATGGGATAATTTTGTTACAAGTATCAAATTATTAATAAAGAAATTAACTGTTTCACCAGAAAAGTGGTTTGGAATAGATACTAGTATTGTTAGAATAGAGAAAGTTCCTATAATTATAGGAAATGGAGAAACCTTAAAGTTAACGCGAATAGATTAATAATGAAGATAATTTATTAGGAAATAAGAATATAGTGAGTAGAAAAGTAAACAAGTGGGAATATATCATTATTGCCACTTGTTTATTTTTTTATATAAATCATTAATATAGCATTTTTAAAAAATTATATAAGCTAAAATAAATAGTCATAAATTAAAATTATATGATAGAATGAAAATAAAGGCTATTTTTCAAATAATATAAGTGAAATTCAGATATACAGTAATTTTGAATTTAATCTTATATTTATAAGTAGTTATGATAAATATAATAAAAAAGGAAGAGTTAAATATGGCTAAAAAAAAGGTTTATGCAGTTAAAGTAGGTAGAGAAATAGGTATATTTGATAGTTGGGATGAGTGTAAAAAAAGCATAGATGGCTTTCCAGGAGCAAAATATCAAGGGTTTTCAACACTTGAAGAAGCTAACGAATTTTTAGGAATAGCTGCTTCTAAAGAAGAAATAAAAAATAAAGAGAAAAAGGTAGATTATAATTTAGAGAAAGAAAGCTTTATTACGCCAATTAGAAGTTCTGCTAAAATAAATGTTTTTAAATCTTATATAGATTATAAGGAATTAGAAGGTAAATATGAGTTTATTGCTTTTGTAGATGGTAGTTATGATAAAGAAAGCAAAACATATGGATCAGGTGTAGTAGTGTTAAATCTAGAAAATAATGAGCATAAGATTTATTCTTGTGCTGGTTATGATAAATGGAACCAATGGAATATAGTAGGAGAGCTAGAGGCAACAAAACTAGCTTTAAATATAGCAAAAGAAGAATACACGGCTAAAAGAGTAGCAATATATCATGATTTAAAAAATATTTCATTATGGGCTAGTGGAGAATGGCAAGCCAAAAATGAATATACACAAGAATATGTAAAAACCATTGAGAAATTTAGTAATGAAATTGAAATATGCTTTATAAAAGTTAAAGCTCATAGTAACGAAAGTATATATAATGACTTAGCAGATGAAACAGCTAAAAATGCTATTGTAGAGTATAATAGTAATAATATTAATAATGATAATATCAACAATGATGACATTAATATAAAAAGGAATATATCACAAGACGAAGCTAATTTCTTTATAAATGTACCAAATGAATTATATAAAAAATTTGATGACAAATGTAAAAATTTAAACATATCACATGATATAGCTATTATAAATTTAATAGAAGAATGGATAAAATAAAAATATAAGTTATAGAGAGGGGGCCCTGACTTTATAGTCAGGAAAATTTATGAGCAATAAGATTAGAGTAGGTATTGTAGGATATGGAAATCTAGGAAAAGGGGTAGAATTATCCTTAGCACAAAACCCAGATTTTCAATTAGAGGCTATTTTTACAAGAAGAAATCCAGACAAGTTAGTAGCAACTTCAAAAATGTTACATATTTCAGAAATTGAAAATTATAAAGGTGAAATTGACGTTATGATTCTTTGTGGAGGTTCAGCCACTGATTTGCCACAACAAACGCCGGAGATTGTAAAAATGTTTAATACGGTGGATAGTTTTGATACCCATGCTAAGATACCAGAATATTTTAATATGTTAGATGATGTAGCAAAAAGTTCTGGTACTATTGGACTTATATCAGTTGGTTGGGATCCAGGATTATTTTCCTTAAATCGTCTTTTAGGAGAGGTAATACTTCCAAAAGGAAAAGATTATACTTTCTGGGGAAAAGGTGTAAGCCAAGGACATTCAGATGCTATTAGAAGAGTGAAAGGTGTTAAAAATGGAGTTCAATATACAGTACCAATTGAGAGTGCTATTGAAATGGTTCGTACTGGAAAAAATAAAGAACTTTCAATTAAAGAAAAACATGAAAGAATTTGCTATGTTGTACCAGAGCATGGAGCTAATCTAGAGGACATAAAAAATGAAATTGAAAATATGCCCAATTATTTTGCGCACTATAATACAACAGTAAATTTTATAACTGAAGAAGAAATGAATAAGGATCATAAGGGGATGCCTCATGGTGGATTTGTTATTCGTACAGGAATTACTGGAGATAGTACAAATCAAAGAATGGAATTTAGCTTAAAGCTTGATAGTAATCCAGAATTTACTTCAAGTGTGTTAGTATCTTATGCGAGAGCAGTTTATAGATTATATAAAGAAGGGCAAAGGGGAGCTCGTACTGTACTAGATATACCATTTAGCTATTTATCACCAAAATCAGCGGAAGAATTAAGAAAAGAGTTATTATAGAATTACATAAATATAGTGAGGGGAGCCTAAAAAAATAGGGCTCCTTTTACTATATTTATTTTTACTTATTATAAATAAGATAAATAGAGTAAAAAATTACTTTTCATGTCACAAATAACATATTGAATCATTCATGACTATAAGCTTGTAACTTATTGATTAAAACGATATCAGAATATAGAATATGAGTATAGAAAAGAAACGGCCGTTTTTATAAATTTTAGTTATAATTCAAAATTTAGTCGCAGTAATTATAAAATTAATATTAGGAGTGATTGTTATGAAAAGATACAATGTTGTTATAGTTGGTGGTGGAAGTACATTTACACCAGGATTTTTAAAATCATTTTGTAGATTAAAAGAAGAATTCCCATTAAATAAATTAGTTTTATTTGATATAGATGCAGAAAGACAGGAACCAATTGGTGAGTTTGGAAAAATATTAATGAAGGAAAGATATCCAGAAGTTGAATTCAGCTATACTACAGATATTGAAGAAGCTTATACTGATATGGATTTTGTATTTATGCAAATGCGTGTAGGTGGACTTAAGATGAGAGCCCAAGATGAACATATTCCATTAAGCATGGGACTTATTGGACAAGAAACCTGTGGGGCTGGTGGAATGGCTTACGGATTAAGATCTATAGTAGGAATGATTGAAGCTGTTTATGATATAAGAAAATACTCTCCAAATGCTTGGATATTAAATTATTCTAATCCAGCAGCAATAGTTGCAGAGGCATTAAGAAGAGAATTTCCAAATGATAAGAAAATTTTAAATATATGTGATCAACCTGAAAATGTTGTACGTTCATGTAGTAGATTATTAGGTTGTGATTGGAAGGACTTAGATCCTATATATTTTGGACTAAATCACTATGGTTGGTTCACTAATATATATGATAGAAAAACAGGAGAAGATTTATTACCTAAATTAAAGCAATTAATAAAAGAAAGAGGATTTTTACCTCAAGATGCAGAGCAAAGAGATAAATCTTGGTTAGATACTTATGGAATGGTTCAAACAATAATGGAAGATTTCCCTGATTATTTGCCAAACACTTATGATCAATATTACTTATATCCAGAATACAAAGTTTCACATCTTAATCCAAACTTTACAAGAGCTGATGAAGTTATGGCTAATAGAGAAAATCGTGTATTTAATGAATGTAGAGAAGTTGCAGCTGCTGGTACAACAGAAGGCAGAGTGAAAATTGAAAGCGATGCTCATGCTGAGATGATGATAGAAGTAGCTCAATCAATAGCTTACAATCAAAATAGAAGATATATTATAATAACAGAAAATAATGGATCAATAAACAATATGCAAGATGATGCAATGGTAGAAGTAGTTGCAGAACTTGGTATAAATGGACCAAGACCTATGGGTGTTGGAAATATACCTCAATTTTATTTAGGATTATTAGTTAATCAGGTATCAAGTGAAAAATTATTAGTGGATGCTTATTATGAAAAATCCTATTCTAAGGCACTTCAAGCATTTACTTTAAATAGATTAGTTAATGATGCTAAGAAAGCAAGAAAAGTGTTAGATGAATTAATAGAAGCAAATAAAGGCTACTGGCCAGAATTTAAATAGTAATTGTGTATGGAGCTGCCTTAAGGTGAAAAACTTAAAATATATATCATTGAGGCAGCCCATTATAAAAGCCTTTATAATAAATTTTTATATAAAATAAATTTAGAAAAGGGGAATTATAAATGAAAAAAAATAACAATAAAGTTATGAGTTTTTTTTCAGCTCTTGGTAGAAGTTTAATGTTACCAATAGCTACTTTAGCAGCAGCAGGTCTATTATTGGGATTAACATCTGCACTTCTAAAGCCACAAGTTCAAGATTTGCTACCATTTTTAAAATTACAATCATTTAATTATATAATAACCGTTATAAAAACGATTACTTCAACTGTATTTGGTATGATTCCGGTATTATTTTCAATATGTATAGCATTTGGACTAGCAAAAGAAGATAAAGAAATTGCTGCATTTGCAGGATTTATAGGATATTATGTTTTTCTATTAAGTGCATCTTTAGTAATAGGATCAGGATTCTTTGATTTCAGTTCACTAAAAATGTCAACTATCTTAGG
This sequence comes from Clostridiaceae bacterium AF10-41, assembly GCA_027686065.1. GTDB lineage: Bacteria > Bacillota > Clostridia > Clostridiales > Clostridiaceae > Clostridium. The sequence continues at coordinate 62,604 of JAQCTH010000012.1, forward strand.
TATAGCAGATACAATAGAGATGGGTGCATTTGCAGGGATGATAACAGGTATATTAACCGCAGTTCTTCATAATAAGTTTTTTAATGTTGATTTTCCTGTTGCAATCGCTTTCTATGGAGGAAAAAGATTTGTTGCTATTGTAGTTATTGGAGCTATGACGCTTCTAGGACAAGTGATGCCATTTATTTGGGTTCCAGTTTCATCAGTAATTAACTGGTTAGGATCTTTAATAGCAAGTTTAGGATCAGTAGGAGTATTTATATTTGGTTTCTTAGAAAGAATATTAATTCCAACTGGATTACATCATGTTTTAAATGGAGTATTCCGTACTACATCTGTTGGCGGAGTATATCAAGGAATTGAAGGGTGCTTAAATATTTTCTTAAAGTTCTTTGATTCAGTTCCTATTTCAGAATTAAGACAATTTACAGCTTTCTTAGGCCAAGGTAAAATGCCATTTATGATGTTTGGTCTGCCAGCAGCAGCATATGCCATTTACAAGACTTCACCAATAGAGAAAAAATCAAAAGTAAAAGCATTAATGATTGCAGGAGTAGCTGCATGTTTTGTATCTGGAATTACGGAGCCACTAGAATTTGCATTTATGTTTATTGCCCCACAATTATTTTTATTCCATGCTGTTATGGGGGGAGTTTCTTTTGGACTACTAAGTTTATTAGGTGTTGGAGTTGGAAATACAGGAGGAGGAGTTATAGACTTCTTGATTTATGGTGTTTTAGTTCCAGGTTCAAGATGGTATGTAATAGTATTAGTTGGTATAGTATTTGCAGCTATATACTACTTTGTTTTCAAATGGTATTTTTCAAGCAGAAATATTTCAATAGATGTTAGTGAAGATGAAGAAGAAGTTTCTAAGGAAGAAAATATTGGAGGAGTAACAAGTTTAGCAATAAAAATTATTGATGGATTAGGAGGATATGATAATATACTTGCTGTAAACAATTGTATATCAAGATTAAGAGTAGATGTTAAAGATATGTCTTTAATAGATGAAGCACTTTTAAAATCTACAGGTTCAATGGGAATAGTTAAACCATCAGACACTCATATTCAAGTGGTTTATGGACCAAAGATTGAAAAAATTGCTAAGCAAGTAAAAGACGCAATGAAAAGATAGACCATAAAAAAGGGCAACTTTATATGTTGCTCTTTTTTTTGTATTTAGAAAACCCCGCGTTAGACGTGGGGTTCCGTAT
>JAQCTH010000120.1 GCA_027686065.1 Clostridiaceae bacterium AF10-41
AAATCGATATCCATGGAATCTCAAAATGATAAAAATATAAAAATTATTAAATATAATGATGATAAATATCTTATAAGATATTTAAAAATAGATAATTCTAATGATTTAAATGATTTAGTTTTATTACCAGAAAAAATTAGCGTTTCTGATTTTAACAAGATATTGTTATCTATTATATTTGTATTAATTGCAATGATTATTATAATAATTGTTTTATGCATAATAATAATAAAATTAAATAGAAAATATATGAAATTAAAGAAGGATAACATCAACAAAAGAATGTTTTTAGCTAGTATAAGCCATGAAGCTAGAACCCCTATAAGTGGAATAATAGGTCTAGTATCAAAAGCTCAAAAAGAAAATTATGATAAAAATAAAGTTAAAGACCATTTAGAAAAAATTAAACTAATATCTGAAAATTTACTTGAATTAATAAATGATATTTTGAATGCTTCTAAAGTAGAATTAGGGCAAATAAGAATCCTTAAACAAAAAATAAACGTAAATAATATGATAGAAAAAATTAATGTAATTATAAAAGATAAAGTAGTTCAAAAGAATCAAACTTATAAGGTAATTACAGAAGGAATAGATGACTTAAATATAATAGGTGATGAAGTAAAGCTTAAGCAAGTTATATTAAATTTATTGATAAACGCTAATAAGTTTACTCAAGAGAAAGGAGAGATAGTATTAAGCGTAAAGCTAATTGATGAAAGCATAGATGGAAAAGTAAAAATAATGTTTGAAGTTAAAGATAATGGAGTTGGGATAAGTGAAGAGTTTATAGAAAAAATATTTGAACCATTTTCGCAAGGAGACAATTTCAATAATAAAAATTTTGAGGGCATAGGACTAGGGCTACATATATGCAAAAAATTAGTACAATTAATGGATAGTAATTTAATTGTGGAAAGTACATTAGGTAAGGGAAGTATATTCAGATTTTATCTATATTTTGATAAATATTTTAATGAAGAAATAAAAAATATTGAAAAGGAATTAGACTTAAATATTTTAAAAAATAAGAAGGTTTTATTGGCAGAAGACAATGAGATAAATAGGATAATAGCAATAGAAATCTTAGAAGAGCTAGGATTAAGTGTTGAGTATGCTACAAATGGCAAAGAAGCTTTGGAAATGTTCAAAGCATCAGATATTAATTATTATAGCTATATATTTATGGATATTAGAATGCCGATTGTTGATGGATATAATGTCACTAAAGAAATAAGAAATAGTATGAGGCCTGATTCAAGAAATATAAAAATAATAGCAATGACGGCAAATACATTTCAAGAAGATGAAGAAGAATCACTTAATATAGGAATGGATAAACATATATCAAAACCAATAAATAAAAAAAGTATAATTGAAGCATTATTAAACTGATGGAATAAAGAATAAAAATACAAATAATCAAAGATGATAAACAAAGGAATGATAAAGGTAATATGTGGGTTAGAATAGTAAGTGAAGTAGTTATATTTATTTTAATAGTAGTAACTATTAAATACATATTCAAATTTATGAATAATAAGAATTCTAAAAATAAAAGTAGTATTGAAAAAAATGTACATAAAGCTTTAAAAAAAGACGAATTTGATATATATCTTCAGCCAAAATATAATCCAGAAAGTCAATGTATAGTAGGTGCTGAGGGCTTAGCTAGATGGAATAATAGAAATAATGATGCAGTTAGTCCTGAAGTATTTATTCCTATACTTGAAAGAAATAAAGATATAGTAAAATTAGATATGTATATGTTTGAAGAGGCTTGCAAAATTATTAGTAGATGGTCAAAGAATAATGTTAAATTAGTCCCTATATCAATCAATATATCTAAGATAACTATGGTTGAAAATAATAACTTTATAGCAGACTTAAAGAATATAATAAAAAAGTATAATGTAGACACTAGATTTTTAGAGATAGAATTGACAGAGAGAATAATGTTTATAGAAACAAATAAGATAGTCTATATAATAAAAGAGATAAAAAAACTTGGTATGAAAGTATCCTTAGATGACTTTGGAGCTGGATATTCATCCTTAAATATATTAAAGGATCTTCCTATAGATATAATAAAATTAGATAAAGTATTCTTAGATAAAAGAGACATACCTGAAAGCGGTAAAATAGTTATAAAGAATATTATTAATATGGCAAATGAATTAGGATTAGAAGTTGTCGCTGAAGGAGTAGAATTTCCTGAGCAATCACAATTTCTTAAAAGTGTAGGTTGTGAAGTTGTACAAGGATATTTATATGGTAAGCCAATGAATATAAGAGAATTTGAGAAATTAGAAATGTTCAATGGAAATGAGTATATAAAATCAATATCATAAGGGATAATACAAATTCTAAAAAATTAATTTTAATCATTTCTTTAGTTCGTAAGTAGACATATATAAGTAAAATTATATATGTCTACTTTTTTACTTTTTATAATTTATTCTTTCAACAGACGAAAGGTCATATGTAATACCTTTATAAAATAGCCTATAATATAAATATGATGAATTTAACAATAGACAAGCAATTCTTATTTAAAGGTCATTTAATTGTAATTTAACTATAATTATAAAACATAAATTATGCTGAATAAATAGTAATTTGAAAGGATAATAAAGGGTATTAAAAATGAGTGGTGACAGTAATAAAAGTGAACTGATTTTGAACTTGGATAAATTACATACAACTGATTTAGGCGTAGTCAGAATTAAGAGAAATCTTTCTTTAGATGTGGATGATGTTGTTAGATGGTGTAGAAATAAAATACAAGATTCAAATGCGTTAATAAGAAGAGAGGGCAAAAACTGGTATATAGATATTAATGATTGTATAATAACGGTAAATGCTTATAGCTATACAATTATTACGGCCCATAAATTAAAAAAGTAAATTTTAGTTATTTAAAATATTAACAGTATAATTAGAAGATAAAATCCGTAAGAAATATTTTGTATATTGTGATAAACTATTTATGTGTCAGGTAACAGGTGTCAGGGAACAGGGAACAGGTTTTTAGTTCACAGTGCACAAGGCACAGTTTACAGCTTGGTTTAGATAACAGATAGAAAGCTATAAATTAAAATAGAGACAAAGTCATAAGGGGGAAAACTAATGAATAAAAAAGGAATAGTTTTTTTTGATGTAGATGGAACACTAATTGATTGGACAAAAGGTATATATTCTCCAACTAAAACTACAAAGGAAGCTATAAATAAATTAAAAGAGAATGGTTATTTAACTGTTTTAGCAACAGGAAGACCAAAGAGTTCTATCACTAAAGAGATAGAGGATTTAGGCTTAAATGGATATATAGCATCTAATGGAGCTTATGCAGAAATTGAAAATGAAGTGATATTTAATGAGTGCATAAATAATGAAAAACTTAAAGATCTACTATATTTTCTTGAAGAAAATGAAATAGTATATATTTTAGAGGGTCAAGAAAAGAATTATGTTTTAGATATAAATAACGAAAAAGTTAAATATCTTATAGATAAAGCTAATTTAGATATAGATAGTTTTACAGATAATTGGACTAAAGAAGATGTAAAAACAAGCAAGATAATAGCTATAGGTAAGAATGAAAATTCTTATAAGATAGTCCGTGAAAAATATAAAGAAAAAGAATTTGCATTTATGGCAAACCAATTTGGTGATACTTTTGAAATATATATAGCTAAATACACAAAAGGGTATGGCGTAGAACATTTATTAGAGAGACTTGATATTTCTAAAGACTATGCATATGCTTTTGGTGATGGTGAAAATGATATAGAAATGTTTCAAGCTATAAAATATGGTATAGCTATGGGTGGGTATCATAAAGATTTAGAGCCACACGCTTTTGATTTTACAGAAGACGTTGAAAATGAAGGAATTTATAAAGGACTTAAAAAGTTAGAACTTATTTAATTAGTTCACAGTGCACAAGGCCCAGTTCACAGTTCGGTTTAGGGAACAGGGAACAGGTAAAAGGTTTTTAGTTCACAGTGCACAAGGCCCAGTTCACAGTTGTTTAGGGAACAGGTAACAGGTGTCATGTAACAGGTGGCATGGAGCAAAAGTAGCAATGTATTAGGATACTTCGTAATTCACAAGTTTCAGTTCACAGTTGTTTTTCAATTGAAAGTTGAGAGCTTTGGACGAAATTATTGTGAACTGATAACTGACAACTAAATAAAAACTGTAAACTGTGAACTAATTGAGACTGTGAATTGTGAACTGACAACTGTGTACTGAATAAAAGGGAGGAGGAGATTTTATGAAAATTGGAATAATTGGTTTAGGGGCAATAGCTAAAAAAGCTTATCTGCCAATCTTAACAGTGAAGGAAGACGTGGAACTTTTAATATCTACTAGGAATAAAGAGGTTTTAGAAGAGGTTTCTAATAAATACGGAATAGATAAAGCATATAATAACATTGAAAACTTATTAGAAGAAGAGATGGATGCTGCAATAATTTCAACTCATGCAGATGGACACTATGAAATAGCTAAAAAGTTAATAAAAAAAGGTGTTAATGTATATATAGATAAGCCAATTAGTTTTAACTTTAATGAGGCGAAAGAAATAGAAGCTTTATCAAAAGAAAATAATGTTATTGCTATGGTAGGTTTTAATAGAAGATTTTGCCCACAAATTAAAGCACTTAAAGATAAGGGAAAAGCAGACATAATAATAATGCAAAAAAATAGGGAGTATCCACCTGGGGATATTAGAAGATTTATTGTGGAAGATTTTATTCATGTTGTGGATACTTTAAGATTTTTAATGGATGAAGAAGTAAAATCATTAGATATTAATTACTCAAAAGATAATAATAATCTTAATAGTGTAGTTGTTACTTTTAAAGGAGAAAATACAACTGCAGTTGGGATAATGAATAGAACAGCTAAAATTACAGAAGAAAATATAGAGTATATGATTAAAGGTAATAAGTATGTTGTTGAAGATTTAGTAGATATAATAGAAGTCAACAATTATGGAAAAACAAAAACTACCTTTGGTGGATGGGAAACAACATTATATAAAAGAGGTTTTGAAAATCTACTAGACTATTTTATTAGTTGTGTTAAGGAAAATAAACTTCCAAATCCATCAATTAGTGATTCTATAATTACACATAAAATATGTGAAGAAATTGTGGAATTTTGCCAACTAAAATAGTGAGCAGTGCCTTGTGAACTATGAACTAACTTCTTTAATTGTACATTATTAATTATGAAGAGGCACATAAGGAGTGATGAAAAAGTGGAAAAGGAAGTATTGGATATCTTAAAATCAATGCAACAAGATATGCAAGCAATGAAGCACGAAATGAAAACTATGCAGCAGGGTATGCAAACAATGCATCAAGATATTAATTCTTTAAAGGTAGAACAACAAAGAGCTAATGAAAAGTTAGATAGAATTGAAAATAAAATAGATATAACATATGATCAGGTAGCTAGAAGTGCTGAAGATGTAATTAGTATTAAAAGTGATCTTAATTTTGTTGAGGAAGTTACTGCAAGAAATTGTAACGATATAGAAAAATTAAAAGAAATTAAATAAATATATAAATAATTATAAATTAATGAACAAGTTTAATTATATTTACAAAATTAATAGCAATCTTGATATAAAAAGAAGAATAGATGAAAATAATATAATAATTCATATGAAGAAAAACTATATACTATATAAAAT
>JAQCTH010000121.1 GCA_027686065.1 Clostridiaceae bacterium AF10-41
AAAGGCTTCTGGAGAACCATTTGATGCAGGTAAGAGATAGGGCTTAAGTTAATAGTGAAAAAGTTAATATAGAAATATTAAAGAGTTTATATAATTCATATCAGTGAAATATATAAACTCTTTTTTATTCCATTCTTTTAGATTTTAAGAGGATATATGTTTTAAGATTAATTTAAGGTAGTAATGTTATCTTACTAATATGAAATAATTATTAAATAGTTATTTAATCAAAATTTTAGGAGGAATATTTATGAATAAAAAAGTTATAGCAATGTTAACAATAGCATCTTTATTTATAGTATCTACAGGATGTTCAAATAAAGAAGCAAGTTCAAATAAAACTTCAGCAACTAGCACAGTTGGAGTAGATACAACAATAACATTAGGAGATACAATTGATGTAGATGGAGAAGGAGTAGTAGTTGAAAAAAATAAGGTTACTATAAATTCATCAGGAACATACAGTATATCAGGAACATTAAGAGATGGACAAATAGAAGTTAATGCTGGAGATGAAGACAATGTACAACTTATATTAAATGGAGTTAATATAACTAACTCAACTAGTTCCGGGATATATGTAGCAAATTCTAAAAATACTTATGTAATATTAGAAGATGGAACTAGCAATGAAGTTACGGATGGTGAAAATTATATATTTGAAGATACCTCAACAGATGAACCGAATGCAGCAATTTTTAGTAAAAGTGATTTGTTTATTAGTGGAACAGGATCTCTTAAAGTAAATGCTAAATATAATAATGGAATAACAAGCAAAGATGATTTAGAAATAGCAGATGGAACTATATCAATTGATTCAGTAGCAGATGGTATTAGAGGAAGAGATTCAATTACTATTTCAAGTGGTAATATAATTATTAATTCACAGGGAGATGGTATGAAGTCTAATAATGATGAAGATACAGAAAAAGGTTATGTATTAATTGAAGGAGGAACAATTAATATAACATCAGGTGAAGATGGAATACAAGCAGAAACAGTTGCAACAATAACAGGTGGAGATATAACAATAAATTCAGTTGATGATTCAATACATTCAAATGATAAAGTTGAAATTAATGGTGGAACTATTAACATAAAATCAGGTGATGATGGAATTCATGCAGATTCAATAATAGATATAAATAATGGAGATATTACTATAGCAAAATCATATGAAGGGATAGAAGCAGAAACAATAAATATAAATAATGGGAATATAAAAGTTACTTCAAGTGATGATGGAGTGAATGCTTCAGGGGGAAATGATGGATCTTCAATAAATGGAAGACCAGGACAAAATAATTTTGCTTCAGCAGGAAAGGGAACAATAAATATTAATGGTGGAAAAATTGTTGTAGATGCAAGTGGAGATGGACTTGATGCTAATGGATCAATATATATGAAAGATGGAACAGTTATAGTTAATGGACCAGAGGATAATGGAAATGGTTCGTTAGATTATGATGGAGAATTCCAAATTACAGGGGGATTATTAATTGCAGCTGGAAGCTCAGGTATGGCTCAATCTCCAAGTGAAATATCAAGCCAAAATTCAATTAATATATTCTCAGCAATACAAGCTAATACAATAGTACGAGTTGAAGATTCAAATGGAAATGAAGTAGTAACCTTTGCTCCTAGTAAAAATGTTCAATCATTAGTAATATCTTCAGCAAATATTAAAATTGGAGAAACTTACAATGTTTATACTGGAGGAACATCAACGGGGTCAGTGAATGATGGTATATATTCAGAGGGAAGTTATTTAGATGGTACAGAATTAGAAAGTTTTACAGTATCAGGAGTAGTAACTAACATAGGTGAAGTAACTGGAGGATTTGGAGGATCTGGTGCTGGAATGCAAGGCCAAGGAGGAGGATTTCCAGGAGGAGAAAGACCAACTCAAGGGGAATTCCCAGGAGGAGAAATGCCTGCAAGACCTTAATAGAATATTTTATTGAAAAGTGGTATATACAAATAATTTATAAATTATTTGTATATACCATATTTTGTTAGTTAATTCTTATAATAAATTTAAAAATAGTATGTAAATACTTATCAAATTACGAATAATAAAAATATATTAGATATTATGTAATAAGATATATTGACAATATTGATATTCGATAATAGAATTATATTATATGAATGGTAATTTTTTTTGCGTATTTAATATCGAGTATCGATATTCGGAGGTGACAGAGGATGCCAAGAGAACAATTTCAGAATTTAACTGAACCAATGTATTATATATTAATATCTTTAATAGAAGAAAGATGTGGAGTAGATATAATGGCATCAGTTGAAGAATTATCTAAGGGAAGAGTTAATGTAGGACCGGGAACATTATATGCCCTGCTTGGTAGATTTGAAAAAGAAGGAATGATTAGGGAAACAGAAGTTGTTGGAAGAAAAAGAAGTTATATAATTACTAAAAAAGGATTAGGAATACTTAAAGATGAATATACGAGGTTAGTAATGTTGGTTAAGGATGGAAAATCTTTTTTAGGGGGAATTTATGGTGATATTTAGAAATAAAAAATGGGTTATATTTAACTTTCTACCATATGAGCATAAAAGTTTAGAAGATTATTTAGAAAAAATGGCATTAAAAGGGTGGATATTAGAAAATATAAAAGGATATTATTTAAAATTTAGAAAAGATACGCCTAAAGAGTTAAGATATTCAGTTGATGTGCTAGATAGCATATCATTTGTTGATGGAAAAGATACAGACAGATCATTAGAATATAGAGAATACTGTGAAAAAGTAGGGTGGAAATTTGTTTGTGAAAAAGATAAAATACAAGTTTATTGCAGTGAATTAAATAAAGAAAGAATAGATATTCATACAGATGAAGTCGAAAAATTTAACACTGTTAGGAAGGCATCATTAAAATATGTGCTTTTAAATCTGATAACAATTATATTCCTTTTACTTGGTCAATATATTTCAACAGTTGGAAGTGATAGTGGACACTTTTTAGCAAATTCATTAGGGTTAGGGTGTTTTATATTTGCCATTATTTTTTCACTTCATGAAATAATGGGGTTAATTACATTCTTAATATTTAATCTTAAGGGTAAAATAGCTATAAATAATGGTCAAAAGGTAAGTTATAATTTTAAAAAAATATCTTTAATAAAGAGAAGTATGTATTTTTTTATGATTACTATTTTACTTATAGCGTGGTTATCTTTTGCTATGGAATACGATATTAGTATTTTAAAAATAATTAGTATTTTAGTTTTTTTAGTACTTGCATCAAATTATATAATTGATTTTATTAAGAATAAGAATATTAAAAATAAAAAAATAATAATTCAAGGAGCTTATCTAGTATTAACATTAGCAATATTTTTTACTATTACTAATATGATTTTTAGAGATGTATTTATTAAGGACTATAATTATAGCGATAAAATGTTAAATAAAGTAGATAATTTAAAAATTGAAGATTTTAATGATGTTAGTAAGGAAGATTCATTATATTTTAGAGCAGAGAAAACACCAGTAGCTGCTTATTTGTATTATGGAGATGAAGGAGAAAAAAATTACTTAAGTTATGAAATTTTTGAAAGTAAATATAAATGGGTAGTTGAGTATAATTTTAATAAGAGGATAAAATTTGTAAATAAAATAGGGGTAGAATATATAGAAAAGAAAACTAGTTTACCAAAAGGTATAAATGTTTATATGAATGAACATGGACATCGATATACAATAATATCTCAAAATAAAATGGTAGAAATATCAAGTATGGATAATGTAAGTGAAGAGGAATTAATTAATGTGGTTTATGAGAAATTGTTTAGTAGCAACTTAAGTAATTAAATATAAGAAAGCGGAGATAAATAGATTAGAATCATTTCACGTAGTCTATTTATTTTCGCTTTTATACAATGACTTAATTATAAACTTTTTCTTCAAAACCAGCAAAATTCAGTGAAATATTTAAATTACCATTTTTGCATCTTAATTCATCTATAAATTTCTTTTGATCAACATCAAGTTTCATATGAATAATATAGTGAATTTCAAATAGTGAGCCAAAATCTCTAGTTTTTATAGTTTCAATATTCCATGAGTTTGTATATTTATTTAGTATGTCATCAAATATTCCATCATAATTTAAATCTTCAGGAATTGTAATTTTAAGTTTAGAAGTTTTTGTTCTAGGCATAGCAAATCTTGTCATATCTAGGATAACTACTAAGGCGCAGAGTATTAAAGTAAATATAAATGCATATCCCACATAGCCCATTCCACAGGTCAAACCAACAGCTAAGGTGAAAAATACATAAGTTATATCTTTTGGATCACCAGGTGCACTTCTAAAACGTATAATTGAAAATGCACCTGCTAAGCTAAATGCTCTTGCAACATTATTTCCTACTAAAAGTATAATAATAGCAATTATTACAGGTAGCATTATAAGTGTTACTGTAAAACCTGAGGTATATCCCTCTCTTTTATGTGTCTTCATATAGGCAAGACTTATAGCTAGTCCAAGAATGATTGAAGATATAATAATTAATAGTGCGTTTACTAAAGTAAATGATTCTCCAGTAGTTGATGAAATGATAGTTTCTAACATGCATTGTCCCTCCTATTAGAATAATTTGTATCTAAGCAATATTTCATATATTCATTTCCATATTTCGAAAAGTGAGTGTTATATATTGATAATTCAGAAAGAACTCTTGTAAACCAAATAGGTATTGCTCCAAGTATTTTTACTTCCATAAGATAATGATTTTCTTCTAGTAAATTTTCACCAAAGTTACCCAGTTCAAGAACTAAGTTATCACGTCTAGTAGTTAGGTTAGAATCAAATGTTATTCTAAAATCACTATTATCTTTTCCAAAGAATGCCTTTCTACTATAGCCTATATATACAGTTGGTTTGACTTCATTATTAGTTAAGTGGTATTCTATTTCATTAAGAACTTGATTGTTAATGTAATCAGAAGTAGCAGGTCTCTCTCTTAATTCTAAGAACCTATAAGCCTCATTCAAAGTTAAAGTAGCTCTACGTTTATTCACTATACCATTAATTTTTTTCTTTAACTCTAAAAAAACTCTATCATCCTTACTATTAGGTATATTATAGCTCCTTAATCTAAGTTTTTCTTTATAATAAGGTTTATTAATTGAATTTCGAATTATGTGATTGTCATGTGTGTCATAATATATATTATAAATATCATAGTTTTTCCCATTTTTACAATACTTATCTGGACTCATATAGTTTGTTAAGATTGGGAGAAGTTTGTTATATTGTTTTTCATTTAATATAAATTTTTTTTCAAATCTTTGAAATGATTTTATTGCCATATTACTACCTCCTATTGAATGATCTTTATGAAGTAATTATATAAACCTAACCTTAAAGAAATCTTAAATTAAAAAATAAATTTTAATTA
>JAQCTH010000122.1 GCA_027686065.1 Clostridiaceae bacterium AF10-41
TTATAAATTTGAAAAATAAAAATTTACTTATATCTTTAGGCATAGCAGCAGTACTAAGTGTGGTTTCTTCAAATATCTATTATAATGAATCCTATCTTAAAAATATTAATCCATATGGATTTTCTTTATTTTCAATAACCCAAGGGAAAAATGAAATAACTTTAATTTTAATCATATCAATATCTATATTATTAATAGGCTCTTTGTTAGTTAAAGCTTATTTTAATAATAAGAAAATTTATTAGGTGGAGGGATAGACGTGGAATTACTAAAAGTAGAATTACTAAAAATTAGAAAGAGCTATTTATTATTTTTAGCTATAATTATTCCAATACCAGTAGTGCTAGTAATTATGAAAAGAATACAAACAATGGGAAGTATGCTTGGAATAAGCATTAATGAAGAAATATTTATGTTTTCAGTAATTGCTTATTTATCATTTCTTTTACCACTTCAAAATATATATACAGCATGTGTGATAACAAAAGTTGAAAATGATAATTGTGGGTGGAAACAATTAATGCTTTTACCTATTAAGAAAAGCAATATTTATTTTTCTAAGTATAAAGTAATGCTTATTACATTAATTATTTCAATACTATCATATATTACTTGTATAGTTTTATCTGAATTCTATTTGAGCAAAGGTATAAGTCTAAATTTACAATTATTATCATACGGGATTCAAATTTTTATAACAACATTCCCTATATTAATTTTACTATTTATAATTGGTAGAAACTTTTCAAGTATAATACCATTAATTTCAATTGGAATTGTTATGTTGATTACAAATATATTTATTGCACAAAGCAGATTTTGGATTTATGCTCCTTGGACATATTCAATTATGATGGTTGGAGGAAATATAAGCAATTTTGAAAGAAATATAATACTGTGTATATCTGTAATCCTATCTATTATGATGTTTTTATTAGATTTCATGAGCTTTAGCAAATCAGATATAAAATAAGAAATAATTATGGTAAAATATAACTAATATATTAAAGTAAAGTAGTTAGGAGTATTATGAAGGTCATAATAATTATAATTAGATGACTTTGAGAATACAGTAAAAAGGAGTTACCATCATGATTATGGATGAAATATTAAATAAAAAAATATTATTAGTAGATGATGAAAGAAAATTATTATTATTATTAAAAGAAGTATTTACAAAAGAGGGATTTAGACAAATATACGAAGTAGATAATGGTATAGATGCAATATTACAAGTTAAAGAAAAGAATCCAGATATAATAATTTTAGATGTTAATTTACCTGATATAGATGGATATAAAGTTTGTGATAGAATTAGAAAATTCTCCACGAGTCCAATAATATTTTTAACTGCAATGAGTGAAGATGAAGAAAAAATTAAGGGGCTAGAAGCTGGTGGAGATGACTATGTAACTAAGCCTTTTAATATCAAAGAAGTTGTTCTTAGAGTTAAATCTCAACTAAGAAGAGGAAGTATGTTGAATGAAGTAAAAAATCATTTTTATACATTTGGAAATATATCAATTAATGAGGAAACAGGAGAAGTTAAGAAGAACAATGAAAATATATATCTAACAGCTAAGGAATATTCATTAATTTTATTCCTTGTTAAAAATATTAATAAGGTATTTAGTAAAACCTCACTATGTGAAGAAGTTTGGGGTTATGAATATGATGGTTATGATAATACAATTATGGTTCATATAAGACATTTAAGGGAAAAGTTAGAAGATAATCCAAGTGAGCCAAAGCATATAAAAACTTTAAAGGGGATTGGCTATAAGCTAGTTGATTAGTATGAAAGTAAAATTAACCATTAAGCTACTAATATCTATGATCATAGTTTATTACATAACTATGATAGTTTATGTAGTGTTAAACTTAGTAATATATAATAGTAATATAACTTTTGGAGAAAAAGTTTTTAGTGTATCATTTAATATTTCAGAATTTATGGAACCATATATAGAAGATCTGAAAAAGGGTAATGATTTTAGTTTAGATGATAATAATATAAATAAATTAACTCAAAACAATATATGGATACAGATTTTAGATAAAGAAAATAAGGAAGTATATGAAGTAAATAAACCTGAAAATGTACCAAATAGTTATCTTACGGCAGAATTAATAGAATTTATACAAGATCCATGGGGAAGTGTTGCACCGACTACTATTTCTACAAATAATATAGCTAAAGGAAATGAGAACTATACCTTATTAATTGGGTTTCCAATAGATAAAATTTTTAGATTTAAAATGACACTTACTGATGAAAGTCTTAAATATCATATTTCAATAATTATTTTTTCATTAATTTTGATGACTATTGTAGCTTACATATTTAGTAGAAATCTAGTTAAGCCAATGCTATCAGTTGTTGAAGATATTGATGATTTAAAAAATGGAATATATATAAATAAGAAAAATAAACAGGGAATATTTAAAGACGTAAGTAAGAATATTAATAATTTATCATTTATTTTAAAGGAAAATGAAATCCAGAGGAAAGAAGTAGACAAAGCAAAAGAAGAATGGATAGCTAATATTAGTCATGATTTAAAAACTCCATTAAGTTCAATTAAAGGATATGCTGAACTTTTAAAGGGAGATCAATATGGAATAAATATTGAAGAAGCAAAAAGATATGGCAGTACTATTTTAGATAATAGTAATTATATTGAAGAGTTAGTGAATGATTTATCTTTAGTTTATAAATTAAAGAATAAGGTACTGCCTATTAAATTTAAAGAAGAGAACTTAATTAATTTACTACAAGAAAGTATAATAGATTTATTAAATAATAGTAAGTATAGCAATAGAGAAATAAATTTTAATTATGATAATGAGAATATAATATTAAATTGTGATAAAAAATATTTAAAGAGAGCAATAAATAATTTTATAATTAATTCCTTAGAACATAATCTTGAAAGTACTATTGTTATAGTTTCTGTTTTAAAGAAAGAAAATAATATAAATATAATAATAGAAGATAATGGCTGTGGAATAACAGAAGAGGCTTTAAAAAATATTTTTACTAGATATTATAGAGGTGTAGATAAAAATTCGACTTATAATGGATCGGGACTTGGAATGGCAATAGCTAAAGAAGTAATAGATTGTCATAAGGGAGTAATTAATATAGAAAGTGAAGTTGGATTAGGCACTAAAATAATTATAGTTTTAAAGAATCAAGTAAATATAATTGAAATTAATTGATAATAATTATTGAGTTGGATATAATATGACTAATAGTATAGAGGTGATAAAATGAAAAAATTTAAATTAATAATTATTACAATTATAATAACCCTTATTATAGGGATAATAGCATTTATATATATAAACAAACCTAAACCTATTGCTAAGATTACTCAGGTATCAACATCAAATGCAGATTTGACTTTTGCTGTATTAGGAGATGTGCATGAGAATATTGATCACTTTCAAGAAGCTATTAATGATTTGTATACAATAAATCCTAGTATGGATGTATTAGTGTTAAATGGTGATTCAGTAGATCAAGGATTAGAGAAACAATATGATTCTATGAAGAATATTTTAAAGAAAAATAATGATTTACTACCAAGAATAATAATAAAGAATATTGGAAATCATGAGTTTTTTGATTATAATATTGAAACTAACTCAGCAGATCAAGTTCAGAGTTTTATAAATAGATATCTTGAATTTTCAGGAGAAGAAAAAGTATATCATGATACATGGATAAAAAACTACCACTTTATATCATTAGGATCAGAAGATGGTAATTCTGAAACTATTAATTCTGTAACAGCATTTATATCAAATGAGCAATTAGAATGGTTTAAAGAAAAGCTAGCTGAAGATTATCAAAAGGGAAAACCAATATTTGTGTTTTTGCATCAGCAATTAGATTATGGAAATGGTTCATGGATTGGTATTAAGCAAAGTGAAGAAATTAAGGAGATATTATCACAATACCCAGAAGTAATAATGTTTTCCTCTCATACTCATAGAAATTTAGAAGAAGATAGTATAGTTTTAGATAAACCATTTACAATAGTTAATACAGGAGCTGTTCATTATACTATTATACGTGATGCAAATAGTGAAGGTGGTAGAAGAATAGAATCAGATTATATTAAGGGAATCTATATTGAAGTAAATGGAAATAATGTTACTATTAAAGGTAGAGATATTAAAGAAAAGCAATGGATATTTACTAAGGAACTTAATAATCAATAATTAAGTTAAATATAAATTAAAAAATATAGTAAAAAGCCCAAAAGTATTGTAATTTATATACTTTGGGCTTTTTATTATCCTTATTACTTATAATATTTTCACAAAAAATTTTAAAACTTTTACCAGTAGTTACGAGTATTCCTATTATTATTTACATTTGAATTTTCATTTTCTGAAGCTTCTGCATCTGCTTTTGTTCTATGAACTGTACCCTGCGGATGATGAGGTGGTGCGTAAATAG
This sequence comes from Clostridiaceae bacterium AF10-41, assembly GCA_027686065.1. Classification (GTDB taxonomy): domain Bacteria; phylum Bacillota; class Clostridia; order Clostridiales; family Clostridiaceae; genus Clostridium. The sequence continues at coordinate 4,472 of JAQCTH010000122.1, forward strand.
AATATACTTTAAGTGGCTTAGATCCAGTGTTGACTATATTGTGCCAAGTACCAGCAGGTACCATTACGGCAAAGTCATCACGAATTCTTCTTTCAAAATCTAAGTTATTTTGATCGCTACCCATTCTAACAACTCCCATACCATCTTCAACTCTTATAAATTGATCGGTATCAGGATGCATTTCTAGACCTATTTCGCTTCCAACTTCAATACTCATTAATGTAACTTGTAGGTGGGTTCCTGTCCATAATGCAGTTCGGAAATTACTATTTTGTTTAGTAGCTTCATCGATATTAACCACAAATGGCTCTGGACCATAATCCATTAGGTTAATTAAATTATTATCTTCAGGTTCCTGAAGATCAGATCTAAAATAACTTTCTCTTCCATTAGTAAAAGGAACATATTGATCATTAAACTGATTATAAAGTTCAGGACTATAGGCTGCAGCGTTAATATAATAGGGATGAGGGTATCCTCTATAAATATTATTTGGATTATTATACATTAGCATATCGGGGTAATAAGGATAGTTATAGCTTCTATACATATTGTTTAAGCTATACATTGGTGTATTAGGGTAATAAGGTAAATTATACCCATAATACTCATTATGCATATTTACCATTCCTTTCTCAGATGTATAGAATTAATATATGCTAGATATTTAAGAGTGTGAAAATGTTGATAAAACTGATATAAAAGTTTCAAGCATATAATTTAAAGTTAATGTTGATTAAAATAATAGTTATGAAAAGATTATTTTATGATTTTTCATAAAATCGTTAAAATTTAATAAAAAATTCTATGATAGGAAAATTATATTTTAATAAGAAAATTTTTGTGTACATTTAATTAATTATTTAGTTATAATTAGTTTTGTC
>JAQCTH010000123.1 GCA_027686065.1 Clostridiaceae bacterium AF10-41
AAATATATCCTTTTTGTTATCTATTTTTATAGAGATATTTTTCTTATTCTTGAAAATAATAGAGTATTCTATTTCTATATCCTTTAAAATAATTTTTCTTTTCATGATTTTTAAGCTTTAGTCATATTATTTTCTCTATTAGTTTTTGGAAGAAATACCACTAATATTATTATTGATATAAATACTAATATAGATCCAGATATATACATTCCACCGTAACCAAACTTTTGTTGCATAAAACTATATATTGATGGATATATAAAATTAGAGCCTCCGGTACTTAGTACAGAAAGAATTGCAAAAGATGTTGCAATTAAACTTTCATTTAATATTTCTCTTAGATATTTAAATATAAAAGTAAGATATAATCCATACAATATACCATGAAGTTGATCTCCAAAAACTATAAGAAATATATTGCCACTTGAAAATAATAGCAATCTAATACAAGCTATTGATAAAGCTATTATAAGACATTTTTTACTACTAGCTTTACTTAGATACTTAGCAATAATTAAAAAGGAGAAAAATTCAATTACAACCCTAAAGCTTATTGAATAACTATATATGTTATTTGCTTTATCAAAATCTCCCAGGATATCAACTAAATATGATGAATAAGCAAAATCCAATCCCATATAGCTACCCATTCCTAAAAAAACTACTAGTATAAGTAGTATTAAGTTCTTATTTTTAAACAAATCTAATACTCTTACATTTTTTTTCTGTTCTTTTCTTTCTAAAGTCTCTTTGAAATTAAAGAATATTATTGCCATAATTACTAAAATAATTGCTAATGCAATAATATGCAATGTTTTATAACCAAATTTATTAATTATAATTCCTGAAAGAAATACTATAAATCCAAAGCCTATAGATCCCCATTTTCTTATATCTGAAAATTCATAACCATTTTTTATAGATAATTCTTCTATATATATTTCAAATACTCCTACCATTGGACTTAATAATAATCCATAGAAAGGTGCGAAAACAATAGCTAAATCTTTATTTATAAACATAAGTCCAACTATAGCGATAAAAACTATTGATAAATAAATTAATATAAATTTATTCTTATTTTTTGCATTTGAAAATCTATTAGACAATAAAGGTTGCGCAATTATTGTAAATAGTGCTCCTATTGAAACTACCTGTCCAACTTCTACTAGTGATAAACCTATTTCTTGATTTAAATAAGGAAAATAAAAAGTTGTTAAAATACTATAAATTCCAATAGTTAAGAAGGTAGTCATATTATAATACTTTTTCATTTGTATTACCTCCGTTTTATTCTTACTACCTGTAAATTCTATCATTTGTGATTAATAAAGTAAATAAAAAGGTTGATATATGTAAGTTTGCTTATTCCGTCGCTTCACTCCAAGTTAACTCAAACTTACATATATAAACTTGAAAACTGAAGAAAACTCTAAAAAGCTATCCTAGTATATCTAAGATAGCTTTTTATTTTTCTTATTATTTATTACTCCATAATCCATGTAAATTACAGTATTCTCTTACTCTATCAACATTTCCACTTACGTTAAATTTAGCTTCTGGCTTTTCACCTGGTTTCAATTCTTTTCTTATAACTTCACCTTCAGTAGTTATAACTTCTACCCATTGAATAAAGTGCTCGTCCAACATTGGATGTGCAACTTCTCCAACCTTAACTAGAAGTTCTCCATTTTCTTCTACTGCTACAGGAATATGTTTTTCTACAGCTGCATCAACTGTATTTTCATTTAACAATACCATTGGTTTACCGCAACATACTAAAGTCCCTGCTGCTTCATTTAATACCTCTACCATAGATCCACAAACGCTACATTTATATACTTGTAATTTTTTAACCATAAAAATTCACTCCTTAATTAATTAATTTAATATATTTTACTATATATTTTCTAAATTTACAAAGTTTTCTTAAAGTTCAATTGCATCCTCAGCTAATGATCTAACATAGCTATATTCACTTGCATCAAAATATTCAAAATTAACACTAACTTTTAAATTTTTTATAAATATTTTCATCTTATCTATTAGCATTTCAGTACTAGCACTAATATCAACATAATTTCCATTTAAATATTCTACTAACATTAAATTTGATATATATACTGTTATACTTTCAATATCTTTTGATTTTGAAATAATATCTATTCCATGTAGAATAGCATAAATTTGAGCTTCACAACAAGTTCCAGTACCTACATTTCTTGAAAATGATGTTTCATCTCCATAATCGTTTAAGATTACTCCTCCTATTCCAATATTACTTTGAAAATTTCTAGAGTTTTTACATTTCCCATTTACATAAAGTCTATATTTCATATATCCTCCATTTATAAACTTATATACTATAAAATTATTCAATTTATAATACTATTATTCTTAAAGAGCATATAAATTTTTACACTTATTCACAGGAAAATTTTTCATTATTAATATATATTTATCATAACATAAGTAATAATAGTTATCAAGTAAAATAAACTATTTGCATTTTAGAATTTTATTATAACTATATTTGATTTTTTATATTATATTTCTTATACTTTAATTTAATAATAACTATTATGGAGGTTTCTATGAAAAATATATTAAATATAAATGATACCATTGCATTAGTTGCTTGTTCAAATGGTCTAGATAAAACTATGAAGACTAAAATACATGAATTAATTAATATATTAAATTATCTAAAATTAAATGTGGCTTTATCAAATTCATTATATAAAGATGAAAATAATAATTCTTATTATCATGAAATAAGGGCTAAAGAGCTTATGAATTTTTATAAAGACAATACTATTAATGCTATATTCGATTTATCTGGTGGGGACTTATGTAATGAAATTCTTGACTTTTTAGATTATGAATTTATTTCTACATGCAATAAACCTTTCTTTGGATATAGTGACTTAAGCGTAATTTTAAATGCATTACTAACAAAATCAAATACTGTTAATTATAATTACCAATTAAGAAATCTTATAAGAGAAGACTCTGAAAATCAAATTATAAATTTTAGAAATAGTATTTTAGAAGGAACTAATGATTTATTTAAATTTTCTTATAAATGGCTTCAAGGAAAATCTATGATGGGAGAAGTAGTTGGAGGAAATATTAGATGTTTTTTAAAATTAGCTGGAACAAAATTTATTCCAAGTTTCAATGGTAAAATACTTTTTCTTGAAGCTTTAAGTGGAGATATTAATAAAATTTCTACATTTCTAACACAATATAAGCAAATTGGAGCCTTTACTAATATTAATGGGATTTTACTAGGTTCATTTACAGAATTAGAAAAAGACTTTTCTGAAGAGGAAGTTATAAATATAATTTTAAGAAAAATAAATAATCCGAATATTCCTATAGCAAAAACAAATGAATTAGGTCATGGTGCTAATTCTAAATGTATAGCAATTGGTAAGACTTTATTTTTAAATTAGAATTTTACTTATTATTAGTTTTCTTGCAATAATATTCCTTAAAGTATATAATTTTAACAGAGATAAACGACATTGTTTATTAAGAATATTCTAGTGAGGTGAAAGTAATATGTTAAAAGAGGAATTAAAAAAGAACGAAATAGCTGCTATGAAAGCTAGAGATAAAGCAACTGTTAATGTTTTAAGATTAGTTAATTCAGAAATAAAAGCATTTGAAGTTAATGAAAGAAAAGATATTTCAGATGAAGATGTTTTGAGAATTATAGAAAAGCAAATTAAACAGCTTAAGGAAGCTCTTCAATATGCTATACAATTAAATGATAATGATAAAATTAATGAAGGAAATTTTGCTATTAACTTATTAACTCCATATCTGCCTGCACAACTTGCAGATGAAGAAGTTGAAGCTATGCTTAGGGAAATAATTTCAAATGGTAATTATGCTTCTTCTGATATGGGAAAAATAATGAAGGAAATTATGCCAAAGGTTAATGGTAAATTTGATAAATCAAAGATTAATCCTATGGTAAAAAAAATATTAGCATAAAATAAAGCCTCTCATACAGAGAGGCTTTATATATAATTTAAAATCACTTAATTAAATATATGAATAAAAATGATTATCTTAATTATTTTCTTTCAGATTTATCTAAATTCTTATTATAAATAAATATATAATAAGATGAAGCAAAAATAATGAAATATCCAATAAAACTTAGTAAATCTGGTAATACTCTAAATATTAGAAAACTGATAATAGCAGAAAATAAGATATTAGAATAATCAAAAATAGATATTTCTTTTGCTGGTGCATACTTATATGCAATTGTTATTCCAAATTGTCCTATACTAGCAAATACTCCTGCCATTAATAAGTAAAATAATTGTTCACTATTCATAGGTACATATACTGACATCATAAATGGAAAGATTACTATTAAAGAAAATAATGAAAAGTAAAATACTATTGTATAATGATTTTCTTTTCCTCCAAGGAACCTAAGGCAAGTATATGCCCCTGCTGCAAAAATTGCACCCAATACTCCCATAATAGCAGGCATCATATCTAAGTTAAAGCTAGGTTTTATTATAAATAATGTTCCAATAAATGCTACAATAATTGCTAAGAATTGTTTTAAATTAATCTTTTCGCTTAAAAATAAAGCAGAAAAAATAATTACAAAGAATGGACTTAATTTATTTAACATATTTGCATCTGATAATACCAATTTATCTATTGAATAGAAATTTAATACTATTCCAATTGTTCCTAAAGCTGATCTTAATATTAACATCTTCTGGTTTTGTCTTTTTCCAAAAAAGCTTTCCTTATTTTTCGCAATAAAAAATAAAGCTATTATGCAAGATACTAAATTTCTAAAAAAAGTCTTTTGAAATGATGGTAAATCACCCGCTAATTTTACAAATGCAGACATTACTGCAAAACCAAAGGCTGAAAAAACTAAAAATAAAATACCTTTACTTCTACTACTTAAATTATTCATATAATCACTCCTTATTGCTATAATATCATATTATTTTATATACGCTGTAATGAATACATATATTATTAAACTATTAATTTATAGTTTAGTGAAAAAATCAGAATATAAAAATAAAATTAATTAAAAAAACTCCCGTTTAAACTTGACCCTGTCAAGTAGACAATAGAAAAAAGACTCT
>JAQCTH010000124.1 GCA_027686065.1 Clostridiaceae bacterium AF10-41
CAATCCTTGTTTTGCTTCTGGAACTAATTTTGTTGCCATAATAAATTCCTCCTTATAACTTTAAAAGTTTTTTATTGAGTATTTTACAAAGTTTGTTTGACTTTGTACTATTATATTGTGCAAATAAAATCTTTATAAACTATAAAATTTAATACATTAGAGGAAATTTGGACATTAAAAAGAATATAATGGTACAAACTATAAAAAAAGGTTATTTGAAAATAATTTTCAAATAACCATTGTAATTTCTAACTACTTCTTTTTTGCATTTTTAAAATTGCAATTACTACAGGAATTGAGACTAGTGCTGATAAAACAGCTTCAGCTATACCATTAGTACCTATTACCGAAAGTAAAGCAATAGTAACTTTACCTAAAGAACCCGATGAAATGGTTCCTCTTTGCATAAGTATTGATGCATAATCCTTAAAATAAATCAAATAAATTGATCCAAGTACACCTATTGTATTAGTTAATGAACCACAAATAGCAGCTATTCCAATAGATAGTCTTTTATTTTTCAATTTAGATCTTAAAAAGATATAAACATAGTATGATATAACCCCTATCAATACTCTAGGAAGTATTGAAACTATTGGGTTATAAAAAAATGGTGACATTGGTGTTGGCGTTGTTATATTTTGATATATAGAAAATAATCCAAATATAAAACCAATAGAAGCTCCAGCTATAGGGCCTTCTATTATAGCACCAATTATTACAGGTAAATGTAAAATAGTTAATTTGAAAAGTGGTAATGGTATAAACCCAAGACCTGTTAGTCCTAAGAATAAACAAATACCGGAAAGCATAGCAACTACTACCATTTTCCTGATGTTTTCACGAGAATTTCCCATCCCTCTAGTATTTAACATTTTAACTCCTCCGTTCTTATTCCTTTTAGGATATAATTCGGCAAAAAATAAATTTTTGCATTTTGTTCGGTTTACAAAGAATACCGACTCCTATATTTTATCATATATCAATAAACTGTAAAGTAAAATTTTCACAATGTCGATAACTAAATAGTTGCAAATTTATTATATCTGTTATAGTATATATATAACAAGTATAATAAATTAAGGGGTGATCAAATGCTTCAAATAATAAATTTTTCAAAATCATATAAAAATGGTAAAAAAGCAGTAAATAATATTTCTATAACGGTAAATGAAGGTGAGATATTTGCATTTATAGGTCATAATGGTGCAGGAAAAACAACAACAATTAAGTCAGTTGTAGGAATTTTAGAATTCGAAGAAGGAGATATATTAATTGATGGAACTTCAATTAAAAAGGAACCTTTAAAATGTAAAAGTAAAATAGCATATATACCTGACAATCCAGATATTTATGAAGCCCTTACGGGAATTCAATATCTTAATTTTATAGCAGATATTTATGAAGTTTCAAAAGGTGAAAGGGAAGAATTAATAAAGTTATATTCAGAAAAATTTGAAATAACTAATGTACTCGGAGATTTAATTTCTTCTTATTCACATGGTATGAAACAAAAGCTAGTTTTAATTTCAGCATTAATTCACAAGCCTAAACTTTTAGTTTTAGATGAACCTTTTGTTGGTTTGGATCCAAAGGCTGCTCATATTTTAAAAGAGGAAATGAAAAAGATATGCAAGGAAGGTGCTGCAATATTTTTCTCAACTCATGTTCTTGAAGTAGCAGAAAAATTATGTGATAAGGTTGCTATAATAAAAGAAGGAAATATAGTAACTCAAGGAAAAATGAATGATGTTAAGGGAAATAGTTCTTTAGAAGATATCTTTATGGAGTTGATTGATAATGAATAAAATATATATTCTATTTAAGACCACTTTAATAAATTCTTTAGGTATAAATAAAATTATAAAAGAAAAATCAAAAAAGGAAAAAATAAAGAATATATCCATATTTCTTTCAATAGCAATAGCAATTTTATCATTAGTTTTTTCTACAACAATATCTACTTATCATGCTGCAAATGAATTAGAGAAAATGGGATTTTTAAATTTACAGATTATAATGGGGTTTATTTTAAGTTCTTTAATTATTTTTTTTACTTCAATATATAAGGCTCAAGGACTTTTATTTTCATCTAAGGATTATGATTTACTTATGAGCTTACCAATTAAGAGAAGTGCCATATTGATAAATAAAATGCTTAACTTATTAGGATTGAATTATTTTATACTATTATTTGCTTTTTTACCACAAGCTATTGTTTATTTCTTAAAAGCAGATATTCAGTATTTATATTTTGTTTATCTATTCTTTGTATTTATATTTTTACCATTAATACCAATAGTGCTTTCAGCATTTTTTGCTTTTATTATTAGTTATATTTCTTCAAAGATGAGATATAAAAACTTGATAATAAATATAGGTACTATACTTATATCTTTAATAGTAGTAGTAGCTTTGTATAACAGTGGAAACTTAATACAAGATATTATAATTAATAGTAAATCACTAGCGGAAGGTATTTCTAATATATATCCACCTTCAATTTATGCAACAAGGGCTTTGGTTAGTTTAAGTTTAAAAGATTTATTGGTGTTTATTAGTATATCACTTTTAGTATTTGCCATATTTATATTTATATTTAGCAAGAGTTTTAAAATAATAAATTCAAAGCTACAAGAATCTTTTAGTAAATCTAATTATAAATTAGGAGATATAAATACATCTTCACAAATAGTTTCTTTAATTAAAAAAGAAATAAAAAGATATTTTTCTACACCTATTTATGTCTTAAATACTATAATAGGACCAATAATGATTATAGCGGCAGCTGTAGCAACATTACTTTTTGGAAAAGATATGCTTTTTAAAATCTCAGAAATTAATTTTTCAGAAGAATTAATACCGTTATTTACCATTTCACTTGTATGCGGAATTTTATCAATATCTTGTACTACTAATTCATCTATATCATTGGAAGGTAAAAATTTATGGATATTAAAGTCTTCTCCAATTAAGGCTATTGATATATTTAAAAGTAAAATAGCATTAAATTTAATATTAATTTTACCAGCTACTATAGTAAGTGATATTATATTCTTTACAGCGTTGAAATTATCACTTATAAATGTTTTGGCACTATTATTGATAACTAGTATATACTCTTTTATTGTATCTATATTAGGATTAATAATAAACTTATACTTTCCTAAGTTGAATTGGACAACAGAAACATCAGTTGTAAAACAAGGAGCGAGTGTTATGATACAAATGTTATTATCAGCAGCAATTGTAGCAATTCCAACGATAATATTTATTTTAACTGATATAAAAAATTATAATTTATTTATAATAACAATAATCATATACTTATCAGTTATTTTGATAGTTTTATGGAAGAGTTTAAATATAGTAGGAGTTAAATTGTTTAATAAGTTGTAAAAATTGCAAAGCAATTTTCTAGTGTGAACTGTGAACTGAAGCAAAGGATGTGTTAAATTGATTTTAAGAATAGATTTTGATTCGGAAACTCCAATATATGTCCAAATAAAAAATCAGGTTATTGAGGGTATTGCTAAATCTGAAATCGAAATAGGAGAAGAGCTACCTTCAGTAAGAGCATTGGCCGAAGATATAGGGGTAAATATGCATACTGTTAATAAAGCATACAATATGCTTAAGGATGAAGGGTATATTAAAATTGATCGAAGGAAAGGTGCGGTTGTTTCATTGAATTTAAATCAATCAATGGAGAAATTTAGAGAAGATTTAAATGAAAATTTATATTTTTATATGGCTCAGTGCTTTAATAGAAATATAAATAAAGAAGAGATTAAGGAATTTATTGATAAAATATTTATAGATTTTAATAAAGAGGAGTAATTATATGGATACAATAATCACTTGTATAATGATGTTATTCTTGAGCTTAGTAGTATTTTTTAGTGGGTTATATGTTAATAAGTTTTCTAATAAAGGAATTATTTTTGGAGTAAGGGTTCCTAAAGAATATGAAAGATGCGAAGAAATAAAGACTTTGGAAAAGAAATATAAGAAAGTTTATATATTATCAATACTTCCATTTATAATAATTTTAAACTTTATAGTTTTTATATGCCCTAAACTATATGTTTTTATTACAGCAACATTCCTTTTAGTGTCTATTGTAAATATACCAGTAATTGTATATTGGAAAAAGTTAAGTGAATTAAAAAAAGAAAAGAAATGGGGAAAGTTAGGTAGGAATGTAGTAGTAGTAGATACATCTATAAGAAAACCTAAAAATAATGAAGATATAGCCAGTATAAAAAATAAGAATTTTTTATTATTAATTGTTGTGCCAATAATTAATATGATATTGACACTTATATATTATAAAAATGTTCCTGATATTTTTCCTATACATTTCAATTCTTCAGGTATAGCCGATAGATTTGCTTCAAAGTCAGGTTTATCAGGATTAATAAATTTAATGATATTACCTTTAATGGAAATAGTAATGATTGTATTTTTTATGGTTATAAATAAATTTGCTATTAATGGTAAAGTTGATATAAATAGTGGAACTTTAAGTGAAATAAAAGAACAAAGTAAAACATTTAAAATGTATAACTCAATTTTTTTATATAGCATATTGATTGAAATTGTAATTTTATTTTCATTAATTCAATTCTCAATAATATATAGCTGGAGCTCAAATGTAATAAAATTAATAACTATAATATCTTTAATAGTTATATTATTTACAGTGATAGTAATTACTATGATAGGTTATAAAATAGGTCAAGGTGGTAAAAATATAAAAATAAATAAGAAGGATGAAGAGATATATAGAGATGACGATAAAAATTGGATTTTAGGAAACTTTTATTATAATAGGAATGATCCAAGTATATTTATAGAAAGAAGAATAGGAATTGGTTGGGATGTTAACTTAGGAAATCCAATAGGAATGATTATAATGATTTTACCTATTATACTAATAATAGCAACAATAATATACTTCTTTATAAAAGGAATATAAACGAATAATAGAGGAGGTGTATTTATTTTGGAGAGCTTATCAATAATGGTAACAATGAATAGTTGTATATTAACAATGATTATTTTATCATATTATATAAATAATTCATCTAATAAAG
>JAQCTH010000125.1 GCA_027686065.1 Clostridiaceae bacterium AF10-41
TTTAGTATCAAACACTATTTTATCATTAAGCAAAACTTGTTGATCTTTTATTTCATTATGACTCACTAATATTACAACTAATTCTATATCTGATAGAAAATTATCCATATTCATTACTTGATTTTTATATAATTTCGTCTTTACAAAAGGATCATAAACCTTGATATTATTTATATTATATTTATTAAATATATTTAATAGTTGAATTGTTGGACTTTCTCTTATATCTTCTATATTTTCCTTATACGTTAATCCATACAACCCTATTCTAGAAAAATCATCAATATTATTTTCTTCCATTATTCTATTTATCTTATCAAAGACAAATTTCGGCATGCCGTCATTAATTTCTCTTGCACTATGTATAATTTTTGCTGTATCTGGATAATCTCCTACCAAAAACCATGGATCAATGGCTATACAATGTCCTCCTACACCTGGACCAGGTTGAAGAATGTTTACTCTTGGATGTTTATTAGCTATTCTTATTAATTCATATACATCTATATTTTCTATATTACAAATTTGGGCAAGTTCATTTGCAAAAGCTATATTTACATCTCTAAAAGTATTTTCTACAACCTTACTCATTTCAGCTACTTTTATACTTGTTATCAAAATTTCATTTTTACAAAAAGTTTCATACCATGATTTAACCTCTTGTCCAACCTCAATTAAATCACATCCTATAGTTCTCGAATTATTTTGTAATTCATAAACCATTTTTCCTGGTATTATTCTTTCTGGAGCATGTACTATATGAATATCTTCTCCTATTTTAAAACCTTTTTTCTCAATTAAAGGCCTAATGTGTTTATCAATCGTTCCTGGAGAAATAGTTGATTCAATTACTAATATAGTTCCAAAATCACAGACTTCTAAAACTTGAGTTACTGCGGATATTAAATAATCGGGATCTATCTTCTTTGATTCTTTTACATATGGAGTAGGTACAGTAATTATATATCTATTGGTCTTTTCGTACTCTGTTTTAAATTCTACTCCATTTTCTAAGGCTTTTAAAAAAACTTCATTCAATCCGTCTTCTTGAAAGGTCAAACTTCCCGAATTTAAAGTTTCAACTAATGTTGTATTTAAATCAGTTCCTACAACATCCATTCCATTGCATGAAAACATTAAAGCTGTAGGTAGTCCTATATATCCTAATCCAATAATATTTAATTTTCCCAAAATTTTCACCTCCTCTATCTATTAACTTCTATTAATAGATAGACATTACTAATTTTCCCACTTCTATTCAATATTAGATAAATCGATTTTTAAGTTTAATCTTTATACCTTATGATAATTTTAAATATTATCATTTATTTTTCCTTTAACCAAGAAAATTTTGCTTGCCCCGCCTATATTAAAACTTAAAATATCTTCAAATTCAACATATTTTCTATATCTCTCAATAACTTCTAATCTTGAATTAAACCATCTCACATGTCCATCTGAATAAAAATTAGGTACAGAAAATAAAATATTTGAATTTTTCCTTATTCTACTTAAAACTTTTAAATCTTCATCTATATGTTCCATCATTTCAAAAATAACAACGGTATTATAATCTTCATTAAATATATCTGAAGTATACGCATTATCAACTTTAAACAAATCTTTATTATTCTCATTCCTTAACTTAGCATATTTTATTGCTTGTTCACTAAAATCTATACCTTTATAATCCTTTATTCCATTTTCAAATAATAAATTTGCAAATTGTCCTGGCCCACAGCCAATCTCTATCATTTTACAGTTATCTATTTTTTTAATTAATTCTAACGCTTTTAACCAACATTCATAATAATGAGTCTCACTATAATGTTTAAAGTATGTATTAGCCCAACCACCACTTTCAAAAAGGTTATCATAGAAGCTATAGTTTTTTTCCTTTATAATATTATTATCTATACTCTGTTTATTATTTTTTGAAAGATAAAAGAATATTTCACTTAGCCTCTCTGTCAATTTTTTTCTCTCATATTTGCTTATATCTGCTGTTATATCAAATTTATTATTTGTTTCTTTTTCCCAATTATTATACATATCTAATATACATTCTTCTATTCCATTTATATCGTTAAAATCAACATTCTTACCTCTATTTGTTTCAGCTAATAACTTTTCTATAATACTATCTTTTGGAGAAAGTGCTATAATAGGCTTACATAATCTAAGATATTCAAATATTTTGCCAGGATATACATCTTTATTTTTTTCTCCAGGTCCTACTATTAAAAGTAAAGCATCAGAATTACTACATTCTTCAAGGCTTTTATCATGTGGCATATAATCTAAAAATTTGATAATATCCTTCAATCCTAAATCGTCTCTATATTTAATCCAATTCTCTAAATTTTCTGTAAACCCAAAAATCATTTGTATTTTTGATTTATCAATCTTTCCGCTTTCAATTAGATTTTTTATTGATTTCATAACTGTTAACGGTGTTCGTATTGAATATAATAAACCATTATGAATAATAGTAAATTTATTATTTCTATTATTTCTTTGTATATTTAAAAAATCTGTTTCATCATACCCATTAGTAATAGTATTAATCTTCTCTTCTTTTATATTAAATATTTGTTTATAATTATCAGTTGAAGCAGGTGTTACAGTAATAATTTGATCTGCAAGTTCAACAATATTTTTTTCCATTGCATAATTAACTCTATACATTAAGTCTTCTTTATTAGAATTATTATATGGATTATTTGTCCACTCATCTCTAAAATCTGCTACCCAAGGCTTATTATATTTCTTTTTTAATATGTTTCCAATAATATGATCAGAATACGGACCTGATGTAGTGTATATAATATCTATTTCATTTAAATCACATTTATCATCAAGTTTATCAATAACTTCCGATGCCCATAAAATATATGAATCCGGAATGAATAATAATCTTTCTATTTCATTAGGAGATTTATTTAATAAATCCACATATTCATTCAAAATATTATCATCATTTATAATTTCTCTATATATCTGTATTAATTTGTTAGCATAATCTAAATTTACTGATGTTTTTTCATCAATTCTTATAATTTCAATTTGCTCTGGTATTTCTGAAATCAAAGACTCATCCTTCAATTTATATTTAGTATTGTCTACAGTAACAACTATAGGCTCCCATCCCAAATCTCTTAGATACTTAACAAATTTTAAACTTCTTTGTACTCCTGAACCTCCAACTGGTGGGAAAATATAAGCAATAAATAAAACTTTTTTTCTTTTTATATATTCTTTTACCTCTTTAATTTCCTCAAGTTCTTTAATTGAGTCTTCTACTATAGTCAACATATCATATTTAGCAACTTTTAATGCTTTTTTATAAAATCTATATGCTGTAATATAGGTCTCTTTTTTCATATATAAATAAGCTAAATTATAAAGTATATCAAAATTAAAGGGTTTAATATCCAATCCTTCTTCTAATATTTTCTCAGCCATCTCTAAATTTTCTTCTAAGATAGAAATAATTCCCTTAATAGAGTATAAATCTACATCACCACTTATAATTTTTTCATATTCACTTATCATATATTTTGCTTCTTCTATATGTCCTTCTTCAACAAGAAGCTCTATACTATCTTTACATTCCTTTTTATATCTTTCTAGTTCATCTATATTATCTTCATTTTGTGTTACATATTTATTTAAATTCATTCAAATTAACCTTTCCTAATAGTTCATTTCCTATTATATATATTTATAAAATTTCAATTATACTTTCATAGTAAGATAATTTATTCTTTTTAAGGCACTTTCATAATTATTACAAACCTTATAATATTCTAATGCTTCGTTTTCATTACCTAAACATTCTAAAATAACTCCTATATTATAATTAGCAAGATAATCATTTACACCTTCCATCTTGCATGTTTTTATATTTTTTGCTTTTTTGAATTCTGCAATCGCTTCATTAAATAATCCATTATTCATGTATATAATAGCTTTCAAAAATATAAAGTCTGCCGAATTTTTAAATTCATTAGATAAATTTAGTAGTTTCATGGAATCTTTATATTCCGCCAAATTTATTAGAGAATATCCATAAGTTTCAATCAAATCTTGGACATACTCAGTCTTAATGTCTAAATCAAAATTTAATGCTTTCTCAAAGTTAATTTTTGAATTGCTAAAATCTCCATTCATATAAAAGCTCTTACCTATTTGATAATATGTATATGGGTCTTCCCCATCAGTTCTTAAAAATTCCATAAGTAATTCTATATTTCTATTTATCTTATTTTTCCTTGTTATTTCTTCATTATTATATCCGTTATGTTGAAGTACTATAGGTAAATTATATGTTTTGTATTGTTTATTATCTTTTCTTACTATTTGCTCATGTATAATTCCATTATAATTATATTTACTTTTACTAAAAAACCTATTTATATATTCATTATATACAAATTTACTATCAACTCTAGTATATTCATTTTTTCTAAGAACACGTCCAACGTCTTCTCTATTTTCAGTAATTATTTTTTCTAATTCTTGTTTATTTAAACTCACAATTATTTCATCAGCATCTAGAATTAGAATTAAATCATTACTTGCCTTGCTAATAGAAAAATTCCTAGCTTTACTGAAGTCATTACACCACTCAAAATCATATACATTTTCAGTATATCTTTTAGCTATTTCTTTTGTATTATCAATTGAACCTGTATCTATAATTATAATCTCATAATTATAGATACAGATACTTTTTAAACATTCTTCTAAAACTTCACTTTCATTCTTTACTATCATGCAAATTGATATCATAAATACTCCCATTTCTCTATCACTATACTTATATAAAAGCTTTGATAATCACTTCTAATTTATTGATAGATCTATATATAATTTAGATTGTAATATTTAAGTTATTACTCCATTTCTATTC
>JAQCTH010000126.1 GCA_027686065.1 Clostridiaceae bacterium AF10-41
TATATTAATAATAGATTATAGTTTCTTTTAATAAAGAAAGGCATTTAAAATTTCAATTTATCAAAAGTAAATTTATAAAAATATGAAAATATAAAAACATGAAACTTTTTATATACTATTAATTATCAGTTTGTTGTATCTTTTTTATTTTATTGGCAATTTGACTTCAAATATAGTTTTATAATCATCACTATATGCAGATATTGTTCCATTATGAAGCTCTATTATATTTTTGGTTATTGATAGTCCTAATCCAGAACCACCTATAGTACTATTTCTTGATTTTTCTATTCTATAAAATCTATCAAATATATAAGGTAACTCTACTGATGGTATAGATTGCCCGTAATTTATAATTTGAATTATAGCCATTTCTTTTTCGGATCTTGTAACTATATCAACATAATGTCCATCATGACCATATTTAATTGCATTAGTAAGCAAATTTTCAAATGCTCTCACTAACTTTTCTCCATCTGCATTAACTGTTAATTTATCATCTGAAAAGTCAACTCTTGATTCCATATTTGAATTTTTAAATTGCCATTCAAAATAAGCTACCACCTGACCTAGTAGCTCAACTAAATTAATATCATTTTTATCTAATTTAATAGTATTATTCTGCATTTTAGTAAGTTCAAACAAATCATTTATAAGTAGATTTAAGCTTTTTGATTTTTCATATGCTATATTAGCATAATATCTAAGTCTAAGTTCATCTCCATATTTATCATTATCTATAATCTCTAAATATCCCATTATTGAAGTTAATGGTGTTCTTAAGTCATGTGAAACATTTGTTATTAGATCATTTTTAGTTTTTTGTGCTATTCTTTCTTCTATAGTTCTATTTTTTAACTTAGTTGAAATACTATTTATATTTTCTGCTAATACTTTCATATCTCCATTAAAATTGACATCTACTGATTTGTCTAAGTCTCCATTAGCTATTATTTCAGTCTGCTCTATTATGTCTACCAAGCTCTTAGTTCTTTTGTAGGTTTTCAATAAATAAAATGTTATAAAAATTGACACACCTATTGCTAGGGCTATAAATCCATCTAAAAACTCATACTTTATAAATCTCCAAAATGCCCAAATATACCATACAAATTCATATTCAGTATTTTTATATAGGTAATTTAATATTATTTTTAAAGTAAAAAAAGTTAAGGCCGTTAGTATTAAAGAAATTATTATATCAACTACTGAAGATAGTAACGTTCTATATATCTTATTATTTTTCAATTTTATAACCAACTCCCCATACAGTGTGAATTATTTTATTTCCTTCCATATATTGTTCTAATTTATCTCTAAGCCTACTCATATGTACCATAACAGTATTATTAGATTGGTAGTATCTTTCTTTCCATACCTTTTCAAATATTTCTTCTGTACTAAAAACTCTTCCTCTATTTATTGCTAATAAATATAAAATTTCAAATTCTCTTGCCGTTAAAGATACTTCATTATCATCTATTGTTACTTTGTGCTTGCTTTTATCTATAACCATTGATTCAATTCTTATTAAACTCTCTGAATTCTGCATATTAGTATTTAAAAAGTATGCTCGTCTAAGCAATGCTTTTACCCTAACTGTAAGTTCTAAATGATTAAAAGGCTTACAAACATAATCATCAGCACCTGTCATAATCCCTTGTATTTTATCCATATCTTCTGTTTTAGCACTTAGCATAAGTATTGGTATGTTATATTTTTCTCTTACTTTCCTACAAACCTCTAATCCATCCATTCCTGGCATCATTATATCTAAGACTATTAAATGAATCTCCTCTTTATATAATATTTCTAAAGCTATCTCTCCATTACTTGCTCTAAAAACCTCATAGCCTTCACTTCTAAGATTTATTTCTAATAAATCTCTTATTTCCTTTTCATCATCTATTACCAAAACATTATTATTCATTTATCCTCCATATAAATAATTACTTTTCTAAATATTCCTCTAAAGTAATGTTATTTTCATATATATATTTAGCAGCCTCTTCCCCCACATATCTTATATGCCAAGGCTCATACTCAATTCCTGTTATATCTTCTTTTCCTAATGGATATCTTATAATAAATCCGAATCTATAACAATTATTTTCAAGCCAATCCCCTTCTTTGGTTCCTTGAATTAAAAATTCATTTTCATTTGTAATATCAATACATAAACCAGTTTGATGCTCACTGAATCCTGCTTTAGCTACATATGATTCAGCATTTTCTAACCCTTGGGATTTTACTCTACTATTAAAAAGATTCTTTTGCGAGTTATATGACCTATATCCAGAATTACCTAACAATATTATACCCTCATTCTTAGCTTCATTCACTAAGTTTTCTAAGGGTTTAATAATAACTTCTGAAACATACCTTTCTTCATTATTTACTAAGTAAGTAAATTTTATATTAGGAATAGTTAAATTTTTAGGTTTATAACTTTTACTTAATCCATTATTTTTATTTACTAATATTAAATAATCATTTGTATTAATATTACTTCCATTTACTAAATCATATTTTTCATTTGAATTAGTTTTATTTTCATTAAAAATTAAATCCTTTATAGATAAAATATCATTTTTTGATAAATATAATGCTCCAAAAACTATTAAAATACATATTAGAAATCTCTTCAATATCTTTTTCATATTTTGCACTCCTCTTCTAACCTTATGGTGCTAATTTTAAATTACACACCTTACAACTCTTATAAAAATTTCTTACGAAACCTTAAGTTTTATAAAAGATTATTTTAAGGAAGGAAATTATAAAAAGTTATTTACAGATTAATCTTTTTACAAATTCTTAAAACGCAAAAAAATTCACGTAGGAGTTAAAAAATCAAATTATTTCTAGTGATTTTTTTCAAAATAATAACTGGAGTATTATCTTATAAAAGATAACTTCCAGTTATTATTAGTCCTCTTACTATTAATTAATAATCCTTCAAGATCCTTTATCCAATAAGTATTTTATCTAGTAATAAGGATAGTATGGATATGGAGGTGCATAGAAAGGATATGCTAATAATGATAATGCTGCTAAATTTCCAAGAGGAAATCTTCTTCTCCTAAAACGCCTATATCTCCTTCTAGGACGTCTATAAAAATCTCTTTGCTGATTGTTAGGTTCATTATCATCTTGCTCCATAATATCTTCGCCCACTAGAACCACAATACTATCATTATCAACATCTTCAATTATTCCATCCACTACACTTCCATCTGTCATCGTTAGAATACTATGATAGTATAAATTTTTTTTACATTGATCATATAAGGATTGTAAGTCTCTATAATAATCAATTCTTTCTAAAGTCACTTTTTAACCAACTCCTTTCGTATTTATAGTATTCATTTCTAAGATTAACTGTCCCATATAGTAATAAAATATTTTAAAAAATGACTAATCCCCTTATCTAATTGATAAGTTTACTAATCATTTTTATAATATTATATTTATCTATTTACTACATTGCTTATTACACATATATTAGTAACTACTCCAACTATCTCTATTTCGTTAATAGCATTACCTGTTTAATTTGAAAGTTTTATCATGTCACTTGGCGCCATTCCAAATGTATATCCTTCTCAAACCCTAATGTTCCATCAACAAAATCCTTTTGCTAATTAATAACCACTAATAACTCTTTCATCTCAAACTTCTTCCTAATACTATAAGCTTTATTATTTTCAAGTATTATATATACCATTGATATTTATTATAGTGATGAAGATAGTTGCATAAAATTTCAACTAATAAGAACTTTAAGCAAACATTTTACATATTATAAATTATAAATTAAAGCAAAACAATTTTATTTAAGAGGTGTTTAATATGAAAACAACAAATTTCTTCTATAATGTAAATAGAATTGTCGTTAAACCTGGACTCGAATCTTCTTATATAGATTTTAGTAAATCATTAAATAGATATCTTCTAAAAGAATATCCTAGATACTATGCTGGATTACAACTTTATCAAGATAATTGTATCAGTAATATATTTTATGTTGTTGCATCTTACTATGATGTACCTGGCGTATATAAAGCTGCAAAGTTAATTGGTGAAGATATAAGTTGTATCTATGATAAGAAATGGGGTTCTTCTGTTGAACGAACTTCTCTTTTTTCATTCCTCAATTGCAAAAGAATATTCTAAGATAAACTATAAAAATATGGGGCGATCATTCGCCCCTTTTATAGTTGCAAAAAAGTCTTAATTATAATTTACATCAACATTTCTTTTTTATAAATAATCTTTTCTTTTTACATATATATTATATAATATTAGCATGATATCTTTTGAGGGGGTAATTTTTATGAATAATACGTTAACTGAAGAAAACGTAAAAAAGCTAAGAGAAGAATTAGAATATAGAATGACTGTTAAAAGAGCTGAAATTGCAAAGGAAAAAGCAATAGCAGCTGCACATGGAGATAGATCAGAAAATGCTGAATATAAGGAAGCTTGTGCAAATTATAGAGAAAATGATAATAGAATCCAATACTTATTAAATATGATTTCAACAGCGATTGTTGTAGATGATGAAAAAATTGATAAATCTGCTTTAGGAATAAGTAGTAAAGCAAAAATTAAATTTATTGAAGACGATTTTGAAGATGTTATAACTTTAGTTACTGTTATGGACTCAGATCCTGAAAATATGTGCATAAGCATAGAATCAGATCTAGGCCTAGCCCTAAAAGGCAAAAAAGTTGGAGACATTGTTGAAGTTACTGCTCCTGAAGACAAATATACTGTTGAAATATTAGAAATTTTATAATACAGAAAAGTACCTATAGCACAATAGATTTAAATTGCGAAGCATTTTTCAGTTCACAGTTCA
>JAQCTH010000127.1 GCA_027686065.1 Clostridiaceae bacterium AF10-41
AAGGCCTTTTTTTATTTGTCTACCATAAGGGGATTATACTACGTAGGAGTTTTAATTGTTTATCTTTAATTTGAACATCATCTTAATGTATTATTAATTTTCTATTTCCTGTATAAATTCTTCTTCTGTTTCAGTTTCAATATATTTTCCATTAGCATATCCTATAATAAGACCATCTCTTCCGCCACATTCTCCGATACATCCTACTTCTATATTATCTTCTCCAAACTTCTTTTCTAATTTTTCTATATCTATTCCTGAGCATACTGGACAAACTGATATCATTTTCAAATCTCCTTTTATCTTAAATTAATAATTATTAATTTAATTATATTAATAATTATTATTATTTACAAATCTTAATTATTTAAAGGAGTTTTATTTATCTACTAAAATCTTTTACTATCTTAAAAATAATCAAATTTTTGCAGTTTTTAATTTTATGAAATTAAATTTTTATCAATAGTATTTATTGAAATACTATTCATATTTCTTATTATAACCAGATCACTTTTACTGATAATTTAGATAAAAAATCAAAAGCAGTTCCTGATGAACATTCCTTATTTATAGTAATAGTTTGCTTTAACTTTCTATAATAAAGGAATGTTCTTTATAAGATCTGCTTTTACAAAATATATTTACTTTTATTTTCTTATTATTTGTTTAATAACTTTACCGTATCTCTAGCAATCATAAGTTCTTCATTAGTTGGAATTTCATAAACTTTCACTTTAGAATCTTTAGTTGATATCTCTTGAATTTCACCTCTTATAGCATTTCTTTCATCATCTATATTAAATCCTAAAAATTCAAGACCATTTAAACATTCTTTTCTTGTTAAAGAAGAATTTTCTCCTATACCAGCAGTAAATACTATAACATCTACTCCTCCCATTATACCTGCATATGCTGCAATTTGAGCTCTAACTTTATAATGGAATATATCTAATGCAAGTTTTGCTCTTTCATTTCCTTTATCAGCAGAATCAATAACATCTCTAAAGTCAGAAGATACTCCCGAAATTCCTAAAACTCCAGATTTTTTATTTAATAATTCATCTATATCACTAATCTTATATCCATGTTGTTCTGAAAGGAAACTGATAACTGATGGATCTATACTTCCTGATCTTGTACCCATCATTACCCCTGCTAAAGGAGTGAATCCCATGGATGTATCTATTGACTTTCCGCCTTTTATTGCTGCTAATGAGCATCCATTCCCTAAATGACATGTTATAATCTTTAAATCTTTTATATCTTTTTCCATTACTTCTGCTACTTTTTGAGATACATATTTATGTGATGTACCATGGAATCCATATTTTCTTATACCATACTTTTCATATAATTCATATGGAAGTGGACATATGTAAGCTTCCTTTGGCATAGTTTGATGGAATGCTGTATCAAATACGGCTACCATTGGCGTATTTGGCATAAGTTCCATACAAGCTTCAATACCAATAATATTTGGTGGGTTATGAAGAGGAGCAAGTGATATACAATCTCTAATAGAATCTAACACAGTAGTATCTATTATAACTGAATGAGAATATTTTTCTCCTCCATGAACTACTCTATGTCCAACAGCACTAATTTCATCCATAGATTTAATAACACCATGATCTTTATTTACTAAAGCTTCTAAAACCAACCTAATAGCTGCTTTATGGTTTGGCATAGCTTCTTTAATAACATACTTGTCTTTTCCTTCAATTTTTTGAGTTAATATAGACCCTTCAATTCCTATTCTTTCTACTAATCCTTGTACCAATGAATTTTCTGTTTCCATATCAATTAGTTGATATTTTAAAGATGAGCTTCCGCAATTTATTACTAAAGTCTTCATAATTATTCTCCTTTGCATTCATTTGTTTCATTATTTATATAATACACTAAAAATCTATATATTCAAATTGATAGATTCTTATATATTTTACAATAATCTTAAATAAAAGTTAAAAGGGCTGTTTATTCAGCCCTTTCCTCTATTTTCCTGAAATTTGTACATTGTTTAACTTTATTGCTGAAGGAAATTTATAGGCTCCTAAATTTTGAACCTCTTTAGAAAATATAAAGTTATTTTGAACATCTCTTATATTTGCAGATAATGATCCTCCGGTTAAAGGAATTAAGTTATTTCCATCTTTTAATAAAGCAAGCCTTATCTCACCAAAGAAGTCTCCAGTTAATGAATCCATTTGGAAATCTGAAAATTTAATAATATGCATATCTCCATCTTTTATCATATTATTGAAAGGTGTATTTCCTCCTAAAATTATTGCACCATCATATTCACCAGCTGGATCTATATTTAAATACCTCATAAATCTAGAAGATCCATATATGCTTTTTAATTCACAATTATCAATTAAACATCTATCTATTAATTTAATCCCTTCATCATTAAATGGTATACTAGATTTTAATTTAATATTTATTTTATCTCCAATTACATTTTCTCCTTGAACACTATTATTTATCTTAAAATTTGAATATCCTTGATAAATCATTGATGATTCTGAATTTTCAAGATAATAACTTAATAGTGTTTTAACTTCTTCGCCAGATAAAATTATATTATAAGAATCTGTTTTAGGTGGATTTAAACTCTTTTCTCTATAACCTGTATTTAAAATAGATTCTTTAACTTTTAAAGCCAATTCTTCTTCTTCTAAATCATTAAAACTAAAACTATTATATAGTTCAACATCTTCTTTATCTATCCATTGAGTTACATACTCCCCATGAGTATTATATTTAACATACTCTATATCTGTATTATTAGATCCTATAATTTTTTTTCTTATCTTTTCAACAAAAACTTCTGCAGAATTAATAAATCCATTTTCTATGTTATTATTTTTAAAAAGTGCTTTACTTAATTTATTCGCATTTTCTTCTAAAGTTATTTTTGAAAGTTTACTTTCAATTATAATTTTGTCATTTTTATTCCCAGTAGGTAAATCATAATATTTATTTTTCACTAATGATGCAATATAATAGCCCTCTTTAATAGTTTTATCTATCTCTTCTTTTGTCATTGATGGATATATAGTTAGTGTAGTATCTCCCTTAAATTTTTCTTCATTTTTAATAAAGTTATTAAATATTTTCACAGAATAACTCAATAAATGTTTTGATCTTTTCATATCAAGAGAGTCTTTTATAAAATAAAGTTCTATATCTTCAACTTCATTTTCTGAAATGATATATTCATCTATATTATTTTCAATTAACAAGTCTTTAATTAAATTAATCATATAATTCACCTCTATCCCAATCTAGCCTTACATTTTATATAAGGTCCACCTGCTGAAACTTTAACAAATTCTTTATACCCTTTTCCACAGTATCCTGTCCCACTAGTCCCAAACTCATTAGATATCATTGATATAGATTTTAGTAAATCAGGGACATATCCAGTAATTATTATAGGTGAAAATATATTTCCAGTTAATTTACCATCTTTTATTTCTTTTCCTATATTGGCTATGCACTGTATTCCCCAATTCTTAGGATCCTCCATTCCACTTTGTGCAGAATCTATTAAAAATCCATATTTTACTGATTTTATCATTTCATCTACAGTACTATCTCCATACTCGATATAAGTATTGGTCATCCTAGAATAAGCTTTTCTATCAAAACTTTGTCTTCTTCCATTCCCAGTAGTTTTTTCATTTAATGCTAATGCAGTTAGACTATCATTTATTCCAGTCTTTAATACACCATTTTTAATAATTATTGTATCACTTGCCATATTTCCTTCATCATCAAAGAAATAAGATCCTGTTTCTTCTATAGCCATAGCTCCATCATGCATAGTAACTATATCAGATGCAACATATTCTCCCATAAAATCTTTAGATTTTGCCCTATCTTTTAAGAACATATCCATTTCCACTCCATGTCCAAAGGCTTCATGTACTATTAATCCTGTTATATCTGGAGTACAGATAACGTCATATTCACCTGGGACTATTTTCTTTGCACTTAGAAGTTTAACCGTTTCATCAACAAGCTCACTTGCGATACCATTCATTTCATTTAATAATTCTCCGCCTTTAGCCCCTGAAAATATTCTTGTTCCAATTTTATTTCCATTCTTATCGGCAGCTATACAAAGGCACATTCCATTTCCCCACATTAAACTTTGCTCTAAGTCTTTTTTAGAAGATAAAAATATTTTATTCACGTTCATATATTCATAAAAAACTCTAAAATCTACTACACTTTCGTTTAATGATATGCCCTCATCCTTTATTGTTGATAATGATTCTAATATACTCTTATCACCAATATCTTTAGGATGAATATTTATCTCTGTTCCTTTAGAAAATTTCACTTCATTTTCATCTATAACCTGATAAACATTAATATTATTATCAATAGAGATTTTAGAATTATTTTTTACATCTTCAATTATGCTATTAAAGTTGCCTTCATTAATATAATTAAAGGCATACTCCGAATAACCTATTCCATTATAGACTTTTACAACAAATCCTCTTTCTATAAATGCCCCATCATTTATACTTACTGTATTTTTAGATACAACGAATCTTTTACCAAAAGAATCTGTAGCCAAAATAGATACATATCTAAAATCTTTTAGTAATTCTTCTAAAAGTTTATTTAAAATAGGTTTTATATCTTTTAAATACTTGCTTATTTCTAATTTCATATTTCTAGCCTCCTTTTTTATTAATTTTATCACTATTAAATACTCCAGTCCATATTATGGTAAGAAATATAGTATTAAACATTAATTAAATAGACATATTTTTGTTTAAAAACACAATTTTTCTATTG
>JAQCTH010000128.1 GCA_027686065.1 Clostridiaceae bacterium AF10-41
AAATTATTTTTATTTTAAGATAATTTTATATCATATTTTCATTATAATTATAAATAATTTTTTGTAATAAAAATTGAATTTCTGTAGTAAAGATAACTATGATTAATAATTAGGAGTAAAGTATGCATATAATAGCAACTATAGGACCAAAATCTACAGATAAATGGATTATTAAGGAACTAATAGAAAATGGAGTAGATATATTAAGATTAAATTGTTCTCATTTTAATAAAGAAGAATTTGAATATGTAATAAAATATTCTAAAGGACTAAAAAGAGATATACATATACTAGTTGATTTATGCGGAAAAAAAATAAGGGTATCTAAAGATCTAAAATATATATATAAAGTTTATAATGAACAAGAAGTTTACTTTTGTGGTGAGGATTTCTATAGAGGCATAGATACTTCAACATTAAAAGACATGAAGCTAATTCCATTGACAATAGGAACCGATGAAATAATTAAAAGTAATATAAAAACTATTTCTATGAAAGATAATACAATGAACTTTGAAATAATTAAAGTAGATAAAGGCGTAATAAAGGCTAGAGTTATAAAAGGTGGAATTATAAGAGGGGGTAAGGGCTGCAATTTATCAGATGTTTATGATGATAAAAATTGTTTAAGTGAAATTGATAAAGAAAATATATTATGGGCATTAAACAACGATGTAGATATTATATGTCAATCATTTGTGGAAAAGAAAGAGGATATAAATATAATAAAAGAAATTATAAAAGATAGTGATAAGGAGCCAAGTTGTAGAGTTTGGGCAAAAGTAGAAACACCCGCTGGTATTAATAATATTGAAGATATTTTAAATGTAGTAGATTCTATCGTTATAGGGAGAGGGGATTTAGTCCCAGAGTCAGGGATGTTAAATGCTATAAAGTTACAAGAAAAAGCTATTGAAATAATAAAATCAAAAAATAAAAAAGTAATTATAGCAACACATTTATTAAATAGTATGAAAAATGGACATTTAGCTACATTACCAGAAATAGATTGTATTCATCGATTTATAAAATATGGTGTAAGCGGTTTACTACTAGCAGGAGAGACTTCTATAGGAAAAGCACCTATTCAAACAGTTAAATTTTTAAAGAATGTTATAGATTATTATCAATGATAATAGAAATTTTAGGTGTATTTATGAATGAAAAAACAGAAAAAATTATAGTTGCAACTTTATGGATATTATTAGGTAGCATAATGATTTTATTATTTTTATATGTATATAGATGGATAGCCCATTTGGGATAATAAATTGCAAAGTAAAATTTCTAGATTTGCAGTTCACAAGGTACAGTTTCTTGTATAAAGTAACAGGGATTAGGTAACTAGGGAACAGGGAACGGATGGTAGATTTTTTAATCAAAATAATGATTAAATATATAATCTTAATTTTTGATTATACTTGATACCTGATACCTGTTCCCTATAAAATGAAAACAACTATGAATTGTGTTTTGTGCACTGTGAACAAAATAAACATATGTAATGGTATGTTGACTTTAAGAAAAATTCCTTTAGTTTAAATTTTTTATACAAGTTTAGAAGATTTAATTAAAAGTAGAGAAGAAATACTGTATAATGAAATTAAGTTTAATAAAGGGGTGGTAAGTATGTGTAATATATTACATATTGAACAAAGTAGTTTTTTTTCTAAATTAGTAGAGAAAAGTGTTGAAGAAAAAGGACATAATTATATTAATGTTAAGGATTTTAATGAAGCAAGAGAAGTGTTAGAGTCACAAAATATTTGTCTTATAATTTCATCTTTATATGTAAAAGGTGGAAATATTGAGGACTTTGTAAGAGAAGTAAATAACAAGTTTGATATTCCTATATTTGTTGTAACTAGTGAAGATATGAGTGATACAAGAAAAGACCTTATTAACCTTGGAATAAGTGAATATATTTTAAAAAAGGATTTAGAGGACGAGATAAGAAAATATTTAGATAATGTGTTTAGAGAAGATGAATACATGAACAATCTTCAAGAAGCAAGTATAGCCATTGTTGAAGATAACAATTTCTTTACAGAATTAGAAAGAAAAATATTAGAGAGTAGAAAAATATGTAACGTAGATTATTATGAAGATGGAAAATCCCTAATAGAAAGTGGAAAAAAATATGATATATACTTAATAGATATTATACTTAAAAATGAATTCGGAAAAGATCTTATTAGAAAAATAAGAAGAAATAATATAGATTCATCAATAATAGCAGTTACTGCATTAGATAATAATAAAGCATTATCTAAAATATTAGATAGCGGAGCGGATGATTTTATTACTAAACCTATAGATGAGGAGTTGTTTATAGCTAAGTTAAAGTCAAATATAAGAGTTTATAATCTTCAAAAAAAACTAAATGAACTTAAGGAAAATTAAGAGTCTTAATAAAAAAGACATACTTTCTTATATTTTTTGTAACAGTACTGACATAAAAGCATAGTATTATATGTATATAAGTTGTTAGCGCGGCTTAGCAATAAATAATTTATCCCCTTAATAAATAAAAAATGATATCCTTTAGTGGATATCATTTTTTATTTGTATTATTCCCTACAAAAGCTTTCGCAATTAGTTTGACTATATAACTTAACGCTATTTCCAGAAATGTTTATAGAATTTAATGAACATAATTGATTTTCGTTATATTTACAACTATTAACCTTACAGACTAAACAACTACAAGGATCCCCCTCATCATAGGAATTATTAGTTAAATTACCATAAGTGGCACGATCTAAAAATGATGAACAACATGTATCACATTCGCTATCTGAATTTTTTCCAACAATATTTATACGATTAGAAAAACAAATATTTTCTTTGTTATGAGAACAATTATTTGCACTACAATAAATTTTTTGCATTAGAATCTCTCCTTATCAATTAAATATTAATTAAAATATCTATCTAGTAGTCCTTTAAAAGCACAGCCGTGTCTAGCTTCGTCCTTGCACATTTCATGTACAGTATCATGAATTGCATCAAGATTACGCTGCTTAGCTAAATCAGCGAGTTTCTTTTTACCATCACAAGCACCATATTCAGCTTCAACTCTAGCTTGTAAGTTAGCTTTTGTATCAGCAACTACAACTTCACCTAAAATTTCAGCAAATTTAGATGCGTGCTCAGCTTCCTCATAGGCAATTCTTTTATATGCCTCAGCAACTTCTGGATAGCCTTCACGATCAGCTTGACGTGACATAGCTAGATACATTCCAACTTCAGTACATTCAGCAGTAAAGTTAGCTCTTAATGCATCTAGCATATCTGGCTCAAGATCATTTTTAGTTCCAATTTGATGTTGATCTGCCCATCTCATTTCATCAGTAACTTCTTGAAATTTTTCAGAGCCTACTTTACAGACAGGACAAAATTCAGGTGGAGCATCTCCTTCATGGATATAGCCACAAACAGTACAAACAAACTTTTTCATTTAGAATCCTCCTTAAAATATATTTAGATAATAATCTAAAATGTAATAGTAGTATTTGCTAAATGATATAAAAAATACATTTATATAAAAATATATAAATTAAGAAGAAGTAGTTTGTTCCATACAGTTTTTAAATATGAATATTTAAAACAATTCATATATATCAGATAATTCTCTTAATATTTTTTCATCATCAATAAAATGCTTAAAATCAACATCAATTGAATCATTAACTTCTAACATATTAGAAAAGGTTATTATAAATTCACAGCCCTCAGTATAGTCTTTATTAAGATAGATATATCCTCCTTGCATTTCCACTAATCCTTTTGTTATTGATAAACCAATACCACTTCCTTCTGTATTTCTAGATAAAGTAGTATCTACTTTAAAAAAGCGGTTGAAAACTAAATCTTTTAAATTATCAGGTATCCCGATACCATCATCTCTAACAATTATTTTCAAATCAAAATTTGTTTTCTCAAGTCTAACTAGAATATTTCCATTAGTTCTAGTGAATTTAATAGAATTAGATAATAAATTTAACAATATTCTTTCTAATGCATAAGGATCTAACTTCATATATAAATTTTCTATGTTAGTATCAAAAATAATATTAAGGTTTTTATATTTAGTGTATTGGATTACAGATAAAGTTAGATTTTCTATAAAAGGCACTACATCTAGAGGTGAGGTGTTTAATTGTACAGACCCAGAGTCTATCTTAGTTATATCTATTAAATTATTTATGAGTTTTAACATTCTCAAACAATTTTGTTTTATACTTCTTTCATATTTAAAAAAGCAATCTTCAATATAATATGAATCCTTATCTTTTAAGGAACTCATAAGTTGAACATAAGAATAAATTATGTTGACTGGAGTTTTAAGTTCATGACTAAGATTGGAAAAAAAGTTATTTTTTACAGAATGATAACTTTTTGAATTTTCATAGTCCTCAAACAATCTAATAAATAAATCATGATTTTTGATTTTATCATATTTTTCAATTATATTATTAAACTTTTTTAAATATATAAGAGATTCTTTAAAATTGGAAAGAGCTTCATAATCTTCAGATATTAACTTAAAAGAATTAATAGTTCTTCTATCTTGAAACTTTTCAGAATAGAGTAGGGATTTCTTATGGTGAAATAAAGCGTTTTTATAATCTTTTAATTTAAAGAATAAATTACCATATGAAATTTCTAACCAATAGCAAAAGTCCATAAATCTAAATTTCGAAAGATTACTTTTATAAATATATGAAGCATTATCTAAATAATAAAACAGATCATTTAAAGGATTAATATTTTTTGATATTCTAAATTTAACTTGGAGTAAATTAT
>JAQCTH010000129.1 GCA_027686065.1 Clostridiaceae bacterium AF10-41
ATTTTCTTCATCGCTCTCAAGCGACTTTCTTATCTTACTATCTTTATACTAATCTGTCAACTTATTTTTTATTGACTTTTAAATAATTTTGTAAGACGTTTGCCCCTTAGGACATAGAGTATGATATCATGCTATATTTCTTTTAAATATAGTTTAAATCGTTAAATATTTGGATTATCCTTATATTATTTATTATTATATAATAATTTCTTTATTTTTCTTATATTGACACATGTGGATTAGTTGTCCTTTATTTTTGTTATATATTGTAAGTTCAATTATAAAAAAATATCTAATAGCTTTATCAATAAGTATTTTTAGCCATTAGATATTTTTTATTTTGTTTGAATATTATTTCTTTATAGTTCAAAGATTCATTTTTTACATGAATTTTATTACTGCATATAATTTAACACCATTTTTATTTTTTCTATGAAAATTCAATTATTTTTCATTACTATATGTTTCATGATATCCTATGATTTTTCTTTAGTGAACATAACTATGAATTTACTATTTCTATACAATATCAACTTTAACCCTATAATGCTTCAGCAGGCTCTAATGTAGTTCCAATTTCAAGCTCTTCTTTAGATGCTATAACTGCTATTTTATTTCCATCACCAATTTTGCATCCTCTTCTTATTATTGCATTATTACCTACTATAGCTTTATTTATTACTACATTATCTTCTACTATAGTATCAGGCATAATTACAGAATTTCTTATTATTGAATTCCTCCCTATATTCACTCCTTGAAATAATATTGAGTGTTCTACCTTTCCCTGAACTATACATCCTTCAACTATTAAGGATTCTTTGACTTCTGAATCACTTCCTATATATTGTGCTGGTCTTGCTATATTTTCAGAGTATATCTTCCAATCCTTATCATATAGACTTAGTTTGTTATTAGAACTTAATAAATCCATATTAGCTTCCCATAGACTTCTTATAGTTCCTACATCCTTCCAATATCCTTTAAAGGGATATGCTACTAATCTCATATTCTTCTTTAACATATTAGGTATTATATTTTTTCCAAAATCATTACTTGAATTTATATCATTTTCATCTTCTTTCAAAAAGTCTTTTAATATATCCCATTTAAATATATATATTCCCATGGATGCCTTTGTACTTTTAGGCACTCTTGGCTTTTCCTCAAATTCATATATTGATAGATCGTTTCTTGTATTCATTATTCCAAATCTACTAGCCTCTTCCATAGAAACATCTATTACAGCTATTGTAGCATCTGCTTCTTTCTGTTTATGAAACTCTAACATATTATCATAATTCATTTTGTATATATGATCACCTGACAATATTAATATATATTCTGGATTATATCTATCTACATATTCTATATTTTGATAAATAGCATTTGCAGTTCCCTTATACCATTTACCACCCTTTTCCTCCTGGTATGGCGGCAATATTCTTACTCCCCCATCTCTTCTATCCAAATCCCAAGGTGCTCCTATTCCTATATGCGCATTTAATTCTAATGGTTTATATTGAGTTAAAACTCCAACTGTATATATACCGGAATTAGAACAATTGCTTAATGGGAAATCAATAATTCTATATTTTCCTCCAAATGGTACAGCTGGTTTTGCTAATCTCTTTGTTAATACTCCCAATCTTGATCCTTGTCCTCCAGCTAAAATCATTGCTACAATTTCTTTTCTCCCCATTTATCCTACTCCCCCCTAATTCATTTATATAAATTTTATTAAACTATCAAATCATCTTTATATAATAAATATGAGTAAGATATAAATTATATGTTAAGTAAAAAGATTTTTTACAAAAAGTGGACATATGTAAATTTTCTTGTCCCGTTACTCGAATCCAAGTCAATTTAAACTTACATATGCCATATTAAAGGCTGAAAAAATCAAATTATAGAAAGTTATTCGTATTATAATTTTTTTATAATTTCATAAATACTAATAAAAATATTAAGTATTTTAAATATCTTATAAATTTTTATACAATACATCTGATCCCCAAATTCCAGTTGCATATTCTTTTATTGTTCTGTCTGATGAAAATATACCTGAATGAGCTATATTAACTCCACAAATTCTTTGCCAATTAACTTTATTATTATATAATTCATTTACTCTTTCTTGAGCTCTTATATAACTATCAAAATCCTTTAATATAAAAAACTCATCATTATATTTCAATAAACTGTCATATATTACTTTAAATTTTTCTCTATCATATGAATAAGTTCCATCTATAAGATTATCTATAATTCTCTTTATTCTATTATCACTATTATATATATCCAAAGATGAATATCCTCCATTATTATGATAATCTAAAACTTCATTTGCTGTTAGTCCAAATATAACTATATTTTCATCTTTAACTTCATCCTTTATTTCTATATTAGCACCATCTAATGTTGCTATAGTTACTGCTCCATTCATCATAAACTTCATATTAGAGGTTCCTGAGGCTTCTTTTGTAGTTGTTGAAATTTGCTCACTTACATCTGCTGCTGGAATTATCTTTTCAGCTAACGAAACTCTATAATTTTCCATCATAATAACTTTAATTTTATCTTTTACTATTGGATCATTATTTATTTTATTTGCTATTGATGTTATAAGTTCTATTATATTCTTTGCCAAAATATAACCTGGAGCTGCTTTTCCTGCAAAGATAAATGTTCTTGGATTTATATCCATATTAGGATTTTCTATTAATTTATTATATAAATCCATTATTCTTAAACAATTTAATGTTTGTCTTTTATATGCATGAATTCTTTTCACCTGGACGTCAAAAATAGAATTTGGATCTACCTTTATTCCATACGAACTATATATTTCTTTAGATAATTTAACTTTATTATTTAGTTTTATATTTCTCAGCTTACTCAATACATTATTATCACTTAAATATTTTTCAAAATTCAATAAATCCATTGGATGTTTTATAAATCCCTCTCCTATTGTCTCTTTTAATAAATTTGCTAAATCTGGATTACTTTTTAATAACCATCTTCTATGAGTTATTCCATTAGTTTTGTTATTAAATTTGTTGGGATATAGATAATAGAAATCTGACATTTCCTTTTTCTTAAGTATTTCTGTATGAAGTTTTGCTACCCCATTCACACTATGGCTACCTACTATAGCTAGATTGGCCATTCTCACAAACCCATCAGCAATTATAGCCATTCTAGAAATCTTGTCCCATTGTCCAATATATTTATTCCAAAGATCTTTGCAATGTCTTTCATTTATTTCATGTATAATCATATATATTCTTGGTAATATCTTTTTAAACATGTTTATAGGCCATTTTTCTAATGCTTCTGCTAAAATAGTATGATTAGTATAGGAAATTGTATTTTGTGTTATCCTCCATGCTTCTTCCCATGATAATTTTTCTTCATCCAATAGTATTCTCATAAGTTCTGGAATAGCTAACGTTGGATGTGTGTCATTTATATGAATCGCTATTTTTTCATCTAATTCATGTATATTAGTGTTATACTTTTTATAATGCCTTACAATACTCTGTAATCCTGCAGATACAAAAAAGTATTGTTGCTTTAATCGTAGAATTTTTCCTTCATAAAAAGAATCTTCTGGATATAAAACTAATGATATAGATTCAACAGAATTTTTGTATTCTATAGCCTTTAGAAATTCTCCTCTACTAAATGATGAAAAGTCAAATTCATTGCTTACAGGCTCTGCTGACCATAATCTTAAAGTATTTACTACCTCATTTTTATATCCTGTAATTGGTGTATCATATGGAATTGCTAGTATAGATTCATAATTAACTTGAGTAAATTTTAATTTCCCATCAATTGTTTCTGTTTCTACATCTCCACCAAATTTTACTATTTCAGATTTATCTCTTTTTTGTATTTCCCATACATTACCTGATCTTAGCCAATTATCAGATAGCTCTACTTGTTTGCCATCAATTATCTTTTGCTCGAAAAAACCATATTTATATCTTATTCCACAACCATGTCCAGGTATATTAAGTGATGCCATGGAGTCTAAAAAACATGCAGCAAGTCTACCTAAGCCTCCATTTCCCAGTCCCTGGTCTTGTTCTAAATTTTCAAGTTCATCTAAATCTATATTTAATTCAAATAAAGCGTCCCTACAAATATTTTCTATTCCTAAATTCATTAATGAACTCCCTAATAACCTTCCAAGTAAAAACTCCATTGAAAAATAATATACCTGCTTTTCTCTAGTTTCTTTATACTTATTATTTGTATTTAGCCATTCCTTTGCAACATAATCTCTAATTAAACTGCCTAAAGCTTCATATTGTTGTTCCCTAGTTCCATCTTCTAAATCTTTACCATTTATCTCTAAAAACTTTTTTTTATAATCTTTTTTTAAGGAATCCTTATTTATATATATCATTGAATTCTCCTCCCAATAGGCTAATATTATTAACTATATAAATATAACTTCATTTATATGCTATATTGATTTTATTGAATTTTAAAATTTATTTTCTACTAAAACCCCTTTAACCCTCTGTATAATCTATTACTATGTAATAGTTTATAAAATTGATTTAATCATAACTCTTAATTCAAATTTATTTTTATATTACTTTATTAAAGTATGAAGCAAATATTTATAAATTTATAATATACTTTAAGCTTATGAGAATTATTAGATAGTATTCTTACAAATAATTTTTATATAAATTTATTATTTAAAACACAAAAAAGACTTAAGATAAATCTTAAGTCTTTTTAGTAACCTG
>JAQCTH010000013.1 GCA_027686065.1 Clostridiaceae bacterium AF10-41
AACTTAGATGCAGTTCATGATACAGTTCATGAAATGTGTAAGGATGAAGCTAGACACGGACAAGCTTTCAAAGGATTATTAGATAGATATTTCGGTCAAAACTAAAACCCTTCATAAATTACAAAAAAGAAGCTGAATTAGATTAAAGAAAGTTTAATCTAATTACAGCTTCTTTTTATAAAAAAATATATATTTCAATTTAAAGTGTACATTTTCTTATAAGAAACTTTAATTACTTATAGAAAATGGATATAATTATAATGAATAATAGATAATAGAAATGAGTAATGGAGAGTTGGCAATGAATTATCCATTATTAATTATCAATTATCAATTAAAAGACATTCCTGGGGGTGAGATAAATGAGTACATATATTTTATTAATAATAGCATATATTATTAATATTGTATCAGCGATTTCCCTTATATTTATAGAAAGAAAAGAGCCTACTACCACATGGGCTTGGCTAATTATTTTATTGGTGCTTCCAGGTTTTGGATTTATACTATATTTAATTCTTGGTCAAAATTTAAATAGGCAAAAGATATTTAGAGAAAAGAAATTTATAGATGAAGAAAAGTCGAATAAGTTATTAAAAAGTTTTGATGAAGAGAAGAAAGCGAGAAGAATTGCAGAAGAGTATATAGATATTATAAAAATGAATTATAATCACTCCAAAGCTCTATATACAACGGGAAATAGTGTTAAAAGTTATATAATTGGAGAGGAAAAATTTAATGATTTAATAAAGGATATAAGGCTAGCAACTAAATTCATCCACATTGAATATTATATATTTAGATTAGATGAATTAGGTAATAAAATTATAGATGAATTAGAGAAGAAAGTTTCTCAGGGAGTAGAGGTAAGGTTATTAGTAGATGGAATGGGCTCAAAAAATCTTAGAGGAAAGGATATTAAATACATAAGAGGTCTTGGAATAAAGTTTCAATTATTTTTTCCTGGAATATTACCATACATAAATCTTCGAATAAATTATAGGAATCATAGAAAAATAGTAGTTATAGATGGCAATATAGGATATGTTGGTGGATTTAATGTTGGCGATGAATACATAAACAAAGGTAAACAATTTGATTTTTGGAGAGATACCCATATAAGAATACAAGGAGAAGCTGTGAACGAGTTAAATAAGAGATTTATCTTAGATTGGGATTATGCATCAGAAGGGGAAATTAAAGAATATGATGAGTATTTCTATAAGCAAGAGATTCAAGGAAATGTAGGAATGCAAATAGTATCTTCAGGCCCAGATCATAAAGAAGAATATATAAGAAATGGATATATAAAAATAATAAATAATGCAAAGAAAAATGTATATATTCAGACTCCATATTTAGTTCCTGATGAATCCACTAGAGAAGCACTAAAAATAGCAGCATTATCAGGAGTTGACGTAAGAATAATGGTGCCAGGAGAGCCGGATCACTTTTTTATGGAATGGATATTAAGTGCAAACATAGGAGAACTTATGGAATGTGGAGTAAAAATATATAGGTATCAAAAAGGTTTTATTCATTCAAAAACAATTGTATCAGATGGCAAAGCATGCAGTATTGGAACAGCTAATTTAGATATAAGAAGTTTCCAACTAAATTTTGAAATAAATGCCTTTATATTTGATGATAATTTTTCAAAGCAACAAGAAGAGATCTTCTATAATGATATAAAGGATTGTAATATTGTTACAATGGATGAATACAACAATAGAGGAAGATTAATGAGAATAAAGGAAGCATTAATAATGCTTATTGCTCCAATATTATAATAAAATAATGAGAAGAAGTGTTGACAAAATGATGTCCTTTGGTATAATTAGGTAAAGAATTTTTAGTTTATATGGAGGAAAATATGAAAGGAATTATAAAGAAATCAGTAAAATTTAATAGCTTTTTTTACTTTATATTCTGGGGCTTTTTATTTAGCGCTGGCTATTTGTTTTACAAAAAAATAAATAATTCTTTTCAAATGAGTTTTATAATATAAACTATATATTTTTATATGAAAATATTTTGATTATTTAAAAGGGCTCATTCGAGGCCCTTTTTTTAATATAAAAATCTTAAAAACCTGACAATAAAAAACAGCAATATCAATTAGAAGAAGGGGGCATATTTTATGGTAATAATTTTAAAACCAAAAACAAAAGAAGAGGAAATAAGAAAACTTACTGAAGAAATTGAAGGAGAAGGAGTTAAAGTTAGTCCTGTTATAGGAGCAGAATTAATAATTCTAGGACTTGTAGGAGATACAAGTAAGATAGATCCGTTAAAAATTGAGGCAAATGACAATGTAGAAAAAGTCATGTATGTTCAAGAGCCATTTAAGAAAGCTAATAGATTATTTCATCCATATAATACGACAGTTAATATTAATGGAAATGAAATAGGCGGAAATAAAATAGCTATGATAGCGGGACCTTGCTCAGTAGAAAGTGAAGAGCAAATAAAGTTTATAGCAAGGGAAGTTAAGAAATTAGGGGCAAATTTCTTAAGAGGTGGTGCATTTAAACCTAGGACTTCACCATATAGTTTCCAAGGGTTAGAATATGATGGATTGGAGTTATTAAAAATAGCAAGAGAGACAACAGGATTACCTATAGTAACT
This sequence comes from Clostridiaceae bacterium AF10-41, assembly GCA_027686065.1. Lineage (GTDB taxonomy): Bacteria > Bacillota > Clostridia > Clostridiales > Clostridiaceae > Clostridium. Next base: position 2,630 of record JAQCTH010000013.1, read on the forward strand.
GAAATAATGTCTCCGTATGATGTTGAGATATTCCAAAGAGATGTAGATGTGATTCAAGTAGGCGCAAGAAACATGCAAAATTTTGATTTACTAAAAGAATTAGGAAAAACAAATAAACCAATACTATTAAAAAGAGGTTTGTCAGCAACAATAGAAGAGTTTTTAATGAGTGCTGAGTATATAATGGCTGGAGGTAATGAGAATATTATTCTTTGTGAAAGAGGAATAAGAACATTTGAGACATATACAAGGAATACTTTAGATTTAAGTGCAATACCAGCAATAAAAAAGATAAGTCATCTTCCAATTATAGTAGATCCAAGCCATGCAACAGGAAAGAGATTTATGATAGCACCATTAGCAAAGGCAGCAATTGCAGTGGGGGCAGATGGTCTTATAATAGAAGTTCACAACAACCCAGAAAAAGCATTATGTGATGGACCACAATCAATAAAGCCAGAAGATTATGAAACATTAGTAAAAGAGCTAAAGCCAATTGCAATAGCGGTAGGAAGAGAAATATAGGATATTTAAAAGTGAAAGAGTGAAAAGTTAAAAATAAAAGAAGAATTAAAGTATTAATGAAAGATTAAGTAATAATGACTTCTGTTGTTTAGTTTTTTAATTCAGCCTAGTTGAATTATTACCATAACTTTTACAATTTTAAATAAGGTGGTGTTTTAATGAATTTATCAATAGATTTAATTTATAGTAGTTATGAGATTGTTATACAAAAGGGAATAATAAATACATTAGCACATGAGATAAAAAATCTTTTTAAGGGTAAAAAGATTTTTATTATAACTGATAAGAATGTTGATAAGTTTTATGGGAATTTAGTATTAAAGAATTTAACTAATAGTGGATATGATGTTAAAAAGATGGTACTTAAGCCTGGTGAGGAAACTAAGAATTTTCTTACTCTACCTTTAGTCTATGATGAACTTCTAAATTTTAGGTTTACTAGAAGTGATTTAATAATAACTTTAGGTGGAGGAGTTATTGGAGATTTAGGTGGATTTGTTGCTTCTACTTATTTGAGAGGAGTAGCATTTGTTCAATGTCCAACTACTTTATTAGCACAAGTAGATAGTAGTGTGGGAGGGAAAGTTGGAGTAGACCTAGATAAAGGTAAAAATCTAGTCGGTAGTTTTTATCATCCAAAGAAAGTTGTTATAGATCCAGAAGTTCTAAATACTCTAAGTGATAGAGTATTTAACGATGGAATGGCAGAGGTAATCAAATATGGTTGCATAAAGGATAAAGATTTTTTTGGTAATCTTATAAATTATAGTAATAAAAAGGAAGTTGTGCACAATATAGAATACATTATTCACAATTGTTGCAAAATAAAAAAAGAAATTGTGGAAAAAGATGAAAAAGACATGGGAGAACGAATGCTTTTAAATTTTGGACACACAATAGGTCATGCAATTGAACAATATTTTAATTATACTAAATATACCCATGGAGAAGCAGTTGCTATTGGCATGTATGAGATAACTAAATTAAGTGAAGAATTAGGGATAACAAAGGTAGGTACAAAAGATATAATTAAAGATATACTAATTAAATATGAACTACCATATGAACTAACAATAGATATTAATGAACTAATTGAAACAATGAAACTAGATAAGAAAAACTTAAAAAATAATATAAATTTAATTTTCTTAAAAGAAATAGGAGAAAGCTTTATATACAAAACAACGAGCAAGATATTTGAATAAGTGAGTAGTGAAAAGTGAAAGAATTTATGAGTAAATTCTAAGGAGAGTTTAAAGGAAAATAAAGGTATGAAGGAGTTAAATATTTAATTCAGCTAGGCTGAATTATTACCATAACTTTTTTACTACTAACTTTTCACTTTTCCCATTTTAAATAAGGGTGGTGTTTTATGAAAGTATTAAAACTGACAAAGTCTAAATTAGAAGGAAGTGTAATGGTTCCTCCTTCAAAGAGTATTTCTCACAGAGCTATTATTTGTGCAGCTCTTGGAAGTGGAGTTTCTACAATTGAAAATATAGATTATTCAGATGATATTAATGCAACTATAGATGCAATGAGACAATTAGGAGCCGTTATTGATAAGAATGGAGATAAAATAGTTGTTAATGGAATATATAGAGATGATACTGTAAGAAATTTAGTTAGAGTTATAGACTGCAATGAATCAGGGTCAACATTAAGATTTATGGTACCAATCTCTTTATTATTTGAAGGTATAACTAAGTTTATAGGAAGAGGAAATTTAGGGAAAAGGCCTTTAGAAACATATTTTGATATATTTAAGGAGCAAGGAATAAAATATAATCATGTTGAAAATCAATTAAATATGATGGTAAAAGGAAAATTGAAACCAGGGGAATTTTCTTTGCCAGGGAATATAAGTTCACAATTTATAACAGGATTATTATTTACACTTCCATTATTAGATGGAGACTCTAAAATAACCATTAGTACAGAGATAGAATCAAAATCATATATAGATTTAACCTTATCTTGTATGAGAAGCTTTGGAGTAGAAATTAAAAATAATTGTTATAAGGAATTTATAATTAAAGGAAATCAAAAATATATATCAAGAGATTATAGAGTGGAAGGTGACTACTCACAAGCAGCTTTCTATTTTGCAGCAAATTCATTAGGTTGTAACATTGATATTAAGGATTTAAATATAAACTCTCTTCAAGGAGATAAAGAAGTAATAGATATATTAGGAAGAATGGGAGTTAAATTTTATACTTATAAAGACAGTATAAAATGCAAAGCAGAAGACGAATTGATTTCCACAACTATCGATGCATCACAATGCCCAGATATAATTCCAGTAGTAACATTGGTAGCGGCTGTATCTAAAGGAAAAACAGAAATTATTAATGCAGGAAGGCTTAGAATAAAGGAATGTGATAGGTTAAAAGCTATAACTAATGAGCTTAATAAAATAGGAGCAAATATAGAAGAAAAGGAAGATGGACTTATAATTGAGGGCGTAGATGAGTTAAAAGGTGGCCTAGAGGTATGGAGCTGGAAGGATCATAGAATAGCGATGACATTAGCAATGGCATCAACTATATGTAAAGAACCTATAAAATTAGTTGATTACGATTGTGTAGCTAAATCTTATCCAAGGTTTTTTGAAGATTTTAAAATGCTAGGAGGAAATATTGATGAGTGGGGTATGGGGGAGTAATATAAAAATTTCTATATTCGGAGAATCTCATGGAAATGCAATAGGAATAAACATAGATGGGTTACCATCTGGGTTTGAGATAGATATGGATAAAGTACTTTTTGAAATGGATAGAAGGGCTCCAGGGAAAAATTCAATGTCAACTGCAAGAAAGGAAAGTGACTTTCCAGAAATATTAAGTGGATATTTTGAAGGTAAAACTACTGGAACGCCTCTTTGTGCAATAATAAGAAATGGTGATACTAGATCTAAGGATTATACTAAGACTAAAGATTATATGAGACCGGGGCATGCAGATTTTACAGGTTATTCTAGGTATGATGGCTTTAATGATTATAGAGGCGGAGGACACTTCTCAGGAAGAATAACAGCTCCTCTAGTATTTGCAGGAGCAATATGTAAACAGATATTAGAAAAAAGAGGAATATTAATAGGATCACATATATCTTCTATAAAGAATATAATTGATAAAGAGTTTAATAATATTGATATATCAAAGGACGTATTAGAGAACTTAAGAAGTATGGAATTACCATTAATAAATACCTCTTTAGAGGAAAATATAAAGCATACTATATTACAGGCTAAATACAATGGGGATTCAGTTGGAGGTAGTATAGAGTGTGCTGTAATTGGTATAAATCCTGGAGTCGGAAACCCATTTTTTGATTCAGTAGAATCTACATTAGCTCATTTAATATTCTCGGTACCAGCTGTAAAAGGCATAGAATTTGGTAAAGGATTTGAGATGACTAATATGTTTGGGTCAGAATGTAATGATGAATATTACTATGATAAAGATAAGGTAAAAACAAAAACTAATAATAATGGTGGAGTACTAGGTGGTATTACGAATGGAATGCCAATAGTATTTAAAGTTGCTATAAAACCTACAGCATCTATTGCTAAAGAACAAAATACAATAGATATAAAGAATAAAGAAAATGTTAAATTTAGAGTTGAAGGAAGGCATGATCCTTGTATAGTGCAAAGAGCAATACCTGTTATTGAAGCTGTAACAGCTATAGGAATACTTGATTTGATAAAGGGGAGATATTAATTGAGTGAGTTAGAAGAATATAGAAAAGAGATAGATTCTATAGACAAAGAGCTAATAGAGTTATTTGAGAAAAGGATGAATATTGCTATTAAGGTTGGAGAATATAAAAGACAAAATAACTTGCCAATTTTTAATGGAAAAAGAGAAGAAGAGGTTATAGAAAAAAATGTGAGAAATCTTAATAATAGTAACTACAGTGATATTACAAGAAGATTTTTCGAAAATATTATGGAATTAAGTAGATCGCTGCAACAAAATATAATTAAGGAAGATTCAACAATTACTAAGAATATTATAAAAGAAAATAAAGGTGTAATAGTAGGTTATCAAGGAGTTAGTGGATCTTTTAGTGAAGAAGCTCTTCTGAAATATTTTGAAAATTATGACAATACAAGGAATTATGAAGCCTTTGAGGATGTTTTTAATGCACTAGAAAAAAGTGAAATAAATAAAGCTATATTACCGATAGAAAATTCATATACAGGGGCGATTGCTGAAATCTATGATCTTTTAGTTAAGTATGGTTTTTATATTATTGGTGAAGAATGTATTAAAATAGATCAAAACTTAATTGGAATTAGGGGAACAAAAATAAATGAAATACAAGAAATATACTCTCATCCTCAAGGCTTTGAGCAAAGTAAAAAATTCTTAAGTAACTATCAAAATATAAAGATTATTCCATATCATAATACAGCTATAAGTGCAAAATTGATTTCAGATTTAAAAGATTATAGAAAAGCTGCTATAGCTAGCAAAAAAGCAGCTGAAATTTATGGACTAGAGATATTGAAAGAAAATATAAATGATAAAAAAGATAATTATACAAAATTTATAATTATAGGAAAGAAGTTAGAATATAATAATGGGTGTAACAAAATTAGTGTAGTATTTTCTCTAGAAAATAAAGCAGGGATTCTTTATAGTCTTTTAAGATATTTTGCAGAAAATAACATAAATATGATTAAAATAGAATCAAGACCAAATAAACATGAATCCTGGAAGTATTTATTATACGTAGACTTTGAAGGAAGTTTACAAGATAGCAGGGTAAAAAATGCATTAGAGCTTATAGAAAAAAATAGTGGATATTTCAAAATTATAGGGAGTTACAAAGGAAGCTGTTAATCTTAACATTTCCAAAAATATAGTAGATTACTGTATATTCAGTAATCTTTTTTAGTTTATTAATATTTATAATTATAAAAAGATAAAAAATAGTGGAAATAAAAGAAATTTAGATGTATAATTTAAGTACAAACAATATTTTGAATTTTCAGAAAATTAAAAGTGGATATAATAAAGCAGATATAAAAGTTTGCTTTTAAAGTTACTATTACTACAAACGTTTACAATGAGATTGGAGGATTTTTTATGGTGGGTTTTGATGTTAGAGAAGTTAATTTAAAGGATTATGAGGATATTTATAAGCTTAATTCTAGGCTGAATTATTCAAACATAAAATCCATATCAGAAGATAATAAATCTTTAATGATAGTTGCTCAACTAAATAATGATGTTATAGGATATATTAATAGTAATTTTAATGAAGATAATAATCACAATAAAACAATAAATATTAAGGACATAATTGTTGATGAAAAATATAGGGGACTTGGAGTTGGACATCAACTAATGTTAGAGGTAGAAAAAACTGCTAAAGATAATGAAGTAAACTATATTGTTTCGGTTAATAAGGATTATCATAAAGAAGAAATTGAATTTTATAACAGACAAGGTTTTGAATTAGATAAAGATTTTAAATTTGTAAAGAAATCATATCTACAATAAATAATAAAATTAGGTAGTGAAAAGGTTTAAGACCATTTTCACTACCTAATTTTATAAGCAAATAATTAATCACTATGTTATAATATTTTTAATATAAATACAAGATAAGGGGGCAGAGTTATGGAGTTTTATGGATTATTGGGTGAAAAACTTTCGCACAGTTTATCCCCGTTAATTCACAGTGAGATATTGAAATTAATCAATAAAGAAGGGGCTTATAAATTATTTGAAGTTAATAGAAATAATCTTGAAGATTTTACAAGGGCAGTAAAGTTATTAAAGATAAAAGGAACAAATGTAACAATACCATATAAGGAAGATATAATAAAATATATTGACATTATATCAGAAGAGGCAAAGAGAATAGGTGCAATAAATACAGTTTTATTAGAAAATGAAGTTTTGTATGGATATAATACTGATTATTATGGTTTTGGATATATGATAAAGATTAATAATATAGAAGTGAAAGATAAAAAAGCAGTTATCCTAGGAAATGGAGGAGCTTGCAAAGGTGTATTATATTATTTATTGGATAATGATATAAAAAGCGTATATATAGTAAGTAGAAATCCAAATAGAAATGAGTTTAATTTGAAAAATGTTCATGTAATAAGTTATGAAGAATTAAAAGAAGTTAAAGGGGATATTATTATTAATTCAACACCAGTTGGAATGTATCCTAATGTAAGTGAAATACCAGTTTCAGAAGATATAATACAAAATTTCAATATAGTAGTAGATTTAATATATAATCCTATAGATACCATGTTTTTGAATACAGGAAAATTGCTAGGGAAAAAAACCATTGGCGGATTGTATATGCTTATTGGTCAGGCTGTTAAGGCTCAAGAATTATGGAATAAAGTTGAAATAAAAGAAGAAATAATAAAAGAAATTTATGAAAATGTAAAGCTGAAATTAAATTAGAATATAGGTGAATTTAATATGAATAAAGATATAATTTTACTTATTGGAATGCCAGGATGTGGGAAAAGTACTATAGGCAAAAAGCTCTCAAGAAAAATAAATTATGATTTCTATGATATGGATGAATACATAGAAAAAATATCTAATAAAACAATAAAAGATTTGTTTAACATAAATGAAGATTATTTTAGAGATTATGAAACAAAAGCTTGCAAAGAATTAAGCAATAAGGAAAGGGTAGTAATATCAAGTGGTGGTGGAATAATTAAAAGGGAAGAAAATATGAAATTTTTTAAAGAAAAGGCTATCATAATATTTATAGATAGATCAATAGAAAATATAGCTAGTGATTTAGATATATCTTCAAGACCTCTGTTAAAAGAAGGGGTAAAGAAACTTTACAATTTATATACAGAAAGATATAATTTATATAATAAATATTGCGATATTAAACTGGTTAACGATAAAACAATAGAAAATATTATAAATGAAATCACACAATTTATATAAGTAACAGTTAACAATTCACAGCGTATAGTTTATTGGATAAAGCAACAAGTATGAGGGAACATATGGTAGCTTTTTTGAAAGCAAAATACTGAGATAGATGCTTCTTAAATTTTGATTATAAGTTATACTGGGTACTTGATATCTGTGCCCTGTTACCTATAAAACGAAAACAACTGTTAACTGTGCCTTGTGAACTGTACACTAGAAATTTTGCTTCGCAAAATATTATGAAGGTGGATGTTTTATGAAAATATTAGTTATAAATGGTCCTAATATAAATATGTTAGGAGTAAGAGAAAAGGGAATTTATGGAACTAAAGACTTTGAAGATATTTGTGGATATATTAAAGAAGAGGGAAAAAAAAGAAATATAGAGATTGAGTTATTTCAAAGTAATATAGAAGGTGAAATAATAAATATAATTCATAAGGCATATTATGAAAAATATAGTGGGATAATAATGAACCCAGGAGCGTACACCCATTATAGTTATGCCATATTTGATGCAGTAAAAGCAGTAAATATACCTACTATAGAGGTACATTTATCAAATATACATGCAAGAGAAGAATTTAGGCATAAATCAGTAATAGCCCCGGCATGTATAGGACAAATTTGTGGCTTTAAAGAATTTGGTTATATAATGGCGATGGAAGCAATAGAAAAATGGCTGATTGATAATTACTAAAATATAGAATAAAAATAAAAGAATAAGAAAATTAGTGAGCAATCTCAAAATGAGGTTATAAAATAAATTTTATAATTCGGCTTGTCTGAATTGTTTCAATAATTATCAATTGGTAATTATTAATTATCAATTGAAGTAGTATGGAGGGATAGTAATGATTATTGTAATGAATCCAAATTGTAGTGATGATGAAGTATTGAAGGTTAAGAGAGAATTAGAGAGTAGAGGATTGGGAATCCATTTGTCTCAGGGAGAAACTTTTTGTATTATAGGTGTGGTTGGAGAAACCAGATCTATAGATTCAGATAAGCTTCTTAGATTTTCTGGGGTAGATAAAGTTCTTAAGGTAGAAGAACCTTACAAAAAGGCTAATAGATTATTTAAGCCAGAAGATACAATAATTGATGTAAAGGGAAGTTTAATTGGAGGAAATAATTTAGCGGTTATTGCAGGACCTTGTTCTGTTGAAAGTGAAGAACAAATAATAGAAATAGCTAAAAGTGTAAAAGAATCTGGGGCAACTTTTTTAAGGGGAGGAGCCTTTAAACCAAGGACTTCACCATATAGCTTTCAAGGATTAGAAATGGAAGGTTTAGAATTATTAAAGAAAGCTAGAAAAGTTACAGGATTACCTATAGTAACAGAAATAATGTCAACTGATTATATAGATATATTTGTTAGAGATGTAGATGTAATCCAAGTTGGGGCAAGAAATATGCAAAACTTTGATTTATTAAAGCAACTAGGAAGAACTAATAAACCTATCTTACTTAAGAGAGGTCTTTCTGCAACAATAGAAGAATGGTTAATGTCAGCTGAATATATAATGGCTGAAGGAAATGAAAATGTTATTCTTTGCGAAAGAGGTATAAGGACTTTTGAAACTTATACAAGGAATACACTAGACTTAAGTGCAATTCCAGTTATAAAGAGAAAATCACATTTACCAGTAATTGTAGATCCAAGTCATGCTGCTGGATACTGGTATTTAGTAGAGCCACTTGCAAAAGCAGCTGTAAGTGCAGGAGCAGATGGACTTATTATAGAAGTGCATAACAATCCACAATGTGCATTAAGTGATGGTCAACAATCAATTAAACCAGAATCATTTAAAAATATGATGAATAAAGTTAAAGTATTGGCCGAAATGGAAGGTAAGAAAATAAAATAATTTATGATTTAAATAGATAATGCAATATAAATAATAGATAATAGATAATTGACAATGTACAATAAATAATTAATGAATAAATTATCAATTATTCATTATTCATTGATAAATTGGGGGGGCTTATGAGAATATTAATAGTAGGGCTTGGTGTTATTGGAGGAAGTTATGCAATGGCACTTAAAGCGGCAGGGTATGAAGATGTTTATGGAATTGATAACAATTTAGAAACTTTAAAAAAAGCTAAAGAGTTAGGAATAATAAAAGAAGGTTATGTAGATGGTAGTGAAATTGTAGAAAAATCTGATTTAATAATTCTTTCTATATACCCAATGCTTATAAAGAGCTTTATAGAAGAGAATAAAAAATTATTAAGAGCTGGAACAATAATTACAGATGCTACAGGTATAAAGAAACCTTTTGTTGAAGATATATTAAAAATATTACCGAAAGAAGTAGATTTTATATTTGGGCATCCTATGGCAGGAAGAGAAAAAAGAGGGATTGATTATGCTTCAAAGGAAGTCTTTAAGGGAGCCAACTATTTAATTGCTGTAACGGATAGAAATATAGAAAGCAATATAAAAGTTTTAGAAAAGATTATATATGAAATGGGATTTAGAAAAATTAAAAGGATAGATCCATTTCTCCATGATAAGATGATAGGTTTTACAAGTCAGCTTCCGCATGCAATAGCTGTTGCATTAATTAATAGCGATGAAGAAGGACGAGATACTGGAAGTTTTATTGGAGACAGTTATAGAGATTTAACTAGAATAGCTAATATAAATGAAGACCTATGGAGCGAATTATTTATTGGTAATAAAGATAATTTAATAGAATCAATAGATAAGTTTCTTATAGAGATGAATAATATAAAATCTGCATTAATTGAAAATAATGATAATGAATTAAAAAAAATATTTATAAAATCAAGCAATAGAAGAGAAAAATTGTAATAAATTGTGAATATAAAGGCTACGATAAATAGATATGTTTCATAAGCTAAATAGCTACGCAAAGAAGTACTAGGCTCGGAGAACTACTATGCCAAGAGTTTTGGTTAAACTCGCTACGCTCAGACAAACCAACAACACTAAGGCATAGTAGTTATTCCTTCACCAAGTACTTCTAGTTTCTCGCTATATGCTTATTTCACATATTCTATTTACCTTCGCCAACTTATATTAAGAATTTAAATTAATAATGAATTAAGTTATTGGTAAAAAATAATTGGTGAGGGAAATTTAAAACTTACTTAAGTGTAGCATATTCCCTGTTCTCTGTTACTTTATTCCAAAAACTGAAAACTGTGAATTGTGCACTGTGAACTGTGAACTGAAAAATGCTTCGCAATTTAAATCTAATTATAGTATTTCTGTAACATATAAATGATTGAGTTTCCTTAAATCTATAAATTCATCATCACACAAAACAAGAGGTGAAGAGATATTATTTAAATCCATTTGTATTATTTTACATTTCTTATTGTTGTTCAACAAGACTGTTTGTCCAATATAAAAATTTAACATTCCATTTAAGAATTTAGAACACAATGTGTAATCTAATTTACTTAAGCTATCTTCCTTTATAATCTTAAGAATTTCAAGAGGCTTTTTCTTATCTCTATAAACTCTATTAGAATTTGTCGCATCAAATACATCTGCAATAGCTACAATTTTTGCAAACTCATGAATTTGATTGGTTTTAATACCAAGAGGATAGCCACTTCCATCACATCTTTCATGATGCATTAAAACTGCGTAAAGTACTGATTTGCTTATAAATGGAACTTTTTTTATTTCATCATATGCTATTACTGGATGAGTTTTTATTATTTCAAATTCTTCTTCAGAAAATATACGATTTTTATCTATTAGATTTTTATTAATTTTTGTTTTACCAAAGTCATGTAATAAAGAGGCATAAACAAGATTATGAAGTTTATTACTATCAAATCCATTCCATTTTCCAATTAAATAGCTTAATGAAGCTACGTTAACAGAATGCCTGTAGATACAGTCTGAACCACTACCATTTAAAACTATATTCTTTAAAATGTATTTATTTAGTTTAAGTTCATTTAATAGCTTTTTTGCATATTCATTTATTTCATTAGTATTTGAGCTTTCAAGCGTTTTAGCATTATCAAATATAAGTTTAACATCAATTGAAATATCTTTTAAAGCTTTATCAGCTGCTTTTAATTCTAAAATTTCATTAGAATTATCTTTTTCATCACTATATACTTCAATACTATCGAAAAGAAAAAATGTATTTAATTTCTCTAACATTTGAGCGTTAATAGTAATGCCTTCTCCAATTAATATCATACCATTATAAACAACTTCATTAGCAGTAATCATACCTATTTTTAAATCTCTTACAGGTATAAGTTTTTTATTATTATTCATAAAATATAACCTCACAAAATAATTATAAAGTGCAGAGCACTTTTGAAGTCTCATTTCAGTCATTATATAGGAAACTGTAAATTGTGCTATGTAAACTGTGAAATGAAATAAGTTAATTCTCAATTTACTTATAATCTCGTATAAGACACGTGTTTTTTTATACCTTAATAACAAAATTATTAAAAAATACTAAAATTTTCTTGTTATTAAATATGATGTAATAATTTGTACATATAGTATTATCTTTATGACTTATCTTTAAGGAGCTATTAATTGATGTGTATAATTTTTATATGATATAATGATGTAAAAACAGAAATGGAGAAACAATATGAAGGAGTTAGAAACTAGAATAATTGATATAGATGTAGATTTTATTAGAAAAAGACTTAAGGAATTGGGAGCAGAGAAAGTAAAGGAAGAGTATCAAATAAATAATATTTATGATTTTGATGATAACAGATTATTAAATTCTAAAGGATATGCAAGAATAAGAATAACGGATAATAGAATTAACAATAAAGAAGTTGTTTATATGACAACTAAAAAGATGTTGAGCCAAGAAACATTTAAAGTTATGGAAGAGAATGAAACTATTGTTGAAGATAAAGAAGCTGCAAATAAGATTTTTACTTCTTTAGGACTAAAACTTAAACAATCTATAAAAAAATATAGAGAAAGTTATAGATTGAAAAATTCTTTAGTTGAAATTGATATAAATGATAAAGAGTTTTGTCCATTTCCATATATAGAAATTGAAACATATTCTGAAAAAGAATTAGAAGAAATATTAGGATTACTAGGATATACAATAAATGATACTACTTCAAAAACCATTTATGAAATATTAGAAGAAAAAGGTTTGAAGTTAGAGAGCGGAAAAGGTTTATAAAAAAGAAAAATTATAATATGAAAAATGAATTATAAAAAAGTGATGTAAAAAAATGTATTTATTTGTAACCAAAACTTATCCTTCTTAGTAGATTATAATTAGGAAATTTAATTACTAAGGAGGATTTAAAATGTATTGGTTTAGTGAACTTAATCCTATAATGCAAGGACTTCTTGCAACTTTATTTACTTGGTTTATTACTGCACTAGGTGCAGCACTAGTATTTTTCTTTAAAAATGTTGATAAAAAGGTTTTAAATACAATGCTAGGATTTGGTGCTGGAGTAATGGTTGCAGCAAGTTTTTGGTCCTTATTAAATCCAGCTATAGAACTTTGTAATGAACTTGGTTATAGTGGAGTTATTATTCCATCAACAGGATTTTTTTTAGGAGGATTATTTTTAATTTTTGCAGATAAATTAATGGATACTTATTCTTATGGGGTGATTACAGATAAGGATGAAGAAAATTTACCTCAAACAACTAAATATAAAAAAAGTATATTACTAGTTCTAGCAGTAACACTTCACAATATACCAGAAGGGCTTGCTGTTGGAGTTGCATTTGGAGGGGTTGCAGCTGGAATACCAGGGACAAGTTTAATTGCAGCAATTACTTTAGCATTAGGAATAGGGCTTCAAAATTTTCCAGAGGGAGCAGCAGTATCATTACCATTAAGAAGAGAAGGAATATCTAGGTGGAGAAGTTTTCTTTATGGGCAAGCATCAGGACTAGTTGAACCTATGGCAGGCGTAGTTGGCGTAATAGCAGCTTTATCAGTAAGAAGTATTTTGCCATTTTTATTATCTTTTTCAGCTGGAGCAATGATTGCAGTAGTAGGAGCTGAGCTATTGCCAGAAGCATCCATGGAAAATAAAAAATTAACAACTTTAGGATTAATATTAGGTTTCATAGTTATGATGGTATTAGATGTAACCTTAGGGTAGGTGGTTAGATAAATTAAATTCAAATAAATCTATCTAAAAACTTAGACTAGGTTAAAATTTTTAGATGTAATTAAAAGGTAGAAAATAAAAGGTAGAAAGAAAATCTTTCTACCTTTATATTAGTAAAATTATGCTTTATTTACTGAGCCGAATAGTTCCATTTTTTCTTTAACTGTAGCTTTTATAGCTTCGAATCCTGGAGCTAATAGCTTTCTTGGGTCAAAGCCTTTTCCTTCTAGGTCTTTTCCAGCTTCAATATACTTTCTAGTACCTTCAGCAAATGATAATTGACACTCAGTATTAACATTTATCTTAGAAACACCTAAAGAAATAGCTCTTTGTATCATATCTTCTGGAATTCCAGTACCACCGTGTAGTACTAAAGGCATATCGCCAGTAAGATTGCTTATAGCTTCTAGAGCTTCAAAGCTTAATCCCTTCCAGTTAGCAGGATATTTTCCGTGGATATTACCGATACCAGCAGCTAACATAGTAACTCCTAGGTCCGCTATAGCTTTGCACTCATTAGCGTCAGCTATTTCGCCAGCACCTACAACTCCGTCTTCTTCTCCGCCAATTGAACCAACTTCTGCTTCTAAAGAAAGTCCTTTTTCAGAAGTTAATTTAACCATTTCAGTTGTTTTAGTTATATTTTCGTCTATTGGATAGTGAGATCCATCAAACATAATTGAAGAGAAGCCAGCTTCCATAGCCTTTAAAGCTCCTTCATAGCTACCGTGATCTAGATGTAACGCAACAGGAACAGTGATTTTTAACTCTTCCATTATGCCATTTACCATTCCAACTATAGTTTTATAACCACACATGTATTTAGCAGCACCTTCTGAAACTCCTAATATAACAGGTGAATTATTTTCTTGAGCAGTTAGTAAAACAGCTTTAGTCCATTCTAAATTATTAATATTGAATTGTCCTACAGCATATTTTCCCGCTTTAGCCTTGTTTAACATTTCTTTTGCTGAAACTAACATGGTATAAACCTCCATAACTTTAAATTTTATTACAATTAAGCTGTAAAGCTAAAATGTATCAAAAACATATGATTTACATATTTGTTCTTGTTAATAATATTATAACTCAAAATAGATTTATTTTAAACAAAAATGTAAGAAATTAATTACCAAGCAATAAAAATTATGAGTATACATCCATAATTTCTTAATATATGTTGAAATATAAAGAAATATAAAATTAAATTGTTAATATTTTATCTAATAAATATTAAAATTAATAATTTACATAATTGAAATAATGTGAAATTAAATAGTTAAGTAAATTATTTAAGTAAAAATATATAATTTTCATTATAATTCATAAAACATATATATAAGTAATAAAATTTACCAAAAGGTGAAACAAAATTCCAAAGGTGTGGTAAAATGTTGAAAAGAAAAAATATGAATTGTAAAATTAAAACATAGATGGAGGTATCTTATGAAAAGTGTAATTGTTAGATTACGAGACTATATTGATAAGGCTAGTGAAACTGAAAGGACGATAATAGAATATATACTGCGAAGTCCGGATTCTGCAGTAGAAAGTAATATATATAGATTATCTGAAAAAACTTTTGCTTCTCCGTCTACTATAATTCGTCTTTGTAAAAAAATTGGCTTTAATGGATATAAGGAGTTAATACACGCATTACTGTATGAATTAGCAATTATAAGATCAGCTGATGAAGAAAAAGTAAAAAACATTGATAAAGAAGATAGTTTAGAAAAGATTGTTGAGAAAGTTACTTTAAAGAGCATTGCATCTTTAGAAAAAAGTCAAAAGTTAATTGATATAAATGTATTAAAGGCTTGTGTAGATATTTTAGATAAATCTAAAAATATTTGTTTATTTGGAGTAGGGGCATCACTATTAGTTGCTAAAGATGCATACCTAAAATTTTTAAGAATAAATAAGAGTTGCTGCTTAAATGATGATTTTCATGCTCAGCTATTAGAGGCTAAGAATATGGATAAAAATGATGTAGCTATTATCATTAGTTATTCTGGCTTTACAGAAGAAATGATTAAATGTGCTAATATAGCTAAAGAAATAGGAGCTCCTATTATTGCAATCACGAGACTGGAGGAATCACCAATTTCGAATATAGCAGATTATAAGCTATTAGTGGCACCTACAGAACTTGTTTTTAGAGAAGGAGCAATATCTTCAAGAATAGCTCAGTTAAATATAATAGACATATTATATACAGCCTTTGTAAATAAGCATTATGACTCAAATGTGAAGCAATTTAATAGAACCCACATACAAAAACCAAATTTAAACTTAAAGTAAACGTTAAACTTGAAGAAATTATATCAGGAGGTTTGTTATGGTAGATTTAACCAAATTAACTACAGAGACAAGAAATAGAGATACTATTAATTTAGATAGAATGACTTCAATAGAAATTGCAGCAATAATGAATAAAGAGGACGAGAAAGTAATAGAATCAGTTAAGGATGCTTTGCCTAAAATTGCAGAGGTTATAGATATATGTACTGAAACTTTGGAGGGAGGTGGAAGAATAATTTATATGGGTGCAGGTACAAGTGGGAGGCTTGGACTGTTAGATGCAGTTGAGTGTCCCCCTACATTTGGAGTGTCTAGTGATTTAGTAGTTGGATTAATAGCAGGAGGTCAAACAGCATTTATAAAAGCTGTTGAAGGCGCAGAAGATAGTGAAACTTTAGGGGTTGATGAATTAAAAGAATTAAATTTAACCAACAAAGATATAGTAATTGGGCTAGCAGCTAGTGGGCGAACTCCTTATGCAATTTACGGACTAAAATATGCTAGAGAAATAGGTTGCAAAACAGCAGTTGTTGTTTGCAATAAGAACTCTGAAATGGCAAAGTATTCAGATGTAGCTATAGAACTTGTTGTAGGTCCAGAAGTTCTTACAGGATCAACAAGATTGAAAGCTGGAACAGCACAAAAGATGGTTTTAAATATGATATCTACTGGAAGTATGGTAGGTATAGGAAAAACTTATGAAAATCTTATGGTAGATGTTATGCAAACTAATGAAAAGCTAATAACAAGATCGGAAAATATAATTATTGAAGCAACTGCAGCAGATAGAGATACAGCAAGAAAAGCCTTAAAGGATGCGAAGGGCAAAGTTAAAACTGCTATTATAATGATACTTCTTAAATGTAATTATGACGAAGCTGAGAAAAGGCTAAAAATGGTTAATGGGCATGTAAGATATGCTCTAGAAAATTAATTAAAAGAAAGAGGGAGATTATATGACAAACTTAGAACTAGCTAAGGTAATTGTTAATCTAGTTGGTGGAAAAGACAATGTTGTAAAGGCTGCAAATTGCATGACTAGACTTAGACTTACAATAAAAGATATTGATTTAGTTAAAATGGAAGAGTTAAAAAATACAGAAGGTGTACTAGGCGTAGTTGAAGCTAATAATTATCTACAAGTAGTATTAGGGCCAGGTAAAGCAAAAAAAGTTACAGATATTTGTACAGAAGAATTAGGACTTCCAAGTGATGGAGTAGTAACAGAAAACTGGAAGGAAAATAAACAAGCAATAAAAGATAATCAAAAACAAAGTAAATTCAAAAAAGTAGTAAATACTATTGCTAATATTTTTATTCCTCTAATACCAGCAATTATTGCTGCAGGTATATTTAATGGATTAGGAAGTTTAGTTTCTACATTACAAGGGCAAGGAACTTTACCAGCAGAAGGATTTTGGAAAGCTACTCAATTAATGTTTGCATTAATTGGTGGTGGATTCTTATCATACTTTGCAATTTATACAGGAATAAATTCAGCAAAACAATTTGGAGCAACTGAAGCATTAGGTGGTATGCTTGGAGCTATGTCAATAAGTGCAAATATAGTAGCATTATCAACTATGTTAGGACTATATGATGAAGCAGTTCCACTAAATTCTATTTTAACAACAGGAAAAGGCGGTATTATAGGTGTTATTTTTGGTGTATATATCCTTGCTAAAGTAGAAAAGGCAATTAGAAAGAGAATACCAGATGTTTTAGATTTAATTTTAACTCCACTATTAACATTACTTATAACAGGACTAGTTTTTGTGTTTGCAATAATGCCTTTAGCTGGTTTCTTATCAGATGGATTAGTTTCTGCATTAAGTGTAATTATTAATTCTTCAAATCCAGTTGTTAGTGTAATTAGTGGATTTGTATTATCAGCATTATTCTTACCAATGGTATTACTTGGACTACATCATGGATTAATTCCAATTTATGCGGTTCAACTAGAAGCAATGGGCGGAGTTTCATTATTCCCAGTACTTGCAATGGCTGGAGCTGGACAAGTTGGTGCTGCAATTGCTATATATTTAATAGCAAGAAAAGTTAAAAATACTAGATTACAAAAAGTTATTACAGGTGCACTTCCAGCAGGATTCTTAGGAGTTGGAGAACCTTTAATATATGGAGTTACACTTCCTATGTTTAAGCCATTTATAACTGCAGGATTAGGAGCAGGATTTGGTGGAGCATATGTAATGTTAACCCATGTATTAGCTACAGCGTGGGGACCTTCAGGATTAGTTGCTATTCCAATAATGCAACCACAAAGTATGTTAAATTACTTTATAGGACTAGTTATATCTTATATAGCAGGATTCATTATAACTTACTTTGTAATTAAGGAATCTGATGTTAAAAATGCTTAAAAAATAATTAATATATAAGTTGCAATAAATATTTTATGCTTAAATAAATTATCTTTAAAATTAAGACTATTTAAATTAAGCGAGTATTTTTGCAACTTATATTATATATAGAATAAGTTATTTTATTAAATTTTAAGAGGTAAGGTGGTAAATTTGAGAACTAAGAAAAGATTATGTTGTATGGCTATAGCGCTAACATTTATGGCATCAATTGTATCTACCCCTACTAAGAAAATAAATGCATTAGAAAATAGTTATGGAACTTTAAAAGAAGCTAGTGAAAATATAAACAGTTCAGGATTACAAGCAGATATAACATTTCCAGACTACATGAATTATGTGGATGATACTCTTATAGTAAATAGTATGTTTACTTTTAAAGGATATAAGGGACAAGGTAAATTATATATAACATGTAGCAATGGATTAGAAAGTGTGAGAATTTTTATTAATGGTAAAGAAATAAATGTTACAGAAGCTTGTAAAAATAATGGGAAGACATATGAAGTAGATTTTTCTGATGTTTCAGTAAATGATAGAAATACTATTCAAGTTACAAATTTTGTTCCTGAAACAGGCAAGGTAAATATAAAGATACCATATCCAGAAGTTATAGAAGGAAATGCTGAATCAGTTGGAATGGAGCAAAGTACTTTAGATTTAATAGACACTTTAGTTAATAATGATGTTAAGTATGGTTTTACAAGTGCACAAGTAGCTGTTATTAAGGATGGAGTTTTAGTTAAAAATAGTGCTTACGGTACTGTAAATGCTTATAATCAAGATGGCACTTTAAAAACAGATTCACAAAAGGTTACAACAGATACTCTTTATGATTTAGCATCAAATACAAAGATGTATTCAACAAACTATGCTATACAAAAATTAGTTAGTGATGGTGTTATTAGTATATCTGATAAGATAACAAAATATTTTCCAGACTTTAAAGATGGAGAAAATGATCCAATAAAGGGTAAAGCAGGACTAACAATACAACATTTGTTAGAACACCAAGGAGGATTCCCAGCTGATCCACAATATCATAACAATAAATTTAACCAAGCAACTCAAAAGCCAGATCAAAATGTGGATAATCCATTATATTCACAAGATAAGGCAACAACCTTACAAATGATATTAAAAACCCCACTGCAATATGCACCTGGAACAAAAACAGTTTATTCAGATGTAGATTATATGCTTTTAGGGCTTATTGTGGAAAAGGTAACAGGAAAGGCTTTAGATGAATATGTAGAAAATACATTTTATAAGCCATTAGGATTAAACAATATAGTTTATAATCCATTACAAAAGGGCTTCGATAAAGATAATATAGCAGCAACAGAGCTTAATGGAAACACAAGAGATGGAGCTATAAGCTTTGAAAATATTCGTAATTATACACTTCAAGGAGAAGTACACGATGAAAAGGCTTTTTACTCAATGGATGGAGTTTCAGGCCATGCAGGATTATTCTCAAATGCAGAAGATCTAGCAAAATTAGCTCAAGTTATGTTAAATGACGGCGGATATGGAAATAATAAATTCTTCTCAAAAAACACTGTAGAAGAATTTACAAAGAGAAAATCCTCTAGTCCAATTTGGGGATTAGGATGGTGGAGAGAAGGAGATAACGGAAGGTTATGGTACTTTGGAACTCAATCATCAAGCAACACCTTTGGACATCAAGGATGGACAGGAACCTTAACGGTTATAGATCCTGAAAGTGATTTAATAGTTGTTTTACTAACAAACAAAATTAATTCACCAGTTATAGATAATACTATAAATGCTAATATGTTCTTAGGAAATAAATTTACAACAGCAACCTTAGGCACAATACCAACTCTTGTTTATGAGTCTATAGAGCATAATAATAAGGAAGCAATAGATGCTAATATTGCTCAAATGGTATCAGAAAACTTAAAGTTATACAATTCAAATAATTATACAGGAGAAGCTATATTGAAATCTGTTTACTCTAAGATTGATACTGTTATTACAAGAGCAGAAGAAAATAAGACTAGTTCTAATATATCATATGCTGAAGAGTCTGTAGAAAAATTAAATGTTGAAGATAATCGTAAGCAAATAATGAAATTCAATGAAAGAATTAAAAATATTGGGGGAACACCTATAGAATTACCAAGCTATAGTTCTGAAATTGAAGCATTAAATAAACTTGTTGGAGAATCAAAGGTTATAGTTGATAAAGGGCAAGATTTAGCAGAACATGTTCATTATCAAACTAGTACTTGGGACAAATTTATTAAGTCTTATAATAGTTCAATTGATGTACTATCAAAAGGAGTTGAAGCCAATAACAAGGAGCTAAATACAGCAATTGAAGGATTATCAACAGTAAAGAGTGCTTTGGTTAAATTGGATAAAACTAACTTAAATAAAGCTATAGAAGCTGCTAACTCTAAAATTGCAGAGGGAATATTAGAAGAATTAGACGATGAAATTAAGATTTCATTTAATAATGCTTTAGAAATAGCAAAGACTGTTTATAATAACAAAGATGCAGGTATTCAAGATATAGTAAAGGCATATAACGATATTTTAGTTGAATATAAGAAATTAGGTATTCCAGTAGGAGATAAGAATAATTTATCTGACTTAGTAAATATGGCAGAAGCCATCAATTTAGATAGATTCTTAAATAAAGGTCAAGATGAATTTAAAAAAGCTTTGCAAGGAGCAAAAGATATATTAGGTAAAGAGGATGTATCAGAAATAGATGCTTATACTTCTTACGAATCACTATATAAATCTATGATGCAACTAGTATTAAAGGCAGATAAATCTGAATTATGTAAGGCAATTACGAATACTGAAGAAATTAACTTAAGCTTATATACTGAAAATAGTAAAACAAAATTATTATCAGTACTTGAAGCAGTTAAATTAGTAAAGGAAAATCAAGAAGTTACTCAAGAAGAAGTTGAAGTTGCTTTAGAAAGTTTGAATAATGCAATAAAAGCTTTAGTAAAATCAGCTGACAAGAGTGAACTTGAGTCTTTGATAAGGAAAGCAGAAGGAATTGATACTAATAAATATAAATCTGAGGGTGTAGAAAGATTTATGAAGGCTTTAAATGAAGCTAAAATTGTTATGGAAGATAAGAATATTTCAGAAGACAATCAAGAACTTGTAAATACATCTTATAGCAGTTTAAATAGTGCAATTGAATCTCTTCAATTAAAAGAATCATCAAATGGTAATAATGGAAATGGTTCAAATAATGGCGGTAAAGAAGACAATAAGGATCAAGAAGACACAAATATAGACAATAAAAATAATGACAAAGGTACAAATAATAATGGTAAAGGAAATAATGATTTACCAGGTACTGGAGGTAAATCACCAATTATTTATGTTGTTATTGGAGCTTTAGCTGTAGGGATTGGTGCATATATATTTAGAAAAAAAGGTGTGTTAAATAAAAAATAATAATTTCAAAACAAACAATAGGATTTATATTTCAAATAAGGTTTATACCTAAAAAGGAATATAAGTCCTATTTTTTTATAAAAGTATAGTATAAAATGTATGTAAGCTGAAATAAATATTTTACACTTAACTAAATTATCATTGAAGTTTATAATATTTAAGTAAAACCAGCAATTTATATAATAAACAAAAGACGGGAGAAGAAGGAAATGAAAAATGTAAAATTAGTGATATTTGATATGGATGGATTAATATTCGATACAGAAAGGCTTTCTTATGAAGCCTGGAAAGAAGCAGCAGATAAATTTAATATATACTTTGACTTAAATTTACATTATAAATTACTTGGAACTAATCATGAAAGTGTTAGAAGAACTTTAAATAATGAATTTGGTAATAAAGTAAATTTAGATGACTATATAATGGAAAGAAATAATATATATTTGGCTAAAATATTAAATGGGGAAGTTGAAAAGAAAAGAGGAATAGATAAGCTATTAAAATATTTAACTGAAAAAAACATAAAGAAGGCAGTTGCTACATCTTCTAATAGAGAACTTGCAACTAAACTTTTAAAAGAAGCTAATATATACGATTATTATGACTACGTATTATGTGGAGATGAAGTTAGTAAATCAAAACCAAATCCAGAAGTATTTTTAAAAGTAGCAGAAAAATTAGATGTACCAAGTGAATATTGCATAGTATTAGAAGATTCTGAAGCAGGAACAATAGCAGCAAGTAGAGCAAGAATGACTACTATAATTATTCCTGATTTAAAAGAACCTAATGAGGATATAGAGAAGCTTGCATTTAAAAAAGTGAAAAGCTTAGAAGACGTAATAGATGTGGTTAATGAACTATATAAGGCATAATAAAGTGTGATTTAGTATATAGTACATAATTTTCAATTATAAGAAGCGAAGGGAACAGGTAGCAGGGAACAGGGAACAGGGAACAAGTAATAGGTAACAGGGAATTTAATTTTACAGTGCAAAAATTAAAAAATCCCTTAAAGATTTTTAGCCATAATTTTTTAATTCTTTCATTTTTTTATTAAATAATATTAAGTGGTATGTAGATTAATTGAAGTATATATCGTTAAATTATAGATAACTAGTAGTACAGGTGGTGTAATAATGGAATACATAAGTGATATAAATATACAAGAAGGAATAATTCATATAGTAGATTCAAATTCTGATGAACCAATTTTAAATGAATACAGCCTTGAATTAAATGAAGATATTTATAAGTTTCTTCATAAACATATAGAAAAATGTTTTAATGATGAAGAATTAAAGTATGCTGTTTTTAATCAGGAAAGAAATATAGTAAAAGAATTAGTTCAAGATTATTTAAATGGAATAGAAAATGATTTGATAGGATTATCTCAAGAGTTAGCAAGACAATTATTTATAATAATGAAGGGAAATGTAAATATTCCTTCATGTGATTTAATAATAGTCTCTATAATAACAGATCAAGGACCGATGATTGGTATACTTAAAATGGATTATGTAAAGAATTTTACTCATCAAGTTGAATTTAAAGAAAATAAAATAGGGATAGATATAGTTCCACAATCAGCAGGTCTTCCAGCTAGTAGTCAAAGAATACAAAAAGCAGCATTTATAAAGCCCATAAGAGAAGAACAGAGATATAACCTTATGGTAATAGACAAACAAAGGAAAAGCAAAGATGAAGAAGAATATGGAGCAAATTACTTTATAAGCAACTTTTTAGGATGTTCAATAATAAATAATGAAAGGGATATGACCAAGACCTTTTTAAAAGCTACAGAAAATTGGACTAGAAGCAATATAGTGGAAGATGCAGATAAAGCAGAAAGAATAAGAACAACAGTTAAAGCAAAATTAAAAGAAGAAGATACTATAAATATAGATGAGCTTTCAAATGAATTATTTAAGGAAAATTCACAAGTAAAAAATGATTTTTCAAATTTCGTGAAAAGTCATGGATTAGAAGATGAAGTAGCTATAGATAAGCAATGGATAGAAAAGAAGTTGAAGAGAGTAAGGCTAAAGATTGATAGAGATATAGACTTATACATAAATGAAGAAGCTTATCACGATAATACTAGGTTTGAAATACAAAGAAATGGTGATGGAAGTATAAATATGATAATAAAGCATGTGATGAATTACTTAGAAAAATAATTATAAGTAATATTTTGTGAAGTAATTTTCTGGTGCACAGTTAATAGTTTCTGATTATAAGGGGTTAAGGTAATAGGTAATAGGTAATAGGTAACAGGAAGTTTAATTTTAAATTTATAAACTGTTCTCTGATACCTGTTATTTTATTTTAAAAATGCAAACAGTGGCTTGTACACTGTGAATGAATTAATTTTGCTTTGTAAAATTTCATTTAACTATTGTAACTTTATAAATATTGTAATATGATATAAATGTAAGCGATTACTTTCATATTTTAGGAGGGATTTATATGGTCAATATTCTTGAATTAAAAAAAGTAACTTTATCAAATGGAGAAATTATAGCTTATAGGGAAGAAGGCGTAGGAGAAAAGAATTTAGTACTTATTCATGGGAATATGTCATCATCAAAACACTGGGATATTCTTATAAATGAAATTAGGGACAATTACAAAATAACGGCAGTGGATATGAGAGGTTTTGGTGAATCTAGTTATAATACACCTATTAATTCATTAAATGATTTTGCTAAAGATATAGAAGAATTTCTGAATATTATAGGAATAAATTATTATTCAGTTATTGGATGGTCAACAGGAGGGGGAGTTGCTTTAGAGCTAGCAGCTAATTGTCCAGAAAAAGTAGAAAATGTAGTGTTATTAGAGTCGGTAGGGGTTAAGGGATATCCTATATATAAAAAAGATGAAAATGGACAACCTATGAATGAATTATTAACAACTAAAGAAGAGATTGCAAAAGATCCAGTACAAGTTAAACCTGTATTGGATGCCTTAAAAAATAGAAATAAGGAATTTTATAGGACATTATGGAATATTGCTATTTATACACATAATAAACCAGAAGAAGAGAAATACAATGAATATTTAGAAGATATGCTTACTCAAAGGAATTTAGTTGATGTGGATTATGCATTGGCACATTTTAATATGACAAATGAAAATAATGGAATCATAGAAGGCAGTAATAAATGTGAGTTAGTTAAAGCTCCAGTATTAATATTGCAAGGAGATAGAGATTATGTAGTCCCAATGTATATGGCAGAAGATATAAATAAATATATTAAAAATTCTAAGCTAGTTATACTAAAGGACTCTGGACATTCACCTATGATGGATGCTTTAGATAAGGTGGTAGAGGAAATAAATAAATTTATACAATAATTATTGTAAATACTATTTAAATTAGGTAATATTTTCAGTGAAATTACAACATAAAATATGTTGACAATGTTTACAAAAGATATTAGAATATAATTATATTAAATATGGATCCATTTATGGATTGTTACTGGAAAGCAGGCAAAACCTAAATTGATACCAAATTTGTTATAGTAATAGAACTATAGCTGTTTGATGTTGATTTAGGTTTATTTTTATATAAATGTAAAATAATACATATTGAAACATGTATTCAGGCTATTTTTAGGTAA
Source organism: Clostridiaceae bacterium AF10-41 (assembly GCA_027686065.1). Taxonomy (GTDB): domain Bacteria; phylum Bacillota; class Clostridia; order Clostridiales; family Clostridiaceae; genus Clostridium. The sequence continues at coordinate 27,998 of JAQCTH010000013.1, forward strand.
GACTTAAATATTTCTAATAAAAAATTATTATAAAGGAGATTAGAGATATGGTAATAAATAAGGTGTTAAATAATAATGTTATTACGATTATAAACAAAAATAATGAAGAATCAGTTGTTATGGGGAGAGGAATAGCCTTTCAAAAGAAGAAGGGTGATGAAATTGATGAGGAAAAGGTAGATAAGATATTTGTATTAAAGAATAAAAGTATCAATGATAAGTTAATAGCATTAGTTAATGATATTTCTGTAGATAATTTAGAAATAGCTGAAGAAGTAATTAAATATGCAGAAAAAAAGTTAGATACGAAACTAAATGAAAGTATATATTTAACACTTACTGATCATATAAGCTTTTCTATAAACAGATATAAAAGTAATTTGGAAATGAAAAATGTGATGCTTTGGGACATTAAAAGATTACATAAGGCAGAATTTGAAGTTGGCCTAAAAGCATTGGAAATAATAAAAAACAGAATAAATATAGAATTACCAGAAGATGAGGCTGCTTCAATAGCAATGCATATTCTAAATGGAGAATTAAGTCAAGATATGCCTCAAATAGTTGATATTATAAATTTAATTAATGAAATTCTTAAGATTGTAAAATATCATTTCAATGTTGATTTTGATGAAGAATCAATAAATTACTATAGATTTATTACTCATTTAAAATTCTTTGCTCAAAGATTAGTTAATGGAAAATACTATGAAGATAATGATAATGATTTATTTGAAATGATTAAAAATAAGTATCCAAAATCATATGAATGTACAAAAAAAATAGAAGGATTTATAAAACAAAAGTTTAATAATGAATTAACCAAAGAAGAGAAATTATACCTTATAGTACATACAGCAAGAGTTGTAAAAGAAAATTATTAAAAATTAATATAAATTCTAACATCTTTTAGGATTGTAACTGATTCGATCAGGCAAAACCTAAGTTAATGATTAAAATTTTACTGATAGATTTATACCATACTTAATTATTGTTATATCTATAGTTATTAGTGAAATTTCAAAGTTAATTTAGGTTTTTTATTATATAGACTGATAAATAAATACGTTAGGAGGAGATAATAGGAAAATTAATTTTTAACCGGAAGTTTCATAGGATTGTAACTGATTCGATCAGGCAAAACCTTAATTCTTCAAAACTTAAATATATTAAATTTTGAAAGTGAGGAATTAAGCTATGAATTATGAAAATTTAGCTAAGTCAATATTAAAAAAAGTAGGCGGAGAAAATAACATATCAAATTTAACACATTGTGCAACAAGATTAAGATTTAATTTAAAGGACAAATCTAAGGCAAATACAGAAGAATTAAAAAATACTCAAGGTGTTATGGGTGTTGTTGATAAGGGTGGACAATACCAAGTTATAATAGGAAATGATGTAAATAATGTTTATAAAGAAATTATTAAAATTATTAATATAGAAAGTCAAAATAGTGATGTATCAAATGAGATAGATGATCGTAAACCTATTGCTAAAATTATAGATACTATTACAGGGATATTTACACCTATATTACCAGCTATAACAGCAGCAGGTATGATGAAGGCAGTTCTTTCATTATTAAATGCATTTAAATTAGTAACACCACAATCACAAAGCTATCAAGTTATAAATTTTATGGCTGATGCTGCATTTTATTTCTTACCAATACTTCTTGCTAATTCAGCAGCAAAGAAGTTTAAAGCTAATCAATACTTAGCAATGATGCTTGGAGGAATGTTACTCCATCCAACATTTGTTACAATGGTAAGTACAGCAAAAGAAGCAGGAACATCTATAGGTGTATTTGGATTACCTATTTCTTTAGCATCATATAGTTCAAGTGTTTTACCAATAATACTTGGAGTTTGGTTTATGTCATATGTTGAACCAATTGCAGATAAAATATCACCAAAAGCAATTAAGTTTTTCACAAAACCATTAATTACAGCATTGGTTACAGGAATAGTTTTATTAGTAGTAATAGGACCTTTAGGATATATAATAAGTGATAAAATAGGATTGGCTATAAGAACTTTGGAATCTTATGCTAGTTGGGTAGTACCAACTATAGTAGGTGGATTAACACCATTATTAGTTATGACAGGTACTCATTATGGACTTATACCAATAGGAATAAATAATCGTATGACTATGGGATACGATACAATAATATATCCAGGAATGTTAGCATCAAATGTTTCTCAAGGGGGAGCGGCGCTAGCAGTAGCTCTTAAAACTAAAAATCAAGAAATAAGACAATTAGCATCTTCAGCTGGTATTACAGCAGTTTGTGGTATTACAGAGCCAGCTCTATATGGAGTTAACTTAAGATTTAAAACACCATTATATTCAGCAATGATAGGAGGAACAGTTGGAGGATTATTCCTAGGATTATTCCGTGTATCAAACTATTCAGGTGGGTCTCCAGGATTCTTAACTTTACCAAGTTATATTGGTGGAGATTCTATGATGAATTTTGTATATGCTTGCATAGGAGCTGTAATAAGTGTAGTTGTAGCATTTGTGACTTGTTTAATACTATATAAGGATAAGGCAGAAGTTATTGATAATGTTGATAAAGAAGTTGCTGTTAATAAAGACGAAGATAGTAAAAAGAAGCCTTTAGTTAATAAAATTACTATTGCTAGTCCGATGGATGGAGAAATTATGCCTTTAAAGGAAGTTAAAGATGAAACTTTTGCATCAGAAATGATGGGAAAGGGAGTAGCAATTAAGCCAACAGAAGGTAAGGTAGTATCACCGATAAATGGAACTGTTGAAACAATATTTAAAACTAAACATGCTATAGGATTAAGATCAAGTGATGGAGCAGAAATTTTAATTCATGTAGGTATAGATACAGTACAATTGGAAGGAAAACATTTTACATCATATGTTAATGATGGAGACGAAGTGAAGGTTGGAGATACTTTAATAGAATTTGATATGAAAGCTATAGAAAATGAAGGTTATGAATTAGTTACACCTGTTATAGTTACTAATACAGTAAATTATTTAGAGGTTTTACCTATGAATTTAAAAAATACTAAGGTTGGAGATACTATTATAAGTATTATTTAGTTATATAAATTTTAGTAAAAATATAAGGAAGTATCTTTAAATTAATTTATAGATACTTCCTTAAAAAATATTGGAGGAATTAATATGAAGAAAGATTTTAATAAATTTCCTAAAAACTTTTTATGGGGAGGAGCTTTAGCGGCAAATCAATGTGAAGGTGGATACAAAGAAGGTGGCAAAGGGCTAACAACTGTAGATTTATGTCCAACTGGTGTAAATCGTAGAAAGGTTATGGAGGGTAAAATAGATGTTTTAAAACCTTTAGAAAATGAGTATTATCCATCTCATGAGGCTATAGATTTTTATAATAGATATAAAGAAGATATTGCTTTATTTGCAGAAATGGGTTTTAAGTGTTTAAGAGTTTCTATAGCATGGTCAAGAATATTCCCTAATGGAGATGAAGAAATTCCAAATGAAGAAGGATTAAAATTTTATGATTATATGTTTGATGAAATGATAAAGTTTGGAATAGAGCCAGTTGTAACTATTTGTCATTTTGATACACCAATTGGAATTATTGAAAAGTTTGGTGGATGGAAAAACAGAAAGTTTATAAATTTCTATTTAAATTATTGTGAAGCTATCTTTAAGAGATATAAGAATAAAGTTAAGTATTGGATGACATTTAATGAAATAAATATGATATTACATTTACCTTTCATGGGAGCAGGTGTTAGATTCGAAGAAGGAGATAATGAACTTCAAATTAAATATCAATCAGCTCATCATGAACTTATAGCAAGTGCACTAGCTACTAAGATGGCCCATGAAATAATACCAAATTCAAAGGTAGGATGTATGCTTGCAGCTGGAGAGTTCTATCCATATTCATGTAATCCAGAAGATGTACTATTAGCAAAAGAAAAGGATAGAGAAAATTTATTTTTTATAGATGTACAGTCAAGAGGGGAATATCCTGGATATGCAAAAAGATTTTTAAGAGAAAATGACATTGAAATAGTATTTGGAGACCAGGATGAAGAAATACTAAAAAATAATACAGTTGATTTTATAGGATTTAGCTACTATTCAAGCAGATGTGCAAGTTCAGATCCTGAGGTTATAAAAGGACAAACGGCTGGGAACGTATTTAAGACTGTTAGAAATCCAAATTTAAAAGTATCTGAATGGGGATGGCAAATAGATCCATTAGGTCTTAGAATAACATGTAATTCTTTATATGATAGATATCAAAAGCCTTTATTTATAGTAGAAAATGGTCTTGGAGCTAATGATGTAATAGAAGATGATGGTTCTATAAATGATGATTATAGAATTGAATATTTAAGAGAACATATTAAGGCAATGAAGGAAGCAATAATCGATGGCGTAGATTTAATAGGATATACACCGTGGGGATGTATAGATATAGTTTCTGCATCTACAGGAGAAATGAAAAAACGTTATGGATTTATATATGTTGATAAAGATAATGATGGAAATGGAACATTAAATAGAAGTAAAAAGAAGAGTTTCTATTGGTATAAGAAAATTATAGATAGTAATGGAGAAGAAATTTAATAATAATACTAAGGCATTATAAACAGGAGTTTAAAATCATTCCAAGCTCTTGTTTATAATGCTTTTTTACGCTTTTGGGAATTATTGGAGTTTAGATTTATCTTAAAAATAACAAGTTATGAAAGTATCAAATATAAAATTAATAAATTATTAAAAATAATCTAGAAAAAATATTTTATCAAGAATTATCAGAAAATTCATTGAAAGGATATTGACAGTAAGAAGGGAAAAGGTTTACAATAAAATTGAAAGTAAACACTTACATACTATAAAGTTATTGAAATGGAGGATTAATATGGTTAATGTAGGAATAGTAGGGTTAGGACTTTATATACCAGAAACTAAAATGACAGCAAAAGAGATTTCAGAAGCAACAAATGGTATTTGGAGTGAAGAAGCTGTAATAAAAAAATTAGGAATAGTAGAAAAGACTATACCAGGAGAAAGTGATGGAACTCAAGAAATGGGAGTAAAGGCAGCTTTAGATGCACTAAAGGATGCTAATATGTCTCCAGAGGAAATAGATGTAATTTTATGTATGGGAGAAGAGTGGAAGGAGTATCCACTTACAACATCAGCTTTGTATATACAAGGGAAAATAGGTGCAAAAAATGCATGGGGAATAGATGTTCAAAATAGATGTTGTACAACTGTATCTGCATTAAAAATAGCTAAAGATATGCTTTTAGCAGATGAATCAATAGATACGATTATGGTAGTTGGAGGATATAGGAACGGAGATTTTGTTGATTATTCTGATTCAAATATGTCAATGATGTACAACCTATCAGCTGGTGGAGGAGCAATAATATTAAAGAAAAATGCAGGTAAAAACATTTTGTTAGGATCACATATAAAAGCAGATGGAACCTTTTCAAGAGATGCAGGAGTAGAAATAGGTGGAATAGCAAACCCATTTAACTCAAATAATGTTGAAGAGGGATACAAGTCATTAAGACTAATGGATCCAAAACATATGAAAGATGGATTAAATGCAGTTTCAATGCCAAATTGGTTTGAATGTATTGATAAAGCTTTAGAAAAATCAGGATTAAAAAGAGAAGATATAAATTATCTTGCAGTACTACATTTTAAAAAATCTATGCATGATTTTATGTTAAAAGAACTAGGACTAAAAGATGAACAATCAATTTATTTATCAGATTACGGACATATGGGGCAAGTAGATCAAATACTATCATTAAAACTTGCATTAAAAGAAGGAAAGGTAAAGAAGGGTTCAGTAGTGTTGATGATAGCTGCTGGAATAGGATACGTATGGTCGGCAAACGTAATAAAATGGGGAGAGTGTTAAAGCATGGATACATTTTTTCAAATATTATTTAGTAGTTTAGAAACTGGCAGCGTTTATGCCTTGGCCGCACTTGGAATAATAATAATTTTTAGAACAAGTAGAACTACTAACTTTGCACAAGGCTCAATAGGAATGTTCAATGCTTTTGTTGCAACATTTGCTTTAATTCATTTTGGATTACCATCATGGGTAGCAGCTATAATAGGAATGATTGCAGCCGTTGTATCTGGAATATTAGTAGATATCATAATCATTAGGAAAGCAAAAAAAACATCAGCAGTAGGAAAACAAATTATAACCTTTGGAATAATAATGTTATTTTTAGGTATAGCACCAATGATATTTGGCTCAACACCATTAAATTTTCCAAAGTTTATAGAAAGTGGAGCTATTAATATACTTGGAGCATCTATATCACACAATGCATTGTTAAACATAATAGTTGGACTAATTATAATGGCAGTACTATTTTACTTTTTGCAGAATACCAAATGGGGACTTGCTGTAAGAGTTACAGCATCTAATGAACAAACAGCTAAATTAATGGGAGTACCCACTTCATTAGTAACAATGGGAGCTTGGGCAATAGCAGCAGCATTAGGAACATTAGCAGCTTTAATGCTTGCACCAGCAATAACTGTAAATGTATCTATGATGGATAATGTTCAAACTAATGCACTTATAGCATGTGTACTAGGTGGATTCCAAACCTTCTATGGGCCAGTACTTGGAGCATATATAATTGGACTTGGTAGAAATGTACTTATATATTATGTTTCATCAACCTGGGGGGAGCCTATATTATTTACTTTAATTTTACTATTTATAGTTCTAAGACCAAATGGAATAATAGGAAAGAAAATAATAAAGAAGGTATAGGAGGATCAAAAGTATGAAGAAACTATTTGAAAATAGGTATAGTAAATATATTCTTCTTGGAATTATATTAGCATCATTACCATTATTACAAGATATGGGTATTATAAAAAGTTCAACTATAACTACTTTTGGAACAATACTATTTTATGCAATAGTAGCTGTAGGATTAAATGTTCTTTTAGGATATTCAGGTTTAATATCATTAGGTACGGCAGGATTTATGGGACTTGGTGCATATTTATCTGCATACTTAACTCAAGATTTAAAATTACCATTTTTGCTTTCATTAATAATATCAATAATAGTTCCTTTAATAATAGGACTTTTAATAGGCCTTGTATCATTAAGAATTTCAGGAATGTATCTAGCAATAGCAACCTTAGCAGTATCAGAAATATTTAAAAAGATATTCATTGAATTTGATAATATAACAGGAGGATTTTCAGGAAAGACAGCTTCATATCCAGAAATTTTTGGATTTAGCTTAAATAGAGATACAACCTTTATATTTATTGTAGTTATATTAATCATAGTCATGATACTTACAGATAATTTTATACATTCATCAACAGGAAGAGCGTTACTTACAATGAGAGTCAGTGAGGCAGCTGCTCAAGCTATGGGAATTAATTTGTTAAAATACAAGCTTACAGCATTTGCAATAGCAACAGTATATGCATCTTTAGGAGGAGTATTATACGTTCATTTTATAAGATTTTCTTATCCAGCCACATGGAATTTACTTTTATCTCTACAAATACTAGCTGTAATAGTTATCGGAGGATTAAGAACTATTACGGGTCCTATTGTAGGTTCAATAATAGTATTTGGGGTTCCAGAATTAATATTAAAGCAGCTTCCGGTAATAGGTAGTATAGATGGACTTGCTTATATTTTCACAGGAATATTGATAATCATCGTGATACTATTTTATCCACACGGATTAATCTATATAGGAAAAGATGTTAAAAAATATATTAATAAGAAGAAGGTGAAAGTAAATGAGCTTAATGCAAACACTTAAGGTTGAAAATTTATCAATAGCATTTGGAGGATTAAAAGCTGTTGATGATTTAAGCTTTCATATAAACCAAGGAGAAATATATGGATTAATAGGACCAAATGGTGCTGGTAAGACCACAGTATTTAATTGTATAACTCAATTTTATAAGCCTAATAATGGAAAGGTAATATTTAAAACAATAGAAGATAAGGATGTAAATTTAGTAGAAAAAAACACTCATGACATTATAAAACTTGGCTTAGTTAGAACATTCCAGAATGTTGAGCTTATTCAAGATTTAAGTTTATTAGAAAATTTGCTTATAGGAGCACATATTGATTATAAGTCTGGATTATTTTCTAATTCATTAAGAACTAGAAAAGCTAAAAAGGAAGAAGAAAAAAATATAGAAAAGGCTGAAAAGATTTTAGAATTTCTAGGAATAGAAGGTAAGAAAAATGAACTTGCTGGTGGACAACCATATGGGATATTAAAGAAGATAGAGCTTGGAAGAACTCTTATGAGCAATCCTAAATTAATAATCTTAGATGAACCTGCAGCTGGACTAAATGACACAGAAACTTTAGAATTAGCAAAATTAATTAGAAATATAAGAGATGAATATAAATGTAACATTTTATTGGTAGAGCATGATATGAGACTTGTGATGGATATCTGTGATCGAATATGTGCAATATCTTTTGGAAAAAAATTAGCTGAAGGAACGCCAAAGGAAATTCAATGTAATAAAGATGTTCAAGAAGCTTATTTAGGAAAGGAGGAGTAAGATGGAAAACATAGTTTTAAAAATTAATAATCTTACTGTTTCTTATGGAAGTATAAAAGCTTTAAAAGGAATAGATATAGAAGTTCCAGAAGGACAAATAGTTGCTTTACTTGGAGCAAATGGTGCTGGTAAAACTACTACTTTAAAAACTATATCAGGAATAGTAGAAGCAGAAAGTGGAAGTATAGAGTTTTGCAAAAAAAACATAACTAATTTATCAGCGGAAAAAATTACATCTTTAGGAATAGTTCAATCACCAGAAGGAAGACAAATTTTTCCGGATATAACGGTTGAAGAGAATTTAAGAATAGGTGCATTCACGGTAAAGAAGAAAAAAGAAATAGAAAGCAATTTCGAAAGAGTATATAGATATTTTCCAATATTAAAAGAAAGAAGAAAACAAATAGCAGGAACCTTAAGTGGAGGGGAACAACAAATGCTTGCAATAGCAAGGGCACTAATGGCAAGTCCAAAGCTACTACTTTTAGATGAACCATCTTTAGGGTTAGCTCCGCTTATAGTAAAAAATATATTCGAAATTGTAAAAGAAATAAATGAAGAAGGAACAACAGTACTAATAATCGAGCAAAATGCCCTTCAAACTTTAAAGATAGCAGATTATGCTTATGTATTAGAAGTTGGGGAAATAAATATGCAAGGAAAAGCTGGTGAATTAATTCAAGATAAGAGATTATTAGAAGCTTATCTTGGAGGAGAGTAAAGTTTTTAGGGAGAAATCCTTAATATAATTAAAAAATAAAATTAATATGTGGAGGGAATTTTTATGAGAAAAAAAATTGCATTACTTTTAGCCTCGCTTACACTAACAATGACTTTTGCTGGTTGTGGTAAAAAAGAGGAAGCAGCACAAGGTGTCACAGAAACATCAATAAAGGTAGGGAATAGTATAGCTACTTCAGGGGCATTTGCTCCAGTTGGAGTCCCATTTAAAGCTGGTATTGAAGCTTACTTTAAAATGGTAAATGAAGGGGGAGGAGTTAAGGGAAGAAAAATAGAATATGTTCATCAAGATGATGAGTTTAATCCAGAAAAAGGAAAAGCTATTTTGGATAAACTTGTAAATGACGAGAAAGTATTTGCTATAGTAGGACACTTTGGAACTCCAGTTGTAGGAGCAACACTAGACGATCTTAAAGAAATAGGTATCCCTTCAGTTTATTTTGCTACAGGTACAGGAATATTATATAACGAAAATGCTACAAAGGGTGAAGGAGATAATATATTCCCAGTACAACCTGTATATCCAATGGAAGGTCGTATAATGGCTGCTTGGGCAAAGGGAGAATTTAAGGCTGATAAAATAGGTGTAATTTATACTAATGATGATGCAGGTAAAGATTTAGTTAAGGGTGTTGAAACAGAAGCTAAAAACATAGGTGGAGTTGAAGTTATAAGTGAACAAGTTGCACCAGGAGCAGAAGATGTTTCAGCGGCAGTAACTAAAATTAAGAATTCTGACGTAGATGCTATAGTAATAGCTGGTATTCAAGGAACCTTCCCTCAAATAGCTAAAGAGTTAGCCAAGCAAGGAAATACAAAACCAGCTATAACTACTTATGTAAACGTTGATAAAACAATGGTTGAATCAATAAAAACAGATGTAGCAGATAAATTTGAAGTTTATGGTAATTCTTGGGTGGATGTAACAACACCAGCAATGGCAGAATTCCAAAAATGGATTAAAGAAACATCAACTGAAGATTTTTCAGCAAATGCTTATGCTATGACTGGATGGATAGCAGCTGATTTCTTTGTAAAAGGATTAGAAAAAGTTGATGGAGAAATAACTTGGGAAAATTATATAAAGGCTATGGAAAAAGAGCCAATAAAGAATCCTTTTGGTGGAAATATAGATTTCGCTGGTGGAAAGAGACTTGGTACACAAGAAATGTCTTTAGCAAAAATGGATTTAAAAAGTCCAACAGGATGGTCTCCATATATTGGATTCAAGAGTATAAATGATATATTAGGAAAATAAATTATCTTTATGTTTTGTCTATCAGCCAAGACGTGTATAAGAAATCTTGGCTGATAGTATAAAGAACTTATAGGAGGGTTTAATATGTTACAAACAATTAAATCAAAAGGCGTAATGAATGAAAAATATATAACTATTGAAGAGGCATTAACTAAGATAAAAACCGGAGATATTATAGTTTCGGCTCTTGCAGCGGCAGAACCAAGAGAAATATTAAGAAATTTACACAATATATCAGGTAAAGTAAAGGATGTTACAGTAACAACATGCTTACCTATAGAAATGGCAGAATATTTTACCAATCCAACCTATAAAGAATCATTTAAGATGGATGGATGGTTTTATACAGCCGCAATGAGAAAAGCACATGGTAATGGAAATATTTCATTTATACCAAACCATTTACATTTAGCTGCAATAAAAAGATTAGCGCATAAAAGGCCAAATATATTTATAGGAACTGCAACTATGCCAGATAAGCATGGATATGTTTCATTATCTTTAAGTAATGTATATGAAAAAAGAATGATAGAGGAAGCTGAGTTAGTAATTTTAGAGATAAATCCAAATTATCCAAGAACATTTGGAGATGTAGAGGTCCATATAAATGATATAGATTATATGATAGAAACAAATTATGATGTTCCAGAACTTTTAGATGTTGAGCCAAATGAAAAAGACTTAAAGATAGGTAATTTTATATCAGATAGAATTAATGATGGTGATTGTATTCAATTAGGAATTGGTGGAATACCTAATGCAGTTGCGGCTTCATTAGTTAATAAAAAGGACTTGGGAATCCATACAGAAATGTTTACAACAGGTATGATGAAGCTTGTGAGATCAGGTGCAGTAAATGGCAAAAATAAAAATTTATATAAAGGAAAGCATATAGCAGCTTTTGCACTTGGAACAAAAGAGTTGTATGATTTTATAAATGATAATCCATCAGTTATGATAATGGATGGACATTGGACAAATGATCCATATATAATTGGATTAAATGATAATCAAGTTTCTATAAATACAACAATAGAAATAGATTTAACAGGACAATGCGCTTCAGAATCAATAGGAGTAATACAATTTAGTGGAACTGGTGGGCAAGCAGACACAGCAATAGGAGCACAAAGATCAAAAAATGGACGTTCTTTTATTGCATTATATTCAACTGCAAAGGTTAAGAATAAGGAAACTGGTGAAAGAGAAGAAATATCTAAAATAGTTCCATTTTTAAAACCAGGGGCAGCTGTAAGTTTATCAAGAAATGATGTTGATATGGTTGTTACTGAGTATGGAATAGCAGAGTTAAAAGGAACCACTATTAGTGAGAGAGTTTATAGATTAATAAATATAGCTCATCCCAAATTTAAGGAAGAACTTTTAAATAGTGCAAAGAAACTTGGGTTAATTTAGAAAAGTTTAATTGGAGGTGCTAATATGCCTTTTATAAAATATAATGAAAAAAACATTTATTATGAAGTTCATGGAGAAGGAGAAGCTATAGTTATTTTAAATGGTATAATGATGTCACATATGAGTTGGACAGCTTTTCTTCCAGAACTTAGTCGAAACAATAAGGTTGTACTTTTAGATTTTCTAGATCAAGGAAAATCAGATAAAATGGATAGGTTATACAAACAAGATTTGCAAGTTGAAGTAGTAAAGGCAGTAATAGATAAACTAGAATTAGATAAAATTAATTTATTTGGAATATCATATGGAGGAGAAGTAGCACTTCAATTTGCACTAAAGTACAAAAATTTATTAAATAAATTAATATTATTTAACACTACAAGTAACACAAATTCATGGCTCCAAGATATTGGAAGAGGATGGATTAATGCAGCTGAAACAAAAGATGCAGAAACATTTTACAATGTAACAATACCAATAATATATTCACCAAGTTTTTATAATAAAAATATAGATTGGATGAATAAAAGAAGAGAAATTTTATATAAAGTATTTAAAGAAGACTTTCTTATATCAATGATGAGACTTATAAAAAGTGCAGAAGGATATGATGTTAAAGAAAAACTAAATGAAATTCATGTAAGCACATTAATAGTAAGCAGCGAATATGATTTTATAACTCCAGTTGCAGAGCAGGAAGATATTTATAAAGGTATTCCTAATTCCCAACATATATTAATAAGAGAATGTGGGCATGCATCTATGTATGAAAAGCCAAATGAATTTATTAATATATTAAAAGGATATTTATTTGTTGAGAAAGAAATAAAAATAGTATAATATAGTAATATAAAGAATGTAAGGGAGTACTTACTATATAACTAAACTGCTGAAAGGGAGAAAAATAATGAAATACAACAATGATACAAGTAAAAAGATAATGAAAGTGGCATTAAAGTTATTTTCTGAGCAGGGATATTATCCGACTACAACAAAGCAAATAGCAGAGGAAGCAGGCGTAAATGAATTAACTATTTTTAGGCATTTTGGGTCGAAAAGTAACTTGTTTCAAGTAACTACGGAACATTATGTAGTAGATTCTCATGTTGATTATATATTAAATGATACAGAAGAATTAGATTTTGAAGATAGTATGATGTTAATTTCAAAGAGAATTTATGATTTACTTGTTAAAAATACTAAACTGTATAAAGTCCAAATGAAGCTTGCAGATAATGAAAAAGATTTTGTTAAACTTAAGCTTTCGAGAAAGTTAATAAGCGTTCTTAAGGAATACTTTATAAAGTTAAATGAAGAAAACATAACAAATGGGGAACCTGAAATAATGGCTGTAACATTAATTAATAGCCTTTTAGGAGCATTTACAGTTGAATTATTAAGCGATAGTACAATAACAAAAATATCATGTGAAGATTTAGTTAAAGAACATACAAGACAATTTATTGCATTATATAAGATGGAATAAATATTATAATTAAATAACATATATTTTAAATTTATAGTTTTAAGTAAAAGTAGTATTTAAGAAATTTATATAAAAAATTAATAAAAGAAAATTAATTAATCTTACTAAAAAGGAAGGATTAATTTTTTTAAAACAAATATGTAAGTAAGTACTTACAAAAATGGAGGATTAAAATGTTAAGATTAGAAAATAAAGTTGCTATAGTTACAGGAGCATCTCAAGGAATTGGAAGATGTATTGCAGAGACATTTGCTAGAGAAGGGGCTAAGGTAATAGCTGTTGATATGAATAAGTTACCTTATGAGAATAAGAATATATATGGATATGAAGTAAACGTTACCGATAGAAATGGAATAAAAGTATTTTTTGATACTATAATAGAGAAATTTGGACGAGTAGATATTTTAGTTAATAATGCAGGTATAACTAGAGATGCATTAATCCAAAAAATGACAGAAGAAATGTGGGATTTAGTTATAAATGTTAATTTAAAGGGATTATTTAATATTGCACAATTAGTTGGACCACAAATGATGGAAAATGGAGCGGGATCAATAATTAATATAGCTTCTATAGTAGGTGAATATGGAAATGTTGGACAAACTAATTATGCAGCAACCAAAGCAGGTGTAATAGGAATGACAAAGACATGGGCAAAGGAGTTTGCAAGAAAAGGAGCAAAGGTAAGAGTTAATTCAGTAGCACCTGGATATATAAATACAGATATGATGAAAACTGTACCAGAAAAGGTATTAGAAAATATGAGAGGAAAAACTATGCTTGGAAGACTTGGAGAGCCAGAGGAAATTGCAAATGCAGTCTTATTCTTAGCTAGTGATGAATCATCATATATAACAGGACATAATTTATCAGTTAATGGTGGAATGAGATTATAGGAGGATGAGTATGAGAGATGTAGTTATAGTATCAGCAGTAAGAACTCCAATTGGAAGCTTTGGAGGAGGTTTATCTAAGTTTACAGCTGTAGATTTAGGGGTATTTGCAGCTAAAGAGGCTATAAAAAGAGCAAACATAAACCCAGAAGAAATAAATGAAGTATTAATAGGGAATGTTCTTGGGAGTGGACTTGGACAAAATATAGCAAGACAAATATCAGTAAAATCAGGAATTCCAGTTGAAGTACCAAGTATGACATTAAATAAGCTTTGTGGATCAGGACTTAGATCAATTACATTAGCAGTACAAGAAATTATGCTAGGGGATGCTGACGTGATTTTATGTGGAGGAACAGAAAGTATGAGTAATGCCCCATATATAATTCCTTCAGCAAGATTTGGGCAAAGAATGGGACACGGTAAATTAGTAGATACAATGATAGAAGATGGATTAACAGACGCTTTTAATAAATATCACATGGGAATAACAGCAGAAAATATAGCAGAAAAATGGAACATATCAAGGGAGGAACAAGATAAATTTGCTGTAGAAAGCCAAAGAAAAGCAAGAGAAGCCCAAGAGTTAGGAAAATTTAATGAAGAAATAGTTAAAATCGAAATTCCAAATAAAAAGGGAGAGCCTAGTATATTTGATAAAGATGAGTATATAAAGGCAGATGTAACTTTAGAAAAATTAAGCAAGTTAAAAACTGCTTTTAAGAAAGATGGAACTGTAACAGCAGGAAATGCATCAGGAATTAATGATGGAGCAGCTATGATTATAGTAATGAGTAAAGAGAAAGCAGATAATTTAGGATTAAAACCATTAGCAACAATAAAAGGATATGGTTCAGCAGGAGTAGATCCATCAATAATGGGTTATGGACCTGTACCAGCAACTAGAAATGCTCTAAAAAAGGCAAATTGGACAGTAAAAGATTTAGATTTAATTGAAGCTAATGAAGCATTTGCAGCTCAATCAATTTCAGTAGTTAATGATTTGGAATTGGATTTAAGTAAAGTTAATGTAAATGGAGGAGCAATAGCTTTAGGACACCCTATAGGTTGTTCAGGTGCCAGAATAGTAGTTACATTGCTTCATGAAATGCAAAGAAGAGATTCTAAAAAAGGATTAGCAACACTTTGTATAGGTGGAGGAATGGGAACAGCAATATTAGTTGAAAGAGAATAATAGGAGGATAGGATTAATATGAAAGGTAAAACTATAAATGAAATAAATTTAGGAGATAAATCTAGTTATAGCAGGACAGTATGTGAGGCTGATGTAATTTTATTTGGAGGTGTAAGTGGTGATTTAAATCCAGCACATTTCAATGAAGAATATTCTAAAGATACTATGTTTAAAGGAAGAATAGCTCATGGAATGTTGTCCGCTGGATATATATCAACTGTTCTTGGAATGCAACTTCCAGGTCCAGGAACAATATATCTTTCACAAGAATTAAAATTTACATCTCCAGTTAGATTTGGAGATACTATAACAGCAACAGTAGAAGTTATAGAGAAACTAGAAGAAAAAAATAGAATAACTCTTGAGACAATTTGTACAAACCAAAGAGGAGAAGTTGTAGTTAAGGGAAAGGCTGTAGTAATGCCTCCTAAATAACATTTCTTATAACATATATGAAGTCTTTATAAAAATATCCTAATATTAGGGGGAAAGACATGGAACTTTTAAATAAATTATATGAAATTGCTAAAGAGAATACAAAGAAGATTGTTTTACCAGAGGGAGAAGAAGAAAGAACTATATTAGCAGCCGTTAAAATAAATGATATGAAAGTAGCTCATCCTATATTGATTGGGAATTACGAGACTATTTTAAATAAAGCAAAAAATTTAGATGTAGATATGGATGAAATAGATATAATAGATCCAGAAACATCAGATAAACTTCAAAATTATATAGAGAAGTTTTATGAGTTAAGAAAAAATAAGGGAATGACTATAGAAAAAGCTAACAGCATAGTTAAAGATCCTCTATATTTTAGCACAATGATGGTAAAATGTAATGATGCAGATGGAATGGTATCAGGAGCAATTCATACAACAGGAGATTTATTAAGACCAGGGCTTCAAGTAATAAAAACTTGCAAAGGGGTTTCAGTAGTATCAAGTTTCTTTATAATGATGATTCCTAATTCATGCTATGGAGAAGCAGGAATGGTATTATTTGCTGATTGTGCCGTAAATCCAAATCCAAATTATAAAGAGCTTGCAGAAATAGCAATAGCAACTGCAGATACGGCAAGAAATGTTTGTAATATAGAGCCAAGGGTTGCAATGTTAAGTTTTTCAACTATGGGATCAGCAGATCATGAAACTGTGGAAAAAGTAAGAATGGCGACAGAGCTAGCTAAGAATATGAGACCAGATTTATTAATTGATGGAGAATTACAGTTAGATTCTGCAATAGTACCAAAAGTTGCAAAGCAAAAAGCTCCAAATAGTAGTGTGGCTGGAAGAGCTAATGTTTTAATATTTCCAGATTTACAATCAGGTAATATAGGGTATAAACTTGTACAAAGATTTGCTAATGCTGAAGCTATAGGGCCTATATGTCAAGGGTTTGCTAAACCTATAAATGATTTATCTAGAGGGTGCTCAGTAGAAGATATAGTAAATGTAGTAGTTTTGACTTCTGTACAATCTCAATCAAAAATTACATTGTAGTAGAGGTGAAGATAAAATATGAAAATACTAGTTATTAATTGTGGAAGTTCATCATTAAAATATCAGCTAATAGAGATGCAAGATAAAGCATTAATATGCAAGGGATTAGTTGAAAGAATAGGGCTAGATGGTTCTATATTAATGCATGAGAACCATAAGGGCGAAAGATACAAAAAAGAAATTGAAATAAGAAATCATAAAGAAGCTATAAATAGAGTCTTAGATATTTTAGTAGATAAAAATATCGGAGCAATTAAAGATTTAAATGAAATATTTGCGGTAGGACATAGAGTTGTCCATGGAGGAGAAAAATACTCAAAATCAGTAGTTATAGATGAAGAAGTATTAAAGCATTTAGAAGAATGTACAAAATTAGCACCAATTCATAATCCACCAAATATAACTGGAATCAAGGCATGTATGGATTTAATGGATGATACTCCTATGGTAGCTGTCTTTGATACAGCTTTTCATCAGACAATGCCAGAGGTTGCATATATTTATCCAATAGAATATAGCCTTTATGAAAACTATAAGATAAGAAAGTATGGTTTCCATGGAACATCACATAAATATGTATCTCAAAAATTAAGTGAAATAATGAATCAAAGTATAAAAGATTTGAAAATAGTAAGTTGTCATTTAGGAAATGGAGCGAGTATATCAGCTGTAAAAAATGGAAGATCAATAGATACATCCATGGGTTTTACGCCATTAGCCGGAATAGCTATGGGCACAAGATCTGGAAATATAGATCCTTCAATATCTACCTTTTTAATTGAAGAGTGTGGATATACGGTAGAGGAAGCAAATGAATCTTTAAACAAGAAATCAGGAGTTTTAGGGATATCAGGAATAAGTTCTGACTTCAGGGATCTGGAAAGGTCTGCATTAGAAGGAAATAAAAGAGCAAAGCTCGCATTAGATATTTTCTATTATAGAATAAGAGGACAAATAGCAGCCTATGCAGCTCATATGGGTGGAGTAGATGCAATTATTTTCACAGCAGGAATTGGTGAAAATTCCATAACAACCAGAAAAGAATGTTTAAAAGGCTTAGAATTTTTAGGCGTGGAAATTGATGATGAAAGAAACAATATAAGAGGAGAAATAGCAAAAATTTCAAATGATAAGTCTAAGGTGAAGGTTTATGTAATACCAACAAATGAAGAGTTGATGATAGCAAATGAAACATTGGAAGTATTAAATTAATTAGTTTTCTCATCAAATAACCCTTATATAAATTGCGAAGTAATTTATTTAGTGCACGGAGCATAATTCACAGTTGTTTTATCCAAGAAACTGTGAATTGTGAACTACAAACTAGAAATTTTACTTCGCAAAACTTTACCATTGTCCAGGATATGCAATAAGATTAACGGTAACTGTTCTTCTACCAAAAGCAAAACAGTCTTCGTTAGAATTCATATAAACATCTAGTTTATTTCCTTTAATTGCCCCACCAGTATCTGAAGCAATAGCATAGCCATAACCTTCAACATAAACCTTAGAGCCTAAAGGAATAACTTTTGGATCAACAGCAACTGTGCTTAATCCATTAGGATCGCGGACAGGCTTAAGGCCCATTGCGGTAAACCCATGTCCAGTATAGGCTGTTGCAACCATAGAATATGTAGATAAATACCCACTGGGATTTTCCACTGAATTGGAAGTTGTCTGATTACTTTCGTTTAAAGAAATTATATAATTACCAGAATCAATAGCAACATTTACTAAACCTATGACATAATCACTATTAAGTTGAGGTAACATATATTGCAGTGTATTAACAGCATTTTGAATTTCGTAAATTGATGAAGAGTTTGAGCTTATAATTGATAATGGATAAGAAACTAAATTTTCCTCATTTGCTTCAATTATAGCCATAATTTCATCTTTTCTTGAATTTAATTCATCTAAAAGCTTTTGCTGATTTTCTTTTTTACTATTGACTTCATTTAAATTAGTTTCAATAGATTTTTTTAATTGCAGCAAATTATCTTGTTTTTTTTGAATTTCAATTGCATCTTTATCAAGAGATTCTTTTTTTTCGTTTACTTCTAAAATAATTTCTTTGTCTACTGAAATTATTTTACTCATAGTTTGGACTCTATCCAACATATCAAATATATTTTTGGAAGTTATTAAATAAACAATCATATCTGTAGCCATATTACTTTTATACATAGAACGAACACGTCCATCAATAGTTTTTTGCTTGTCCTCAATTTCTAGCTTTGCTTCTTCAATTTTATGGGTAATAGTTGTTATTTCATTTTCAGTATCTTGGATTTCAGAGTTATTTTCATCTAGCTTTGAATTAAGACCTTCTATTTCAATATTTAATTTAGCTATTTCAGAATCTAGCTCCAAAGTATCCTCATCCAATTGTTCATATTTAACTTTATTATCTTGGATTACTTGTGTTTCCGAAGAATTAGGTTCTGCAAATACTATATTATTATTTAAAAGCAATAATAATACCATGGTTGCAGATAATAAAGTTCTTTTTGCCAAAATATACACCTCCAATTAAAATTAAGCAAAGGCTACATTTAATTTTACGAAATTAATAATATAATATTCTTTGATATTTTCTATCCTACAATAAATATTAAAGATTGGCAAGACTGCAAATTATAATGCAAAAAATGAAAAAATTAAAAATAAAAGAATTAAAACCCATCTACTTCAGGCAAGCTTAAATAGATAGGCTTTATACAAAGTCTAGTGATTTTTTATTCTTTCATTTTCAATAAATTTTATTTCAAAAGTTTAACTAATATTGCTTTTTGAACATGGAGTCTATTTTCAGCTTCCTCAAAAATTGTATCTGAATGTTTTTCAAGAATTTCTTCAGTTATTTCTTCCTCTCTATGAGCAGGTAAACAATGTAGTACAATAGCATCACTTTTTGCAAGAGACATAAGTTCAGAATTAACTTGATATCCTTTAAAAGCCATCATTCTTTCATTAACTTCCTTTTCTTTTCCCATACTTGCCCAAACATCGGTAATTACTACATCTGCATCTACAATAGCGTCTTTCGGATCATTAACTATTTTAAAAGTTAAATTATTATTTTTAGCAATTTCATTACCTTTATCTATATAATAATTTTTTAATACATAGCCATTAGGTATGGCTAATGAAATATTCATTCCAACAGTTAAGCATCCAATAAGAAGAGATTGAGACATATTATTTCCATCCCCTATATAAGCAACCTTTAAGCCATCTAAAATATTTTTCTTTTCTCGTATAGTCATTAAATCAGCTAATACTTGACACGGGTGTTCATCATCCGTAAGCCCATTTATTATAGGAATATTTGAACATTCAGCTAAACTTTCTACTTCGTTTTGTGAGAATGTTCTTATCATTATTCCATTTAGATACCTAGATAATACCCGAGCAGTATCTTGAATAGGTTCTCCACGTCCAATTTGTAAATCATTTGAACTTAAAAATAACGGGTAACCTCCGAGTTGGTACATACCCACCTCAAAAGAAACCCTAGTCCTAGTTGAAGATTTTTCAAAAATCATTCCAAGTGTTTTTCCTTTAAGATGATGATGCGTAATATTATGCTTTAATTCATATTTTAATTGATCCCCAAGATTTAAAATATCAAGAATTTCATCTTTAGATAAATCCTCCATTTTTAATAAGTCTTTATTCATTAAAAGCCCCCCTTTTTTTTATTAACAATTGATATAAAATGCGAATATAAAGGCTACGATAAATAGATATGTTTCATAAGCTAAATAGCTACGAAAAGAAGTACTAGGATCGGAGAACTGCTATGCCAAGAGTTTTGGTTGAACTCACTGCGCTCAGACAAACCAACAACACTAAGGCATAGTAGTTCTTCCTTCACCAAGTACTTCTAATTTCTCGCTATATGCTTATTTCACATATTCTATTTACCTTCGCCAACTTATATTAAGAATTTAAATTAATAATAAATTAAGTTATTTGTAAAAATAATTGGTGAGTGACATTAAAATTTAGTTAAGTGTAGCAAACTATAATTGAGCCTGTTACCTGTTACCTGACACCTGTTACCTATAAAATCAAAACAACTGTGAACTGTGCGCTGTGAACTGTATAAATTACTTCACAATTTTTTTTACAGTTGTGAATTAAATAAAAATTGATTTTAGTATTTCCACTGCTTTCTTAATTTCTTCTTTTGTTATTATAAGAGGTGGAAGTAGTCTAACTACGTTTTTGCCAGCGGTTAGTAGTAGAAGTCCTTTTTCTAATGCCTTTTGTTGTATTTCTGATGATGGTATTTCTGTTTCTATTCCTATCATCAGTCCTTTGCCTCTTATATCTTTAATTAAATTAGAATTTATATTTTTTAGTGAAGTCATAAGATACTCACCATTTTCAGTGATTTCATTTAGTTTCTCTTGGGTACATATATTATTTAAAACTACTAATGCACCAGCGCAAGCTACTGGATTTCCACCAAAGGTTGTACCGTGATCACCAGCTTTGAAAACATTTGATAAATTTTCATTACATAAAAATCCTCCAATAGGTAATCCAGCTCCAAGTCCTTTAGCCATAGTTACAATATCAGGTTTGATATTATAATGTTCATATCCAAATAACTTTCCAGTTCGCCCTATTCCACATTGAACTTCATCAAAGATTACAAGAACATCTTGTTTTTTACAGGTTTCATAAACTTCATTTACAAATTCGTAATCAAGGGGATAAACTCCACCTTCACCTTGAATTGATTCCATAATAACTGCACAAACATCATTAGAAAGCTTTTCTTTAAAATCTTCTATATCATTTGCACTAAAGTAGTCAAAACCTTCAACAAAAGGGAAGAAGTAGTTATGAAATTTATCTTGTCCAGTAGCTGTTAAAGTTGCTAATGTTCTTCCATGAAAAGATTTTTTTAAAGTTAATATTTTATTTCTTTTATTTCCATATTTATCAAAACTATATTTTCTAGCCAATTTAATGGCACCTTCATTAGCTTCTGCACCTGAATTACAAAAAAATACTTTGCTCATATCAGATAGACTAGTTATTTTATTAGCTAGTGTCAAAGTCGTTTCATTTAAAAATATATTTGATATATGTTGTAAAGTGGAAGCAGCATTACTAACGGCTTCAACCCATTTTGAATTACAATAACCAAGACTATTTACACCAATTCCACTTGTAAAATCTAAATATTCATTGTTTTTATCATCATAAAGAAAACATCCATTTCCTTTAATTAAATTTACAGGTAGATATGAGTAAGTAGACATTAAAGACAAACTAGTTAACATATAAAAACCTCCTAATATATCATTGTTCCTATACCTTCTTTTGAAAGAAGTTCTAATAGTATTGAGTGGGGAAGTGTGCCATCTATTATATGTGCCTTTTTCACTCCCATTCTTACAGCTTCTACACAGCAATCTATTTTAGGAATCATTCCATTTTTTATTATTCCGTCCATTTGTAGTTTTTTCACCTCATGTGGTCTTAAAGATGATATTAATGTGGATTCATCACTTGGATCCAGCATTAGTCCAGGTACATTTGTAAGTAATACTAATTTTTCAGCTTTTAGAGCTGCTGATATCTTTGAAGCACAGATATCAGCATTGATGTTATATGCTTGTGTACAATTTTCGCTTATTGCAACTGAACCTATTACAGGAATGTAACCAGAATTAATAGCTGTATTTATAATATTTGTATCTATATCAGTTATCTCCCCAACATAGCCAAGATCTATAGATTTCTCCATTTTTTTAGCTTTGATAAAGGAACCATCCATACCACAAAGACCAAGTGCTTTTCCACCTGTGCTTTCTATTAAGCTAACTAAGTCTTTATTAACTTTCCCACCTAAGACCATCTTTACAATTTCTACAGTTTCATTGTCTGTGTATCTAAGCCCATCAATAAACTTACTTTCTTTTCCTATTTTATTTAGGAATTCTGATATATGTGGACCTCCACCATGAACTATAACTGGTTTTATACCAACACATTGAAGTAAAACAATATCAGTTGCTACACTTTTTCTAAGTTCATCACTTGTCATTGCATTTCCACCGTATTTTATTACGACTATTTTTCCAGATAAAGATTGAATATATGGTAGTGCTTGTGTTAATACTTTTGCATGTTCAATGTAGTTCAAAATATACACACCTTTCTTTAGCTTCTATAATCGCCATTGATTTTTACATAGTCATAGCTTAAATCACAGCCCCAAGCTGTAGAAGAATATTGACCAGTATTCATATTTATATAAATAGTTATTTCATCATTTAATAATATTTCTTTTGCTTTTACCTCATCAAAGGATAATCCCATGCCACCTTTGCAAACATCTATTATTCCTACTGAACTTTTAAATGATAAATCTACTTTATTAGGATCTATGTTTATACCAGAATATCCAAGAGCACATAAAATTCGCCCCCAATTAGCATCACTTCCAAAGATAGCTGTTTTTACTAATGGTGAATTAATAACACTTTTAGACAATACTTCAGCATCTTTAAGTGATTTAGTATTGTAAACTATACATTCAATTAGTTTACTAGCGCCTTCACCATCTTTAGCTATCATTTTTGCTAAAGTTATATTAAGAGTATTTAAAACCTCTAAAAATAAGTAGTAATTAGAATCTTTTTCTTGGATTTTTTTATTATTGGCTAATCCGTTAGCCATTACTAATACCATATCATTTGTGCTAGTATCTCCATCAACACTTACTCTGTTATAGCTAATTTTAGTACTTTCCTTTAAAGCCTCTTGAAGCATTTCCCCGGAAATATTCAAATCAGTAGTTATAAATGAAAGCATTGTACCCATGTTTGGTTCTATCATTCCAGAACCTTTTGCCATTGCACCTATAGTTATTTTTTTATCATCAATAGTAAATTCAAAAGCTAGTTGTTTTTTGTATGTGTCTGTTGTCATTATTGCAGTTGCAGCATCTTCATTGCCATCCTCAGATAATCTTTCAGTAAGTAATGGTATGCCATTTTTTATAGCATCTATATTAAGAGGGATGCCTATTACCCCTGTAGATGCAACTAAAACATCGTTAGCTTTTAATTTAAGAGCTTTAGCTTGAAGTTCAGTCATTTTTTTAGCTTTAGCTAAGCCATCTTCACCATTACAGGTATTAGCATTTCCACTATTTATTATGATAGCTTGAGCTTTTTTATTTGATAGATGATCTTTAGTTATATAGATAGGAGCTCCTTTAACCTTATTTTTTGTATAAATACCAGCAGAAGTAGCTGGAACATTTGAATATATAAGGGCTAAATCTAGCTTTAAATTATTCTTTTTAAGCCCGCAATGGATTCCAGATGCAAGGAAACCTTGAGGAGCAGTAATACCTTTGTTATTTATTAATTGCAATTGAAAAACCCCCTTTTTATTTAGTTAGCAATTCACAGTTGTAAAGAATCAACTGAAAAAATAACTGTGAACTGTGAATTGTGAACTGTGAGCTGAATTAGTTGCCCCAAGCAACTAAGTTAAGCCCATCGCTTTCTCCAAATCCCATGATTATATTCATATTTTGAATTGCTTGTCCTGCAGCACCTTTTATCATATTGTCTATGGTACTTACTATTATTAAACCATCACCTCTATGGTTTAAGTGGAGTGATATATTACAATTGTTAGTATATTTAACATCTTTAATAGAAGCTGTATTTCCAAGTTCAAGAACATTTATAAAGGGTTCATTTTTATAAAAATCACAGTATAATTTATGAATTTCTTTAATATTAACTTCTTTATTTGGAGTACAATAAATTGTTGATAAAATACCTCTATTTATTGGAAGTAGGTGAGGGGTAAAAGTTATTTTTACTTCTTCCTCAGCTATATCTGAAAGACATTGTTCTATTTCCGGGATATGTCTATGACTTCCTATTCCATATGGAGAGAAGTTTTCGTTTAATTCTGCATAATGGGATTTTAAAGTAAGTCCTCTACCAGCCCCAGTAGCTCCAGATTTTGAATCACATATTATATTATCTACTTTGATTAATGAATTTTTTAATAATGGCATTAATCCAAGCTCTATTGATGTTGGATAGCATCCAGGATTAGCAATTATTTTATGTTCTTTAATTTTTTCTCTATTATGCTCTGGAAGGGCATAAATGCTACTTTTGTGAAGATTCTTATATAAAAACTTTTTTCCATACCATCTTTCATACTCATATTCATTGTTTAATCTAAAATCAGCTCCAAGATCTATAAGAATTTTATTATTTTTATTAACAAGTTCTGCAATTTCTTCACTAAGCCCATGAGGCAAAGCAGCAAATATTACATCACATTTTTCTATAACTTCTTCTTGATTTTCACATATTAAGTTTGTAACTCCATAAAAGTTTTTATATATAGAAGAAATTTCTTCACCTTCATAAGAAATTGAACTTATAGCTTCAATAGTAACTTTAGAATGATTTAGTAAAAGTCTAATTAATTCAGCGCCTACATATCCAGTTGCACCAATTATTCCTACTTTAAGCATTGTAATGCCTCCTTAGTACTTTCTATTGATTTTAAAAGTAAATCTAGCTGTATTTTAACTGAAGAAGAGCTAGGTCCACCTAATACTTTTCTTTCTTCAACACAAGTTGTTAAACTAATTGCTTCATATATGTCTTCTTTAAACACAAGAGAAAACTCCTTAAGCTTATCTAATGAAAGATCATCAATTGCAATATTTTCTTTTATACAATAAAGAACTATTTCACCAACTATTTCATGAGCAGTTCTAAAGGGGACATTATTTTTCACTAAATAATCAGCAACATCTGTAGCATTTGTAAATCCCATAGAAGCACCTTTTTTCATAGTTTCTTTATTAATTTTTAAGGTATCTAACATTCCATTAAAGGTCCTAATAGATATGGTTACTGTATCTAAAGCATCAAATAATGCTTCTTTATCTTCTTGCATGTCTTTATTATAAGCTAGCGGAAGTCCCTTCATAACAGTAAGAAGGGTTATTAAGTCTCCATAAACTCTTCCTGTTTTACCTCTTACTAGTTCTGCAACATCTGGATTTTTCTTTTGCGGCATAATACTACTGCCTGTACTATATTCATCAGATAACTCTATAAAATTAAATTCGTTAGTAGCCCAAATAATAATTTCTTCAGAAAATCTTGATAGATGCATCATTATCATAGATAAATTAGATAATGATTCTATTGCATAATCCCTATCAGAAACAGAATCTAAGCTGTTTAGTGTAATAGAAGAAAAGCCTAAATCCTTTGCTACTGAAAGCCTGTCTATATTATAAGTAGAAGTTGCAAGAGCTCCACTTCCTAAAGGCATTTCATCTAATCTTTTATAGCAATCAAGTAACCTGCTTAAATCCCTTTTAAACATTTCAGAATAAGCAAGAAGGTGATGAGCAAATGTAATTGGTTGTGCTTTTTGCATATGAGTATATCCAGGCATTATAGTATAAATATTCTCTTTTGCCTTTTTATAAAGTGTTTCTTGAAGCGAAATAATATCATTTGCAATATTTATAAGATATTTTTTTAGATATAGCTTAGTATCTAAGGTAACCTGATCATTTCTACTTCTTCCAGTGTGAAGCTTTTTACCTTCTTCACCTATATAATAAGTTAAAGTTTCCTCTATAAAGCTATGAATATCCTCAGATGCTTCATTAATTTTTATAACTCCATTTTCTAATCTTTTTAAAATTGTTTCTAAACCTTCTGCTATTTTTATACTATCTTCATTAGAAATAATATCTTGTTTTCCTAACATTTTTACATGGGCTAAGCTACCAAGAATATCTTCTTTATACATTCTTGAATCTATTCTAATTGATGAATTAAAGTCATTAACTAAAGAATTAACTCCTTTTTCAAAACGTCCACCCCAAAGCTTCATTTTATTTACCAGCTTTCTTTAAAGTTTCATTCATTTTTGCCTTAACAGTTATAGGTAGTCCAAATAAATTTATAAAACCAGCAGAGTCTTTTTGATCATATACGGCATCTTCACCAAAGGTTGCATATTCTTCACTATATAATGAATAAGGAGATGTCATTCCAGCATTAACTATATTTCCTTTATATAATTTAAGATTTACTTCGCCACTTACAGTTTCTTGAGTTTTATTTATAAAGGCTGAAAGAGCTTCTCTAAGAGGAGTAAACCATTGGCCATTGTAAACTAATTCTGCAAATTTTAAAGCAACTAAATCTTTATAATGGGATGTCTCTTTATCAAGACAAATTTCTTCAAGATCTTTGTGAGCTCTGTATAAGATAGTTCCACCTGGAGTTTCATAGACGCCTCTTGATTTCATTCCAACTAATCTATTTTCAACCATATCAATTATTCCAATAGCATTTTCTCCACCAATTTTATTAAGTTTTTCTATTAATGTAACTCCATCTAATTCTTCACCATTTAGTGCAACTGGAATACCTTTTTCAAATTTTAACGTAATATATGTTGCTTTATCTGGAGCATTTTCTAAAGTATTAGATAATTCTAAGATTTTATCATATTTAGGCTCATTATTTGGATCTTCCAAATCTAAACCTTCATGACTTAAATGCCATAAATTTTTATCTTTACTATAATTAGTTTCATAATTTATTGAAATAGGAATCTTTCTGTCTAAAGCATATTCTATTTCTTCTTCTCTTGATTTAATATCCCAAATTCTCCAAGGAGCTATAATATCCATATTTGGTGCAAAGGCTTTAACAGCAAGTTCAAATCTAACTTGGTCATTTCCTTTACCAGTACAACCATGGCAAATTGCATCTGCGCCTTCAGAAAGTGCAATTTCAACTAACCTTTTTCCTATAATAGGTCTTGCAAAAGAAGTTCCTAAAAGATATTTTCCTTCATAAATTGCATTAGCTTGAATAGTTGGAAAAATATAATCATTAACAAATTCAGAAGTTAAATCTTCAATATAACACTTTGATGCCCCAGTTTTAATTGCTTTTTCTTCTAAGCCTATTAATTCATCTTTTTGTCCAACATTTCCAACAACAGCAATAACTTCGCAGCCATAATTTTCTTTAAGCCAAGAAATGATTATTGAAGTATCAAGACCTCCAGAATAAGCTAGTACAACTTTGTTAAATTTTTTCATATAATTAAGCCCCCTTATATATTTATAACTTTTTTATTACCAAATAAAATCAGTATATTTAATAATTGCTTTATAATCCAATAAAAGCTACGTTTATAATTATACGACTTAAGGTATAATTATGCAATAAGAAATTTTATAATTATTCAATATTTATGTATAAAAATTAAAAAATACAGGTTTTTTATATGAAATGATGAATTTTTATAATGAATAGTGAATATAAACAAAAAACTATAGCAAATTTATTCTTAGATTTGCTATAGTATAATTAAATTATGTTAAATAAGTTTTGTGAAATTATATTGAGGCTTAAAGTAAGTTTTTAATATCAGGTTTTTGTAAGTTTTTTAGATGTTCAGCAGTATATCTTAGTACATGGAGAGTTGCTAAGGATTCAGCTTTATCCTCTCCCTTTATATAAAGAGAGAGTTTTAAAGATTCATTCATAAGAAAATCATAATCTGCATGATTTAAGTATATAGCAGGAATTGAAGCTCTTTCTTTTATAAATTCTAACAACTCAACTGAAGTTTCATATGCTAATAATTCATTTTTATCATCTAGTAAAACTTCAATTTCTTCACATTTAATAATTATATCATCGCAAAGAGACACAAATTTATTGTTAAGAAATAGTAATGAAAAAACTAATACTATAAAAAGGAGTACAGAAATAACACTATTTTTCATTATTTTACCCCCTTATTATTATGTAATTGGCAAACAAATTTACCATTTGTATCTGTCATTGCAATTAAAACATTTTTAATTGAATTTATATTGTGTTTTTTTAATTGACTTTTAACCCAATCATCAGTTTTACCACAAGATGTTAAAGCATTTTTATTTATTTTACCATCTAGTATGTAGATGACTGGTAATTGAGGTTTAACTTCGTTACCTTTATTATTAGTTTTATTATTAGAAGAATCCTTATTAGATTTATCTGAAGTTAAAAATGACATTTGACCGTTATTTTCTAATATTCCAAATTCTATTTCGCTTAAATCAAAATATCCAGCAAGTCGTATTTCTTCCATTAGTTCATCTAAATTAATTTGTTGTTTTCTTAATGTTTCAAAACTTATTTTACCTCTAGCAATTAATATACAAGGTTCACCTTCTAAAATTTTTCTAGCCTTTTGACTTTTTAATTGAACTATAGATAACACTGTTTTTATAAATAGTAAAGTAATAATAGGTATAATTCCTAATATTAAAGGTAATCTTGTATCTTGCATAGGTAAAGCAGCTAAGTCTGAAATCATTATAGTAATTACAAATTCATAAGGTTGTAATTCACCTATTTGTCTCTTTCCCATTAATCTAATCACAAGTATTACTAAAGCATAAAGAAAAATGGTTCTTATTAGTACAATAAACATGTAAAATCACCTCATAAAACATAGTATTCGTATAAATTAAAAAGTTTATTCTTATATTAATAAAGATTAATATAGTAGGAATTTTTATAGATTTTTTTTATATACAGTATATAATATTAAATAAAGATGTTTAGAAAATATTGACAAAGTTTATTTCAAGGAGGACGAGGAATGAATACTTTTAAAATAATTTATAAAGACAAAGAACATTTGGTTAATGAAGGAACTACTTATAAAGAATTTATAGAAAAGTTTTTAAATATTGATTCAACTAAAATAGCATTATGCAGATTGGACAAAGATTATTATGAACTATTTCGTGAAATATATAGAGATGGAAAGATAGAATTAATAGAATTTGATAGTCCAATAGGATACAAAATTTATACTAGAACTCTTCAATTTATTTTTATAAAAGCTACATTAGATCTTTATGATAATTCAATTATAACAATTGAGCATAGCATTGGAGACGGTGTATTTGGTGAGCTTCATAAGGAAGAAGTATTAAATAAGGAAGATATAAATAAGATAAAGATTCGAATGAAGGAGCTTATAGATGCAGATGTTCCAATAAAAAGAATAAAAGTTAAAAGAGAAAAAGCTATTGAAATATTTAAAGGATATGGCATGGAGGATAAGGTTTCATTATTGAATCATGTAAATTTTGAAAATGTTAAGTTATATGAATTAGATGGAAGGTATGATTACTTTTATGGCCAGATGGCATATTCAACAGGAATTATAAAAGCTTTTGATTTAATGTATTATGAACCAGGCTTTGTATTAAGATATCCTAAAAAGAATGATTTAAATGTTGTAGCAGATTTTAAGGAAAATAGGAAGTTGTCTCAAATATTTATAGAAACAGAAAGATGGCTTAATATTTTAGAAGTTGGTGAAGTTGGTTCATTAAATGATAAAGTAGAAAATAAAGAATTCAGAGATTTAGTTATGGTTTCAGAAGCCCTTCATGAAAAGAAAATTGCTCAAATAGCAGATATGATAAATGAAAGAAAAGAAACAAAAGTTGTATTAATAGCAGGACCAAGTTCATCTGGTAAAACAACCTTTGCTAATAGATTATCAGTGCAACTTAGAGTAAATGGGTACGTGCCAATTCCTATATCGTTAGATGATTACTTTGTAGATAGAGATCATACTCCAAAGGATGAAAATGGAGAATATGATTTTGAAAGTGTATATTCATTAGATTTAGATTTATTTAATAAACATTTATGCAGTTTGTTAAAGGGAGAAGAAGTAGAAATTCCAAGGTATAATTTCAGAAAAGGAGAAAGGGAGTGGATAGATCATAAACTTATTCTTCCAAGTAATGGAGTTCTGTTAATAGAAGGAATTCATGGATTAAATCCTATTTTAACATCATCTATTTCAGATAAGCAGAAATTTAAAATATATATATCAGCATTAACACAATTAAATCTTGATAATCATAATAGAATTGCAACAACAGATATAAGAAGAGTAAGAAGAATAGTTAGAGATTACTTATCAAGAGGATATGGGGGAGAGGATACATTAAAGATGTGGCCATCTATTAGAAGAGGTGAGGAAAAAAATATTTTCGTTTTTCAAGAAGAAGCAGATGTAATGTTTAACTCTACCTTAGTTTATGAATTATGTGTATTAAAAAAATATGCTTTAGAAGAGTTAGATAAAATTAGTGAAGATAGTCCAGTGTATTTAGAAGCAAGCAGATTAAAATCTTTCTTAGGATTTTTTAAAGAAATAGATAAAGATTATGTTCCAACCAATAGTATCCTACGAGAATTCATTGGAGGAAGCGTGTTTTATAAATACTAATATTTAGATTAGGTCACAGTTCACAAGATACAGTGCACAGTTATTAATTAACAATCAGAGAAAACTGTGAATTGTGAACTGTAAACTGTGAACTGAAATAAACTTGGGGGTTTTTATGGTATTAAAAAGCGATTATGGGAAAGTAATTTTAGAGGTAAATGATAGTAATGTTATTTATAAAAAGTTATTTAAGAAGTATGTTATAAAAAAGAGTGATATTAGAAGTATATTTTATGATGAAAGTGTTTTGGGAATGTTAACTTATAGCGGTAGAGTTTATTCTATTAGTATAAATTCGCTTTTATGGAGTGAAAGAAGTAAGCTTGATGAGTTAAGAAGAGAATTAAATAAAGAAAATATATTATTTAATTATACTAAAATTACAAACCAAAGTTTATCAATTTTTATCTGGTGGATACCGTATATGATAACAAATATTATGAGATTTAGATTAGAAATAATGTTATTAGTGATGATTCCTATTTTAGTTATAATAGCTTATTTTTATAGAAGCTCTAATAGGAATAATATTATTTATAATATTGATATAAATGAACTTGAAGTCATAAGAAAAAATAATATATTAAAGTATAAAAAACATGAAATAGATGAAATTAAGGTAAGAAAACAAAGTGATTATGTAACAGATATTCAATTTATAAAGAATAAGAAAAAATACGATATTTATTTTAAAGAAAGTCCATATTTAATAAAAATATATAATATCAGTTTAGTAAAGCTTTTTAATTAATTTATTGATATGTATTAACTAATTTATTTTTTTGCTTAAATTAGGCTATATTTAATAGATATATATTGTCTATTATATAGATTATTAATAGAAACATATATATAATATTTCTGACAATAAAAAAAGATGAAGCCAGTGGATGGTGCTGATATGATTATTAATTATTAGCTTTCAACTGGAAAATGGAGGTAACAATGAGTAGCATGGGTGTTTTTGATATATTGGGACCTATAATGGTAGGACCCTCTTCTTCACATACAGCAGGGGCAGCAAGATTAGGTAAAGTTGCACGTGCAATTGCAGGGGATGAAATTGTAGAAGTTACTTTTTTATTACATGGATCTTTTGGCAAAACCTATAAAGGCCATGGTACAGATAGAGCTTTAGTTGCAGGAATAATGGAAATGGATCCATCAGATAAAAGGCTTAGAGATTCTCTTGAAATTGCAAAAGAAAAGAGAATAAAAATAACATTTAGGGATGAAGATTTAGGGGATTATCATCCTAATACTGTTAGATTTTTAATGAAGTGTAAAAAGGGAAAAAGTTGTGATGTTATAGGAAGTTCAGTAGGTGGAGGAAATATCGAGATAGTCGAAATAAACGGAAATAAAGTTAAATTTACTGGAGCATATGCTACTATAATAACTTCACATAAAGATATACCTGGAACTGTAGCGAAAGTAACTAATATCTTATATAGTCATAAAATTAATATAGCCTTTTTAAATTTAGGAAGAAGTCAAAAAGGAAAAAATGCTACTATGACCTTTGAAGTAGATAGTAAAATTTCAAAGGATTTAATTGAAGAAATTAAAGCTGTTGAAGGAATAGAACAAGTAATACTTATAAATAAAGTGGAAGAAGGTGAGTAGTTTGGACATAGCAAAATCAGGAGAAGAACTTATACATATATGTGAAGAGCAGTCAATTTCATTAAGTGAGTATGCAATAATAAGAGAAATGGAAGATAATGATTTATCAAGAGAAGAAGTATTTTTAAAAATGAAAAAAACATTAGATGTTATGAAAGATGCAGCATCAGAAGCAAGAGAAAAAGAAATATTTTCAGTTAGTGGTTTAATAGGTGGAGATGCATATAAAATGCAGCAATACTTAAAATCAGGAAATTCCTTAACAGGAGACACTATGGTTTTAGCAATGTCCATGGCACTTTCATCCTCAGAAGTTAATGCATCTATGGGAAAAATAGTTGCTTGCCCTACAGCAGGATCATGTGGAATTTTGCCTGCAGTAATATTGACAGCAGGAGAAAAACTTAATAAAAATGACGAAGAACTAATGAAAGCATTATTTGCAGCGGCAGCAGTTGGAATGATTATAGGAAGAAACGCTACATTTGCAGGAGCAGAAGGTGGATGCCAAGCAGAATGTGGATCAGCCTCAGCAATGGCAGCAGCAGCTGTTGTAGAAATGATGGGTGGAACACCAAAAATGTCATTAGATGCAGGAGCAATAGTGTTTAAAAATATACTAGGATTAGTTTGTGATCCAGTTGCAGGATTAGTTGAAATTCCATGTGCTAAAAGAAATGCTTCAGGAGCTATAAGTGCCTTATGTACAGTTGACTTAGTTATGGCAGGGGTAGAATCAAAAATACCTTTTGATGACACTGTATCAGCAATGTATAAGGTAGGAAGAAGCTTACCAGCTGAATTAAGAGAAACAGCTCTTGGTGGAGTTGCAGTAACTAAGGCAGGACTGGCGTTGAAGAAAAAAGTTTATGGAGAATAGTATATAATTTTGCTTATCCAAATTAAATTATATATTATCTGCTACTTGTTTCCTGTTACCTGACACTTGTTCCCTTTTAAAACTAGTGAATTATTATAATATTTTGCATATAGAAGGGAAATAATATATTTGTTAAGTATTAAATAAAAGACAAAAGAAATAATTATTATTAATTGATAATTATTTCTTGAAAAATATTCTGAAATACTTTAATATTTATATTATAGAATTATAAAAAATTAAATGCAGATTATATGCATTAATTGAAATTAGGAGGAAGACATGAGTAAAGTACTATATGTAAAAGCAAATATTAAACCAGAGGGACAATCAAGAACATTTAGGGTATCAGATAGTTTTATTGAAGAATATAAAAAGAATAATCCAAATGATGAAATTATAGTTTTAGATTTATATAATGAAAAAATAGATTTTTTAAGACTAGATGATTTACAATCAGTATTTGGTGAAAAAACTGAAGAAAGTAAAAATCACCCAATATTAAAATATGCTTATCAAATGGCAGAAGCTGATAAAATTGTTATTGCAGCACCAATGTGGAATTTAGGTGTTCCAGCAATAGTAAAAGCTTATTTTGATTATACAAGTGTAACTGGAATAACTTTTAAATATACTGCAAATGGCCCAGTTGGAATATGTAAGGCTACTAAAGCTATTATAGTTTCAGGAAGAGGTGGAGATTATACAAACCCAGTAACTTCACAATTTGAAATGGGAGAAAGATACTTAAGAACAATATTAGGCTTCTTTGGAGTAAAGGATATTAAGAGTGTTGCAGCAGAAAATCTTGATGTACAAGGAATGGATGTAGAAGCAATTGTTAATAAAGCAATTGAAGAAGCAAAGGAAATTGCAAAGGAATTCTAAATTTCATAAATTTAATGTGAAATAAAGGATTAGAAAGAATAATTGAATATCATCACTTTAAATCTATTATTTTCTATGAATAGTATCTATTTAAAAGTAAATAATAAGTTCGTAAGGTGGTGATTATAATGAATAAAAATCCAAATATAAAATGTACAGTTGAACAATGTAAGTACAATAATGCAAATGAAAGATATTGTACATTATCAATGATTGAAGTTGGAACTCATGAAAAAAATCCAACAGAACCAAAATGTACAGATTGTAATTCTTTTGAATTAAAATAATAGTATAAAAAT
Organism: Clostridiaceae bacterium AF10-41; assembly: GCA_027686065.1. Lineage (GTDB taxonomy): Bacteria > Bacillota > Clostridia > Clostridiales > Clostridiaceae > Clostridium. The sequence continues at coordinate 63,144 of JAQCTH010000013.1, forward strand.
ATATTATTATTTTAATCGTAATGAAAAATTCCATAAAAATAGAGAAAGCAGATTTGCTTTCTCTATTTTTTATGTGAGAAAAATTATAAAAAATAAATAACAAATTTATTACTTGGATAAAATTAATACTTCTAGGTAAAAATAATATTTGATATAAAAATGTTATAAAAATAATATTTAACATTTTGTAGAAATCC